>CAWHSP010000047.1:0-33562 GCA_963831865.1 Candidatus Bathyarchaeota archaeon | reverse complement strand
AATCAAAACAACCCGCTAAATACAGTAGGAATACAGAAGCAGATTTGAGGCTCAAACATGAGTAACAAAAACATAGCTATTGGTACAGCAGCATTTATAATTTTAATAATAGCTATAACGATAGCCTCTAAAACCAATACGACAATTCAAAGCATTAATCCACTAGCCGCCATAACAGCTATAACCGTAGCATAATAGGTCTCGCATGGTTCAAAAAAACAGCTAAGCCATAACCGTTTCATAAAATCGAACCACTTTAGCTTTTCATAAAGGGAAACGATGGTTAAGCACGAACAAACTTAAGGAGAAAGAAAAATGAAAAACACAAATAGTGCCGGATTTTTTGGGGACTTACTGTTCATGTTTAACCAACAATTCTCATAGACTTCAATTTGAATTAAATACCTTTTCGTCAAAGTTTCCTGACTAAACTTAGTCAAGGTTTTGACTAAAAATAGAGGTCCTCGAATTCAGCATTTCTTAGTCAAAGGACATAAAAGAAACTGTAAAGTAAATGTCAGCTTGAAGGGATGCAAGCATTGACCAGCAACACCGGGTTTGTAAACCTAAGAAATGTAACCAAAGAATACGGTGCGTTTCGTGCATTGGATAACGTTTCATTTGACATTAAGGAAGGCGAGATATTTGGTTACATTGGACCAAACGGCGCCGGCAAAACAACGACCATGAAAATCCTCGTCGGCTTAATCAGTGACTTCCAAGGGGAAGTCACAATAGGCGGTTATCAAGTGCCCAAACAGAGAGACGAAATCCACAAACTGCTGGGATATCTTCCACAAAATGTAGCTTTCCAAGAGTGGCGAACAGTAAACCAAGCCTTAGTAACTTTTGGAAAACTCTCTGGCCTCGGTGAAGATAAAGTTGAAGCTCGAATACCAGAACTCCTTGATGTTATGGGTCTGAGTGACGTTAGACAAAAGAAGATTTCTCAGCTTTCAGGCGGTATGACCCAGAAAGTTGGTTTAGCTCAAGCACTACTTCATGAACCTAAACTACTAGTTTTAGACGAACCGTTAGGTGGACTTGATCCGATAAGCCGTCATTTATTCAAAGAAATAGTACAGAGACTGGCAAACAAGGGAACAACCATTCTTTTCTCTTCCCATATTCTTAGCGACGTTCAAGACGTGGCCGACCGAATCGGAATCTTAAACCGCGGCAAAATAAAACAAATCGGGTCGTTAAACGAGCTAAAAAAACGTTTCACAACCCAGAAGATCGTCGAGGTATTGCTGTCATCTGCCAGTGACCATTGGCAAAAACTCGGTGACATCGAACTGGTATCAAAACTGCTGAGCAGCCTACACCAGGCAGAATTCGCATAACGCTTAAGACCGAAGCAGATGATGACGAAGCGATAAACGAAATCGTTAAAGCCATAGCCAGACTGAACATTCGTGTCGAAGGCGTCTCTTTGCTGTCGCCTTCACTGGATGAAATTTACTTCAATTATGTTCAGGAGGGCGAAAATCAATGAAGTTGCCGATGCTTTATACCGATGAATTGCGCGGTTTCTATAAGTCTAAAGTCATGATTTTCCTATGGGTAGGCTTGCCTATCATCGCTATCTTGTTCCGTTTCGTTCAGGTAAGCACAACTGGGCAGCCAATTTCCTTTACCGTTATCTCATCCCTGGTAGTTTCAAGTTTAGCCGGAACACTTTCAGCTGTAATGCTAACCGTCTCCATAATTAACGAGAAAAACCGTCACGTCTACGAGCTCTTTCTGATTAGACCCCTCAAGAGACGAGACATCATTTTAGCAAAGTTCCTATCCGTTTACACCTGCGTTGCAATAGCAAGTGTCATTGCCGTATTTGTAGGCGTAGCTGCAGACTGGATTTCAACGGGTGCACTTCCTGCAACGATTCTTAAGGATACAGGGCAGTCTTTAGCGATAAGCCTCTCAATGATCTGCGTCTCATGCTCAGCAGGCGTACTTATCGGCGTAGCTTCACCCACAGTGCTCGTCGGCGCAATACTAGTCATCTACGGTGGAAACCAAATCTCAGTAATTCCACTTGTACCAACACTGCTAAACATTGCTAATGCAGAAGTCTTCACAATTGGTTTAGCGGCGGTAGTCGCGGCAGCGTTGCTGTGGGGAGCTCTTGTCCTGTTTGAGAAAAAGCAATTCTGAAATTCTGCCCAATTAGCTAAAAATGTACTCATACGAGTAAGTGAGAGGCTTACCCATTTGATTAGTTTATTAGGTAACAAAAAGAGATAGAGTGGTCCTCTACTTTCTTCTCAGCATGTTTTCGAGGATTGGCTTTAGCTTTGCGTTTTCAGCTTGGATCTTTTCTTTGCCCAATGCTTTTCTTTGCTCGTCGATTTCTTTGATGACTTCAGCGTAGTGTATGCCTTCTGCGGCTGAAACATATTCTACTCGGAACCGTTCTGGACTCATTCCAAGCTTTGTCAACATGCCTTTAAGCGCGTCGGTTCGTGCTTTCATCTTGTAGTTTCCGTTGATGTAGTGGCAGTCGTAGGGCAAGTGACACGCGCCAATCAAAACCATGCCTGCACCAAGCCTTAGAGCTTCAAGAACGAATTCTCTGGCAACTCTGCCGCTACACATGACACGGATTGCTCGAACACTTGCTGGATAGTCAAATCGGCTAATGCCTGCAAGATCTGCACCTGCGTAACTGCACCAGTTGCAAAGGATGGCAAGGATTTTCTCTTCCGGTTTATCTTGGAGCGCAGCACGTATTTGAGCCATGATTTGTGCGTCAGTAAAGTGCATCTGAGTAATCGCATGCTGTGGACATTCAGCAACGCATGTTCCGCAACCATGGCAGTTGGCGGTATTGATGATTGCTGCTTTGCCTGGCTCAGCCTTGATTGCACCGTAGGGACATTTGTCAACGCATACGCCGCATTTCGCAGTCTTGTTTCTGCATTTAGTTTCGTCAACAATTGAAATGATGGGTTCAATCTTCCATTTTGGCTTCGAAATAACGGTTGCTGCTCGTGAAGCAGCACCGCTGCCTTGTGAAACGCTGTAGGGAATGTCTTTTAAGCCTTCACATGCGCCAGCGTAAAAGACACCGTCTGTGGGTGCATCCATGGGTTTAAGTTTCGGGTGAGCTTCCATGAAGAAGCCATCTGCACCGCGTGACAGGTTAAGTATGCGTGCGATGTCTGCTGAACCTTTTTTCGGTATCGCCGCTGTTGCAAGCACGACCATGTCTGCTTCAACTTCGATTGGTGTACCCAGAATTGAATCTTCGGAGTGAACGGTTAAATTGTGAGTTACTGGGTCTTCGTCAATGCGGCTTACGCGTCCACGAATGAAGTTTACTCCTCGTTCTCTCGCGCGGTCATAGAATTCTTCGTAGCCTTTGCCTGGGCTGCGAATGTCCATGTAGAAAACGTATACTTCAACGTCTTCCTTGTACTTCTCTTTAAGCTGAACAACATGTTTTAGCGTGTACATGCAGCAGAAGTTGCTACAGTAGGGGTACTTGTTTTTGTCTCGGCTGCCAACGCATTGGATAAACGCGATTCTATGTGGCTTTTGACCGTCTGATTGCCTGATAACTTTGCCGCCTGTTGGACCAGCAGCTAAAATGAGTCGTTCAAACTCCATGCTAGTGATGACGTTTGGATATTTTCCGTAGCCTAACAGTGGCATGTCGTAGGGTACATAAACGTCGAAGCCTGTTGAAACAATGATTGCGCCAACATCTATGTCGACTTCTTCAGGTTTCTGGTTGAAGTCTATGGCTTGACGATCGCCGCAAACATCTGTACATTTGAAACATTCAATGCAGTAGTCCTTGTTGATAGAGTAAATCAACGGCACTGTCTGGTCAAAAGGCACTGAAATTGCTTTGCGTGTACCAAGGTTCATGTCCCATTCGTTTGGGTACTCGATTGGGCAAGCATCTTTGCATTCGCCGCAACCTGTGCACTTTTCAGGTATAACGTAACGTGGGTTTTTGCGGATTTTCACTTTAAAGTTGCCGATGTAACCGTCAACTTTAACGAGTTCTGAATTGGCGAAGATTGTGATGTTTGGGTGGCGTCCGCAATCAACCATTTTTGGTCCTTCAATACAGATGCTGCAGTCCAATGTTGGGAAAGTTTTGTCCAAAGCGGCCATGTGTCCGCCGATGCTCTGAGTGTTTTCAAGCATGTAAACTTTGAAGCCCTTCTCCGCTAGGTCTAATGCTGCGTTCATTCCTGCGATTCCGCCGCCGATGATCAAGGCTTTGTTGGTTACTGGCACTTCAATAGTTTGCAGCGGCTGCATTAAGCGTACTTTTGCCACTGCCATACGAACTGAATCTTTGGCTCGTTCAGTTGCTGCTTGCTGGGTCATTTTGGTGGCACCATGAAGCGAATTCTCGAATGTTAGCCATTTCGTAAAGGAACGGGTTTAAACCTGCTTCTGAAACGGTGCGTCTAAATGTGGGTTCATGCATTCTTGGTGAGCAAGCAGCAATGACTACTCGGTTTAGTTTTTGTTCGCGAATGGCTTTGCGGATTTCTTCTTGTCCAGGGTCAGCGCATGTGTAACGGTTTTCTTTGACGAATACGACGTCTGGAATAGTCTTGGCGTATTCAGCAACTGCTTTTACGTCTACTGTGCCTGCAATGTTTAAGCCGCAGTGGCAAACGAAAACGCCGACTCGGAGTTCTTCAGGTTTTGGAGTTTCTGGTTGGTTGAGGGTTTGTGTAGTGCTCATCTTACTGTCTCCTCTAAAACGAATCTTTTAGCAACTACTTTGCGTCTGTTTTCGCCAGCAATTGGTTCTTAATTCTTTAGCAGCGTCGGCTGGTGAAGTTAGTCTTTCTAACGCTTTGTTCCATGTGCCTGAATGAATAGGAGTGTGATGAATCGTTGTTCGTTTAACAGTTAATGCTTCAGGTACTGGGCAAACATCTTTGCATGCGCCACAGTAAGTGCAGACATGACTCGTTAACGTGAACTTTTTTGTCTTCGCCAAGCGTTAATGCGCCTGTAATTGGGCAAACATCAAGGCAGTCTGTGCAGCCTTCAGGGCATTTCTCTTGGTCAATTGCGATTTTGCCTTCAAAAGTTTTCTTGACTTTTAATGCGCCTGGAGCTACATTTGAACTCGCATACTCTGCAGGTTGGGCAATACTCTTTTTGGATGTCAAGGTTAACTTGAACACGTTTTTTCTGGCTTGGTGACAAAGCTTCAATGTTTTCGACTGGTTTGCCGTCAAAACCTACTTTTGAAACTTTAATCAGTGATAGTGGGCATGCCGTTTCGCATTCAACGCATTCTTTTTGGCATTGGCGAGTATCAACTTTTATGTCGCGAACAAGCTGCGGATAACTTTCTTTTGCTAAAATACGAAAGGTCATGTGCACCGTTCAAGGTTACTTTTATTGCGCCATAGGGACAGGTGACGTCGCATATTCCGCAGAAATTGCATTTTGCTAAGTCAACGTCAACTTTGGCTTTTTTAGCCTTTTCTCCTTGAATTTTCGGTTGTTTTTCAGTTTTAATGGCTTCTTTAGGGCAGGCTAAACTGCATATTTGGCAGCCAACACAACGTTTCTTGTCAAGGGTTAGCTTGTAATTTTTAACTTGCAAGACCCATTCTAAAGTTAAAGCATCTGCCGCATCTTTTTTCACGGTTTTTAACGGCATTTATTCTTTCACCAAGAGTTTTTTCCATGCGCAGAACAATTTAGTCTGCGCCTGATAGGTTTGTTAGAATCTTTCAATGCAGTGCTTTCGATATAAATATTGCTTGAAAAAACCTAAGTTCCATCGTGATAAAGCTGCACATAGAAATTTGAAGATAAAAAGCTTGTTTGTATCAACATTCGGCCTCTAGATGTACAAAAGATTTGAAAACTAAGCTCTTATATGGAAAAGAGCAGTCTTAGTAATTTTAACTCCCAAAACACTTCAGGGAAAATGCTCATAAAATGTTCGCAATTACATTTGCTGAATATCAAACGCAGCGATTCTCCCTTTTAAACACGGAATTTTCAGTTTGGTTGGCTATCAAGCGTATAATTATAGTCAAGTTTAAGGTGTGCGTTAGCCGCAACTTAGACAGCCGTCAAGATTCAATGTGGAGTGTATTTGTGTTGTTCTTGTAGATGGTATTGTCCATTACTCACAAAGGTTTATTAATACTTAAGACTTACGATGTAGTAGTGTTGAGGAAAAGAAGAATGCAATTCCAAAAACTAACCAAGATAACAATAATCGTCCTATCAATAGCCGGGATCTTCCTAACCGTAATAACAGCCGCCGTTCTCAGCACCAACCAAACCGTCCCCCTAAACGGAACAATAAACGCAGTAAACTTAGGCGTATACTCGGACAGTGCTTGCACACAAGCCGTCACAGCCCTAAACATTGGAAACCTCAATCCAGGCGGGACTGCTACGCAAACAATCTACGTTAAAAATACCGGCAACGTACCAGAAACACTAACCATGACCCCGAACAATTGGAATCCACTCAACGCTACATCCTCATTGACTCTAACATGGAACCGACAAAACACAGTCCTAAACGCAGGAATATCAAATCAAGCAACGCTAACATTAACGGCGGCGTCAAACACCGGTAGTCTCACAACGTTCAGCTGCGACGTAACAATCACCGGCACCCAATAGATAAACAACAAAAACTTGCATGTACGAAGCATTTTGCAGCAAAGTCGTAATATATAATTAAAGTTGGTTAACCAGTACCAACTCGAACAGTGTGTTTTCTTACCTACTCCATTTATTTGATGTGAATACATTGATAAAGAAAAAATCAGTAATAGCTGCAACATTGATTGGTGTATTGTTGGTTTCAATAATTTTGTTGAGCGCCAAAGCAGATGTATCTGTTGAGATCAGCGGATTCACTGTGTTGTCAGGTGGGCAAAACTATACGACGCCACGTGTTATGATTACGGGCGGTGGAGGTTCAGGTGCGACTGCGGTTGCAAGAGTTTCATGCGGAGTTATCTACCAGGTGATATTGCTAAATAAAGGTGAAGGATACACATCTGCGCCAACTGTGGTCTTGCGTGACCCTTCTCCAAGAGCGCGCGAAGCTGTGGTTGTTTGCAACCTTGAGCAATTAGGCATCACTACAACTCCAACAGCAATAGATTGGGGGCAAATGAATCCAGGAGCCACTTTAATTCGTACAATGAATATTACTAATATTGGAAACGTAAACGCGACTCTATCAATGGCTATTCATAATATGCCAAGTTACTTGTCTTTAACATGGGATTCAGAGAACACCATCATATACCCAAATGCGCCAATCACTGCGACACTCACATTAATCGTTTCTCCTGATGCGCCACTTGGGCAACAATGGAACTTTAACATTGTTATTGCGGCTTGGTAATTTGGGTCGGTGTCAGTTAAAGGGTTACTGCCTGTTCATGTGATAAAGTAAGTCAACATCGCAAGATTAACTAATCGTATAATTCAGCATCTCTAACCCATACCCGCGCATGTTCAGCCGCTGGATTTGCAGAAGCTAAAAGAATCCAAGGAATACAACTCGAAGGGGCAGCATAATCTTCTTTAGAAAATCCTCCATTAGTGGAATAACCATAACCATCACAATAACAATTCAATGGAACAACAAGATCTAAAGTTACTTTAGTCCATGTTGAAGTAGCATGATCTGAATAAAATCTTGTGTGCATTTGGTAAATTGTACTTTGGGAAGTTGAAGAAAAACTTTAGCGGCACGCACTAATATTATACGGAGGTGACTTTGAATATATGATTATAGTTACCTAAATAAGGAAGCTTGGGAGCTAAATTTTATGAGTAAAGTAGGCTTAGATGAGAGAGAAGATTTTTGCCCTGCAATTGCCGAAATAAGATATGTGGCAGACAAAGGAACAAGTATGCTCTGTTCTATGGGGTCCCTTAAAAAAATGCCGTTTTCTCTTAATGACCTTCATTTTGTGCCAGCTCAAGTTTTCAAAATTCCTCTCAATAGCAACGAAGAGGTAAGCACCAAAGTTGTTGTCGGACCTGAAGCAAAAAAGCCTCTGAAAGTTTCCTCTCCAATTATGTTCGGAGGGATGAGCTTTGGAACTGTTTCCAGACATGTGAGGTTGGTTCTGGCGAAAGTTGCCTCGAAGTTAGATCTTGGATTAAACACAGGGGAAGATATTATTCTGCCAGAAGAGCTGGATATTGCATTAAAAACTCTTATTGTTCAGTACTCCACAGGAAGGTATGGAACAACTGAAGCGATTCTAAAGGAAAGTTCAGCGGTAGAAATTAGGTTTGGCCAAGGCGCGTATCCTGGGTGGGAGAGTCTGTTGCCTGCGGAAAAAGTGTCGCCGGAAGTAGCAAAGTTGATGGAGCTTAAAGAAGGAGAGGACGCACACTCTCCTGCTCATCACCCTGATATAAGAAATGAAGATGAGCTTAAGGAAAAAATAAGTTGGCTAAGGGAGTTAACTAATGGAGTTCCAATAGGGGCTAAGATAGGTTGTGGAAATGTCGAGAATGATATTGAAATTCTAGCGAACAGCGGTGTAGACTTTATTTCTCTTGATGGTTTCGGTGGGGGAACAGGGGCAACTGAACTTTTTGTCAGAGAGAATGTTGGAATTCCCATTGTGATAGCTCTTCCAAGAGCAGACAGGCATTTGAAGAAGATTGGCGTAAGGAATAAGGTAAGTTTGATAGCTGGGGGCGGATTGAGAACCTCAGCCGATTTCGCAAAGTGTCTTGCCCTTGGTGCAGACGCAGTCTACATCGGGACTTCTGCTTTGATAGCTATGAACTGTCAGCAATACAGAATCTGTCATACAGGACACTGTCCAACAGGAGTAACTACAAATGATCCTGTTTTAGTACAGCGACTAGATGTTGAGGAGGGGATTCGTAAGCTGACAAATTTCATTAATGTTTCAAATCAAGAAATTGCGAATTTATTGAGAATTGTTGGGAAGGATGATATCAAGAAGCTGGGGTTAGAAGACCTCGTTGCTCTGAAAAAAGAACTATCTGAAGCTACTGGAGCTAACTGGATGAATGAGAAAAGTGTTTAATCCTATAGTTGCTTTTGAAATTTAAGGATAAACATAAATCATCTTTGAAAGCACTTCAACTAGCAAAGTCAACTTAGTTTTCTTTCAATGTTGTTCTCAGTTGCATTAGGCAAGTTCGGGGTGAATTCTGGCTATTGATTATGAACCCATAAATGTTATATGTCGTAAGTGATATCGTTGGAGATACTTCAGGTGTTGTGGTTTTGGTTTCAAGTCGATTTGGCAAAACTGTTGACGCTCCCAGAGGTTTGCTTAGACTTCTGGTTCTAAAAATGCTAAGCGAAAAGCCAATGTCGGGAGTGGAAATCTCTGAGCAAATCGAGAAGCAGACTAAGGGCCATTGGAAACCAAGTTCTGGTTCGATATACCCTTTACTAGCTTGGATGCACGATAAAGGTTTCACAAAAGTGTCACCCAATGAGAATGATGGCCTTAAACGTTACACTTTCACAATTCAAGGTAGCAAATTCTTTGAAAAACAGATAGAGCTTGGCAAAGATTTCTTGGACAAAATGGAGTTTCTTTTGCCGATGCTTATTGGAGGACTCCAATTTGAACCCAACAAGGAAAAACTGTGTACTATAGTAGAACCTGCAAGGAAATTGATGAGCACTTTTATGGCCATCCGTCATAATCTTGACAGTCTTTCGCAAAAAGACTCTGAGAAAATAGCTATAACTTTGGATGTGTGCTCTGAAGAACTTGAAAGATTTGCTCAAAAAACTCCAGCTAATGATGAACCTTAATTATTTAATTTGGGGTTATGACTGGAAAAGTTTTGGTTGATGGAACTATGGGTATTAAATCTAGTCTATTGATTGCATGGCGGTCTCTTTCAAGGAGGAAAACAAAAAACCTCAGCGTAATATTAGCAGTGACTTTAGGAGTTACATTACTTGTTGGAATTCAGATCACTACTGATACATTGAAGAATTCGTTTCTGACAAGTCTTCTTCAGAGTCAAGGTGAAGTGGATCTTCAAATCTCCAATGCCACTGGAGGAACATACCTCAAGGCTGCAGACTTAGAGTCAATACGTACGCTGGTGCCTGAAGCGGTGGGCATAATGCCTGACCTTTCAACGCAGATCCCTGCTCTGATCCAGAGTCAGTTTAACCCAAAAATGGATGCAGCTGGAGTACTGCCAGACTACCCTGAGGTTTTCGGAAGTTTTTATGATTGGAAAACAGGAAACCAATTGCAGACTAACACTCTTCTAGCAGACAATAGCAGCGTGCTCTTGTCTAGCAAAGAAGCTACAAAGATGGGATTAACCAAGGACACATCTTTACCCTTAACCTTAACAACGGAATTTACCAATCTCTCAGCTGTAATTTCCCAGCCACCGTTGGTTTTGTTGTCTGGTTGGATGGTAAATTCCAACTTTACCACTGGCGCATATAATCTTGACTCCAGTGCGCTTGCGCTTTCTCTTGAGCTTAATCCTACTACTCCGGACAGCGTGGTTACGATTTTCACATCCGGCGGTCCCAGATTAAGTCTATCAGATTACGCTTACGTTAATGTTACAGCTACTGGGACAGACAACGCTCTAGTTCTTTTAGGGTTCTCGTTGGAAAATGGAACCAGTATCGATTTAGCAAACTGGACAGACCCGACCTCCCTCAATACTTCACCTTTTTATCTGGCTCCATATGCCGGAGGAGTTACGAGAGGCGATTTCTATGTTGCAATGATGAGTTCTAATGGAACCCGAGCAAGTGTGAATATTACGGAAATTACTTTTGGATCTGTTGTACCGGTTATCTCATTTGTTCCTGAGATCTCACGGATAGAGCTGCATATAGTTGGGATTTTTGATTCTAGTCGTCCGGGAATTGGTTCTCAGTATCCTGGAGTTATCTTTAGGCTGGATCATCTGCAACAGTGGTTGAGTTTACAAGATCCTCAAAAACAAACGGACATAGTTAGCGCGTTTCTGGTAGCTCTAAAGGCAAATCATTTCACATCTGAAATTAATGAAGACTATTTGAAATCCAAAGTGAACCTGCTTGAGCAAACAATTCCCATAAGCATAGATGCTCAAACAGGAAAGACCGAAAAAATCTATCAGGTCAGTTCGGCTCGGCTTGATTTCTTCGGTGTTGCAGCTTTCATAATTTCATTATTGAGCACCATCTTAACCGCTCTAGGTTTTCTGAATCATGCTCACTGGTGTCTTGTTAATTACTAACGTGCAACTCATGAGTGTGGAAGACCGTGAATTTCAAACTGGTGTTTTGCGGGCGGTTGGTGAAAATCGAAGAGGAATTTTCCAATCTATATTAATTGAAAATCTGTTTCAAGGAGTAATTGGAGGCTTGTTGGGATTTGTTGGAGGCTTAGCGTTTGGTCAAGCAGTGGCCATGTACCTTGCCGATTTGTTTGGAACTGGAGAATTAAGTGTAAAACCTATGATTTCTCAAGAAGTAGTTATTTTGTCCGTGGTTGTAGGAGTGGTTCTGAGCATAGTAACTGGCATTCTTCCAGCGTTGCGGGCCTCTCGAGTCAACATCGTTGAGGCTTTGAGAGGAATAAAAATTGCTTTCAAAACAAAATCTAGCCGCAACTTAGCAGCACTGGGAGCGCTAATGGCTCTTTGCGGAATCATTGTTTTGCTCTACAATGGAGTCTTTGAAAAATCGTATCAAGTATTCTGGAGCAGTGAAGGCTGGAACACTTTGGAAGAGTGGAGAGCGCTAATGATTGGTTTTGGTTTGCTGTCCGGTGGCGTTGGAATTGTTCTCTCCAAATTCATAAGTCGGATAAAAGCATTTCAACATAACAGCGATTACCCTCTACATAATGCCCGTAGTCCTGTTTGTTTTCGCCATGGGCAATTGGATAACAGACGTCGTGGGGATTCCGATTGAAATCTTGGTTTTAGGAATGGTCGAGATAATAATCGGCTCAGTTATGTTTGTTGCTTTGAACCTACCGATTCTAATGCGTAGCTCTAAGACACATGTTGATTAGGGTTAAAGGATTAAAAGGTGTAGGCCAAATCTCACCTGCACTCATATCTTCCCACATTACTCGCTCTACTCTGACCTTTGCCATATTCGCAATTATTCTGACTCTGAACGTCATAGTGGCAACGCTAATTCCGACAAACCTTGGAACCCTAACTCAAAAAGAACAAGAATCTCGAGGCATTGACCTCTCCGTATTCTCTAAACAAACCCGAAGCAATTATCCCTGGAACTTCATTTTCACAACAACTCTACAATATAGACGAACAGAATAACTGACGTGATAGGTTTCAAGACTTTTAAGCCAAAAGACTACACCAAGTTTTCCGCTTTAAAAGATCCTTCATTCCCCAGGATTTGATGCAAGCACTGACATTCTACCCATAGGTCTAGGAGAATTTAAATCAGAACAGATCAGGGGTAACGCTTCAGACGCTTCAGTCTCAAACTGGCGTTACGATTTCTACTTAAACGGCTTTCCTGATGGCGTTCGCCAATCTCTAACTTCAGATCTCACCGATCATCAAATTCTACAATTATCCAAAGAGGCATGGGACAAATTCTTTGATCCTGACTACAAGATGGCAGCATATAACGTCACTTCGGATCTTCTAAGCGTGATTACCGGCGAATCAGATCTATCTAATCTTAAACTTTGGCTCAGGCTTTAGCAGGATTTAGCGAAGATTCTCTTAAGGATATTGCACCTTTAAGAGACTCAAACGGAAGCATTATTGAAAACCCAATAGTGTTCACAGACTCATCTCTCCTACCCGTCGGTCTGCAAATATGGATTCCAATGAACACTTCTTCTCAGGGAATCCCAGTTTATCAAGCATTCACAATTGGAGGTCGTCTTGACAGCCAACGTGGTGGTGGCTTTCCTTTAGCAGCATCACTTGATTTCGGATCAGGAGATTTCGATTTCTCAGCAATACTAGGAAATCTGTATATGCCAGAGTACTGGGCAAACCAAACAAGCTACTTAGGCGAGGCGGATGGCAAAACAGCTTTTTCAAGAGAACCAAATCAGTACGATTCCTACCTGATTAAAACTAAACTAGACTTTCGCTGATCCAAAACTGGAAAACATAGCTCAATCAATCGAAGTTTATACCAACACCAACAATCAAGGTTATCGTCTTTTAGCAGGAGATAACTTCATTTTTGCAAGCTCAAATCTCGTCTATGCCAGAATCGAAACCACACTTCAAATGACAAATAGAATAGCATCATTTCTACAAATCTACGTCTCCTTTGGTCTTGTAATCGGTGCCGTTGGCATGGGTGTCATCTCCGTCAGAAATGTTGCAGAAAGAAAACGAGAAATCGGAATGATGCGAGCCATAGGCTTCCCGAGAAAACAAGTCATGCTTTCAGTCCTTCTTGAACTGGTTGTACTTGGAGTAATTGGGTTAATAATTGGAATAGTAAACGGTTTACTAGTTAGCGTAGGTTTCGCAAACCTGCAAAGCATGCCCCTAATTATTCCCTGGGAACAACTTGGGATTGTACCTTTCCTTCATTGTTCTCATAGCCATAGGAGCAGGCTCAATCCCAGCATATATTGCTTCAAGAATTCCTCCAGCAGAAGCTCTGAGGTATGTCGGATGACAAAGAACAAAATCGCCCAAGAACTCAAGCTTCAAAAAGCCCATTTTGAAAATCTCAGAGCTTCATAAACGCTACAACGAAGGCAAATCCAACGAAGTTCACGCCCTGCAAGGAATAGACCTAACGGTTAATCAAGGAGACATGATGGCAATAATGGGTTCTTCAGGATGCGGAAAAACCACCCTTCTGAACATGATAGGTCACTTAGATCGACGCTCCTCTGGAGAAATCGTAATCAACGACGTAGACTACCTCCACTCTCTCCGACGCTCAAATGACAGCTTTTCGCCGAGACAACATAGGTTTCATATTTCAACTATTCAATCTCTTTCCATTTTTAACTGCCGTGGAAAACGTAGAAACCCCACTGCTACTTAGAGGGCGTCAACTCAGGACTAGCAAGAGAACAAGCCAAAATGTTGCTTCGAGAACTTGGAATGGGAGACAGACTATACCATCTGCCCACTGAACTATCTGGAGGTCAACAGCAACGAGTAGCCGTCGCTAGAGCCTTAATCAACGACCCAGCAATAATTCTTGGAGATGAACCAACCGGCGACCTAGACTCCAAAACAAGCGCCGATGTCATGAACCTCTTCCGCAGAATAAACAGAATCAACAAACAAACACTAATTCTTGTAACTCACAACCGCTGGATTGCTGAACAATGTGACTACATCGTTCACATGAGTGACGGCAAAATCTCAACAATCGAACAAGGACCATTCAGTATCCAATGGAGACAAAACAATGAAAGTCTATTTTTCCGCGCTTATTGACAAATCAGTCTCTCCAGAAAACTCGAAACTAGCGAAAAAACTCCAAAGAGACCTAAAGAAAAACCTCAAAATCCCAAATTCAAGAGTAAACAGTAACATACACAACACCTTCATTTTCTTGGGAGCCGAAAAAACTAACTAAAAAACCACTTTCGACGCTAAAACCGCAGAGAATCTCGAAGCTATTACTATCTAAGCGTCTAAACCAGTACTATCTAAACAACAAGTCCAAACCTCCAAAAATACTTAAAAACCAAACAGGAACTAAAGGAAACAGCTCAGATAGTCAAAGATTTTCTAGAAGAGATAGATCCTAAACTTCCCAAAGTCTTTAGTCTCCGACTTGGAAAAGTAATTTCTGACCTTCCAGCTGAATACTGCGAACTTCAAACCAAAAGCATGATTGCTCTTTGGCATCTAGAGGAAGAGAACAAAGCTCAGTTTCGTCTTTCAGGATTTGAACCTCAAATCTTTCCACATATCAACAATAAAAGCTGACCTGAATTTGGAAGAGATGGTTGACAAACTGGCGTTGTTAAATTTCTTCTGGATATTCATCAACCCCACATTACTGCGTTTGCGCGAAATGAAAAACGTACTAGAACGGTTAGATTTAGGTCTTCAAGGAACCCACTACAGAAGCAACAACCCTAAAGTGCAAGCCAAACTTGAAATGTTCTTCCGCATTCTCTCAGCTAAGCTAAGTGCACTACAAAATATGGAGAGAACTATCTCCAGTATCCTCAAACTATTTCGTGAACCTAAAGCTTTCTGCAGCAAACAAAATTTCAAAGACACCTGCAAACTCTCCAGATAGCACTAAGACAAATGTCATGGAAAAACAACCAGGGAAAAAGGCTTCTTATCGAGGTCCAAGAAAAACTCGAAGAATGCCAAACACAACTAAAAGAATACCTTGATGAAACAAGAACGACGTAAAAATCAATCCAGTCAAACGATGAATTCAAACTCGCTCTCCTAAACATAGCCGAACTGAGCTCTGACTTATTCGTTGAAACCGAACTACTGAAAATGTGGCTAGACTTCTTCGGCTCAGACCTACCATACTTCACCTACCAAAAGAACACTGTTCACTGCACCAAATCTCCAAAACACGCAAACATCAACGGCAGACATCATTTCAGTTCGAGGACTAGTTAAAAACTACAACCTTGGACGAACAACAGTCTATGCCCTAAGAGGAGTAGACCTTGACGTCAAAACAGGAGAGTTCCTAGCCATAGTCGGCAATTCTGGAGCTGGAAAAACCACACTTCTAAACTGCATGGCTGGAATAGACGAACCCGACTACGGACTCGTCCTGTTCAAAGGAAAAAACCTGCGCAAAATGAGTGATTCAGAAAAATCAAAAGCCAGACTATTAGACATGGGCTTCATCTTCCAAAGCTACGCCTTGCTTCCACACTTTAACACTCGCGAAAACGTTACTCTACCTGCAGACTTGGCAGGCTTAAGCAAAAACCTGAAAGATAGAATAGAAGACCTTCTCAAAGGCGTCGGAATTGACAAACAAGCCAAACAGTACCCTGCACAACTCAGCGGAGGACAAATGCAAAGAGTCGCTATAGCTAGAGCACTAACAAACAGACCAAAAGTGCTATTTGCAGATGAACCCACTGGGGACCTAGATTCAGAAACTGGCAAACAAGTAATGGAGTTAATCAAGAAATTTCATGAAGAAACAAAAACCACGATAATAGTAATAACCCACGATCAAGAGATAGCCAATTACGCAGAAAGACAAATCATCCTTGAAGACGGCGTAGTAGTTGATAGCGCCGCACGCTTCACAACATTAGGGTTGGCTGGAATTCATCCAAGTGGGCTGTCCAACTCTCAAATAGTCTTGCCTACTTCTTCCGAAAGCGCATGTGACAATGTTCGGAAATAACAATTATCAGTTCGCACGTTTCGACTAGCTGAATTTTGTCGCCAATTCAGTCGCTTTAGAAATTAACCTTTGAATAGGCTGTACTTGAGCCTAATTAGCTAAAATTGCCTCAAAAATATCATTAATTAGGTGCATCTAAGTCGTAGGCTGAAAACTTCAACGCTTAAGAACGTGTCCTCTTGGATTAGTGAACTCATGGAAAACGCTTCTTTCACGCATTGTGAGAGGATCAAGCACCTATTGAGGGCTCACTGCTGGAAACTTTGAAGACGGTTTCCAGTTCCCAGCTGCGGCGACAAATCGAAGAGGCACATGTAGCTAAGTAATAATACCTTTCCTTGAAAAAAAGAAAGCCGTCGTCGTGTAATTCGAAAACATTACTTGTGCAAGTTATCTCCACTTGACTGGTTTTACTTCCCTGCAATCGCTATCTGATATAGAGAAGAGTGAATTAAGAGAGTTGCGACTATCCTATTCACGACTAACCAGAATAAAGGTTACAAAAAATGTCAACAGTGCAAAGCGTGCTTTGGTAGGTCTTTCTTGATTAAAATTGGAAAAATTTTCGGCGTTTGTTAATTCCTTTTGTTTAAGAAATAGGCGCAAAGTGATGGCTTGAGCTTTATTTAATATTCTCCGCATTTGAAGGTTTAGGCTTGGTTGGCAATTGGCTGAACGCGCTTAATTTTAAGGGTTAGCTATGTGTTGTCTGGTTTTCGTTTTAAACGTCTGACGGCTATTACTGTATAGATTAAAATGATTTCGGGAATAGTCAAAAGAACGGCAAATACAGGCAAAGATGATGATGCTTTCGAAGTTGAAGGTACTGTCAAATTGAATTGTCATTTGATGGGTACTAAATTGCGTTGTGTACCATACATAGAAGTTGTTGGTGTCTTGTGTGTAACCTTGATTTGAGGCCTGCTGGCCGTCTATGTATATGACTGGGGTTGTTCCGAACTGTATAGCGGTTTTTGGAATAGTCATATTGCCTAAACCTGCTGTTCCGTTTGGTCCAGTTATTGTGAAAGACACTGTGGTTGTGTGCAGTAGTGTTGGTTTGATGTGATTGTAGCGTTGGATATTTGTGAACTAGTAATATTTCCACTGATTGCAAGCTCAACTGTTGCCCCATTATCTGTCTTCGCTAGCACAGCTGTTGGCAACGGAGTTGGAGAGGTGATGGCGTTGGTGATGGCGTTTGAGTGGAGTATCTGTAGGTTTGGTGTTGGAGTAGGTGCAGGATTCTGAGTGGTAGTTGGTGAAGGTGAAAGAGTTGGTGTTGGCGTTGGCGTTAGTGTCGGTGTTGAGCAAATGTTGCAGAGATGGTATTTGGATGCCTGAACATTAGTGAAGGTGTACGAGTTAACAGCTCCAACTGAACTTGCATTCACCAAGACATCAACTATGTAATAATCTGCGTTGGCTGTTATATTGAAAGTTTGAGTATCACCATAGTTAACGCTAACAGATCCATTCGGACTCATAGAACCACCTGCTCCAGCAGAGACAGAAATATTGAAAGTGTTAATCGCAAAGTTAGCAGTAATCGTATGAGTTGCCTGAACACCTGTGAAGGTGTAAGTTGAAACGACTCCAAGAGAAATGTTATCTGCAATTACATCGACAATGAGTAGCCAATGTTCGCTGTTATATTGAAGCTTTGACTGCCGAAATAGTTGACGCTACATTTCCAGTCGGATTATAGCGCCGCCGGCACTAGCAGAAGCAGAAATAGTGGGATTCACCGTAAACGAGTTACTTGTCCCAGAGTGAGTACTGTCAGTAGCCTTAATTGTAACGTTTGAACCAGCAACACTTACTATAACTGAAGTCGATCCTACACCGCTAACAAAAGGATCCATAGTGGTGGACTAATTGACCCTGCAGAATATGTCAAAAATGGCCTGACCTGTATAGCCTGTTACCGTGTTGTTAGACGCGTCCTTTGCAGTAATCGTTATGCTAAAAGCTAGAACCTGTTATCTGAGGTGCAACAGTGTTAAAGTACAAAGTGATCAAGACCAGCCGGGTTCACCGTCAATGCCAGTAGTGTAAGCTGTTAGAAGCATAGGTTCCTGTAACAGTCCATGAACCAGCAACCGCAGAAGTGAAAACGTTACCGCTCCAAGAGCCTCCAGCACTCAGAACTTATGCTCCAAGTAGTCAAAGAAGTCACATCCCAAGTATTACCATAGGCGTCTGAAGCCGTTGCCGAATAAGTCTTGAGACGACCCAGCCGTAACCGATGAACCAGAAGGAGAAATCACAACATTAACAACGCCGCAGCACGAGTCACGTGTTATGCCAGTCTGCGAACCTGCAATCGAGCCAGTCACCGTATCAGTTGCAGTAACCGAGACACCAGTGCCAACTGTCATCAATGTGACGCCGTTAGTGAAGGTGTGAGATACCAAGATCCCCAGATTGGAACTTGTAATCACTTGGCAAACTAACCCCAGATCCAGAATCGGAAGAGCTAAAATGAACTCTACCAGTATAGCTCGTAGCAGTGTTCCCATATGCATCCTTAGCCGTAACTGTTAGGAGAAAGCAACACCAGCAACCTGAGAAGTCCCACTTGAAACCACCAAACGATTAGCAACACCCGAATTCACCGTAAACGAGTTACTCGTCCCAGAATGAGCTCCCATCAATAGCCATAATAGTAACGTCTGAACCTGCACCAGTCGCCGTAACTGAACCTGTCCAAACACCACTCGAGAAGGCGCCAGTGACGGTTGGACTAATAGTTCCAGTTGAAACACTCAAAGTCGGTCTTCCAGTGTAGCTGGTAAGTGTGTTTCCGTTTGAGGCCTTAGCCGTTATTGTTATGCTGAAAGCAGGAACCAGCTGTCTGAGGACTACTAATAGTATTAAAGACGAAATGATCAAGAGACAACGAATTAACAGTGAAAGAATTGCTTGTTGCTGATTTGAAGAACCAGATGTACTAATTGTAATTGCTGAACCAGACTGCAGATAAGAGTCACTGAACCCGTCCAGATGCCTGATGAGAATGTCCCGGTGCTGGTTGGACTTATCGTTCCTGAAGACGCCGAGAGAGTGTTAGTTCCTGT
Source organism: Candidatus Bathyarchaeota archaeon (assembly GCA_963831865.1). GTDB lineage: Archaea > Thermoproteota > Bathyarchaeia > Bathyarchaeales > Bathycorpusculaceae > Bathycorpusculum. Next base: position 14,155 of record CAWHSP010000047.1, on the reverse strand, counting down.
GTAACTCGTAACTGTGTTGCCACTTGCATCTTTAGCAGTAATGGTTATGCCGAAAGCAGTACCCGCTGTCTGTGTGCCAATACTGCTAAAAATGAAATGGTCAAGAGCACCCGCATTAACATTAAACGAGTTGCTTGTTCCAGACTTTGAAGAACCGGATGTACCAATTGTAGATTCCTGAACCAGATGCAGAAAGTGAAACGGACCCTGTCCAAACGCCTGCAACAAATGCAGAAGTAATTGTTGGGCTAATCGTTCCCGAAGACGCTGTTAAAGTGTTAGTTCCAGTGTAGCTTGTAACTGTGTTGCCGTTTGCATCTTTAGCAGTTATTGTCATGCTGAAAGCTTTACCTGCGGTTTGTGGACTGCTAATAGTGCTAAAGATGAAACGGTCAAGAGCTCCTGGATTAACAGTGATTTTGTTGGTTGTTCCAGATTTGCCGCCGCCACTGGTTGAGATTGAAATGCCTGTTCCTGCTTGAGAGAGTGTTACTTGACCAGTCCAGACTCCTGCTACGAAGGCGGTTGTGGTTGTTGGAGTAATCGTGCCTGAAGACACTGTTAAAGTGTTAATTCCAGTGTAGCTTGTATAGGTGTTTCCGTTTGAAGTCTTAGCCGTTATCGTTACAGTGAAAGCAGAACCAGCAGTCTGAGGAGTACTTAGGGTATTGAAGACAAATTGAGAAAGATTGTTTGTTTGGGCTTTGGCTGGCATACTCGCAAATGTGCCAGATTGACAACAAAATTAGCAGTATGATTATTAGGATTTGTAGTTTTTTCATATTTTTCCATCTAATGTTCTTGTTTGACTTTTTTGTATCCGCTTAGAAGTTGAGTTTGAGTGGAGCCGTTGAACTAACAAATGCGGAATTAAGACCAATAAATAATTTCTCGTAATTAATTATTGTATATTAAAATTTGGATTTATTTCTTTGTGTTTCGGACATATCAACAGTCGATTCTCTTTTAGAACTCAAAAGAATCGATTGTTAATAGTCTATCGGATAGGTAAATTGGCTTATTTTCTGTTTTCCAATCATCATGCAACGTTTTGCAGTAACTTATCGCTGATCACATGGCGCGCCTCGAATCTAATTCGGGACCAATAAAAGTAGTTTGAGGAAATAAATATCAGACCCAATCTCTACCTGCTAAAGGAACAAATGGACGAACCCGAAGTGAATTTAGTTTTTTTGGGGTTGGGTTATGTTTCGGGGTTTGTTTAGTCGCTGGGTGATTGTTAATTTCTTCATTATCTAATTTTTAATTGTTGCGTGGATTGTTTTTGTAAGAGGATGCGTGCGGAGTGCCTTTTTATGGGCGGCTAAAGGCGAAGTCGTAAATGGGGGGTTTCTTGAGTGGGTCTTATAAGCTCCAACCCCAACATAAATAACCAAAAAAATTTTTGAAAATTTTTCCAATATGACATAACTTATTTATGATTTGGCAAGCATTCTAAATTTCTGACTTATCTGCAGCTTTATTAAGAACTTGGGCAATCAGATCGAGTTCGATTCTGTCAGCTTCAGCATCGGCAACGCGTTTATTTTTGTGCTCCAAAACATGTTTGTCTATAGCTTGACTCATAGCCTTCAAATCAGGCAAGACAAGAATCTCATGACCGCATTCACATCTTATGACTGGCAAACGTCCACTAGATGAGTGGTTATGAACCTTTGGCACCTCAAATCTTCCCTCGAAACACCAATCAGACCGCGCCTCCTAAAAAGCGAAGTTCTCAAAATAGAAATATACCCAGAACCAGAGCATTTAAAAATCAAAAAAATAGAGGAAAAAAGTGATATTTCTAGAAAAACAACGCAAAACCTCTATCACCAACCACATTTTGCTTAGAACTAAGTTCAAACGAGTTTTCGCCAAGATTAAATGTCGGTCCTTAAGAACGGCCCACAATATCCAGTCATCCATTTGCATCTGAGTTTTTCTCTTCTGCTCGCCAGCTGAGATAGAGGAAGAACGAATTGAGAGAGCTATCACTAGTGTAGTCACGACTACAAAAAATCTACAAAGAACTCAAAAACAAAGGCTACATGGTCGGGGAATTCGACATACTAATAACAGCAATCACAATTGCAAACCAGGAAGAACTTTTAGCTCGAGACGAACACTTCGAATTACTTATTCTCACATCAAAACTCTTCAAATGGTATAAGAAACGAAGTGCATCTGAGACGCAGGCTGAAGAAGTCAACGCTTACGCTGGCATACTATTGAACCGGTACACTCAGGGAAACACTTCTTTCGTGCTTAAGGAGAGGATGAAGCGCTTATTGAGGGCTTGCTATTGAGACTTTGAAGATAATTACAGGATCCGAACTGCGGCAAAGGATCGAAGAGGCACTTATCGCCAAGTAACGACGGCGGAAAATTGAAAAGAGGTTGAACAAGCATAGTCATGACAAAGCAGAATAAGTAACAAAAAAATGACTTAAAACGTAGGAAGAAAAAACAGGCAGCCTCTTCACGAAATTTTCCTTCTTTTTAGCTGATCTGCAACGCCTTTCTACGTTAATTCTACCTTTTTCTCGTCTTCTTTCTTATCGTCCATTTCAGTTGAAATTTCTTCTATTGGTTTCGGAGGCGGTGTTGTTGCCATTGTAAATCCTATCCATGCACCGATCGCTAGAATCGCAATAAATGCTATGGAAACAAGAACCAATACAGCATCTAGCCTTAATGTATTACCATCAACGTTCATTCCTAATAATTTAGAAATCTCTCCGGGAAAGATCACTAGTAATGCAAATCCTAAAGCTACAATAACGCAAACCGCAAGTATTGCTCCGCCAATTCCTTGATCTTTGCTAACCATTCAAATCACCACCTAATTTCATGCGCTCATGATCTTTCGTTGCTCAAACAGCAGCAACGACAAAAAAGCATATAAGATTTATTTCCAAAAAAGTAACATATCAAAACACTATCAAAACACCTAACAAAAGATAGAAACCTAAGATCTTAATTGAGTTCGTGTTGAGTAGGTTTAGACTTGTTAAAAGTTGAAGCAAGTTTTTACAGGGTGTCTCTTGGACAGGTTTCGTTCGACATTTTTTTGACGTCTCAACAATAGAATTGTTAACAACTTTCAAATTTTAGTCTTAATACTAACTTGTACTAAAAAAGTTTGTGCAGCCGTGTTTTGGGCTGCGTTTTCTAATTGTAGAAAATAGCTGGTGGTCCTTTTTAGATTTTGGGATGAGAATGCTTTTCGTTTTTGTTTGGTTTTTATTGTGTTTGTTTTGGTGGATGTCAAATAGTTGTGTTTGTTTGTTTCCGAATTGGCTAAAACCTATTTTTGCATTGACGAAATACGACCCATTGCTCTACAATTGATGGATAAACTTAGTTGTGGAGGGGGACTGCGGAGGGTGGAAGGACAAGTTTTATGGCGATTTGTTAATTTGGAGTTGTATTTGGGGTTTTTATGGTAAATCAATATTCCATATCTTTCGGGTTTTTGTTTGTCCACTTATGATATCAGGCTTTTGGAAATAAGAAGTGCCTAGCGAGGATTCGAATCGCTAACTTGAAGGAAAGCAAAGTTTGCGTTGAAATTTCATTATTAGTCATTGTCTTAAAAAGGCTTCAGGGTTCTCCATTACGCCTTTAATCCATGATTGTGCAATTAAAGCGTGCCCTGCAAGGGTTGGATGTACTCCATCAAACGCCCAAAATGAAGAACCTCGCTTTATGCAAGCTTTCATAAAAATATCATTCAACGGAATTAGCTTGGCATCAAATTCTCTGGAAAGTTCTCTGACTACTTCTATTTTCTTGTTTAGCACTTCATTAAATTTACGAAAGTTCCCGTTGGATTGAACAAGAAATGGCTCTAGCAAAACTATTTGGCATCTTAATTTCTGAGTTTGTTCCAGAATGCTTGCGTAATCCGACTGAAAGCTTTCATTGGGAGTTGAGCTTTTCCAACAAGGTAAACCGAGATCATTGACACCTATCAATATCGAAACTAAATTGGGTTTGAGATCTAAACAGTCTTTTTTCCAACGGTGCCTTAGATCTCCAATTCGATTTCCGCTAATCCCATGATTATAGAATTTCATGTGATATTCTGGAAGTAATGCAGACAACCACGATGCTGCCATCATAACATATCCGTCACCAAGTGCTTCGTTGTGATTGCTTTTTCTACCTGCATCTGTAATGCTGTCGCCCTGAAACAAAATTGTGGAATTATTGGTAAAACTTAATTTCTTTGACAAACGAAGTGCCTCATCAACGCTTATTACCTTGCTTCTTCTCCCAATTTTTTATTGAACTTCTTGGATACTAATTGAGACAGACTTTTATTGATTATTCTCTTTCGAAAAGATTATTGCGCGCCAACAAAATCAAGCTTAATTCCTCAGTATAAACATCATAACCTTCTTTTTGTTGTGCTGCTGGAGACTTTGAAAACGGTTACGAATTCCGAGATAGGTCGACAGATCGAAGAGCGCTTATTGCCCAGTAATGGCGGCTTTACCTTGAAAAGAGGTTAAAAAAATATATAGTTAATTTTAACCAGAACAATGTAACAAAAAAAATGATTTAAAACGTAGGAAGAAAAAACAGGCAGCCTCTTCACGAAATTTTCCTTCTTTTTAGCTGATCTGCAACGCCTTTCTACGTTAATTCTACCTTTTTCTCGTCTTCTTTCTTATCGTCCATTTCAGTTGAAATTTCTTCTATTGGTTTCGGAGGCGGTGTTGTTGCCATTGTAAATCCTATCCATGCACCGATCGCTAGAATCGCAATAAATGCTATAGAAACGAGAATCAAGACTAAGCCTAACCTAATGTTATTACCGGTATTATTTGTAACAGTACCCAACAGTCCGTAGACCTGAGCAGGGAAGACTACCAACAATGCAAATAATAAAGCTACTATTACACAGACCGCGAGTATAGCTCCACCTATTCCTTGATCTTTGCTAACCATACAAGTCACGACTTTATAACCACTTATTATTGCAGCAATTTAAAGTTTGGGTTTGAGGTTTTATTAAGTCTCATTTGACCTAGAACGTATGTCAAACAAGGGGATCACCCCATTGAATTCTAAAAATGTCCAAAGGACCAGCAATCGCAGTCACAATAGCAGCACAACTTCTAAACGTAACAACAGTAGCAGTGCTTGGCACAAATCAAACCGTTCCATTAAACGGAACAATACAGTAGTAAACTTTTAACAATATAATAGTGCTTTGCCGTTTGTTAACTTCTTGGTAACTGTTCAATTTTGGCGACCAGCCTGTTTCGCAATAGGCTTCGTTTTTGGAGTCTGCAGTATTCACGCCAACTTTTGCATTCATGGTAACGAGGAGGGGAATTTTAAATTTAAAATGTTGTCGCATTATTACTTTTGATTCAAGAATATTTCTCTTTAGGTATTATTTCTATTTTGGGAACTTTGTTTTTTAATATGGGCCGCTAACTGCTATTTCGGGACATAGCTTTGACAGAATCAAACGTAAACAAACATTCATCTAGTGCGACGTTTGCCAGTCATAAGATGTGAATGCGGTCATGAGATTCTTTTGTTGCCTGATTTGAAAATTGTGGGGGAAGCAATCGAAAGACATGTATTAGAGCACAAACAGAAATATGATTTATCGCAAGAAAAGACTGACGCTCTTGAGGAAAACTTAATTGCCCAAGCTTTAAAGTTGGTTTCTGAATAAGAAGAAAACCAATTACAGTTGATAAAAGCTCGGGAGATTGAAATCCGTGAAAATTTGCAAGGAAATTTTTCGCCATTTTCGTGGCGGTTGCCCTAAACGCAACATTTGCAGCCTCGATCGAGCTGAAGGAAAAACCTGCATTTATGGACCCTATGAGTATTGTGGCAAATATCGATCGTTAGTTAAACTAAAAAAGCCAGAGTTTCCCGTTATTCAGAGGTGACATTTTAATGGTTAAATGCCCAAAGTGTGGAACAGAGAGTACAAAACCAGATAGAAAAATTGAAAATCAAATTTTCGCAATATCTCTCTATACTTGCGATAAATGCAAAACTCAATTCAGATTTCAAAGCTAAACGGACTTTTCTATTAAGGATAAGCAAAGAAGGAAGAATAGTAATCCTCAAACTGAATATGGAGTCTACTGTTTGAGGTAGACTTCAATCATTTGGGAAGTTAGCTAAGAAAAGTGCGTTCTTTGAGCGTGAAGGTTGCATAATCGGAATTTTTTATTTAGAAAAAAAATGCCAAATATGGCATTATTCAAGTTGGAATGCGCAGGTTAGAGTTGTTTCCTTTTTACTGCTACGGCTACTATCATCATCGCGGCAATTAGAAGGGATATAGCAATGAGTGACGAAAACTCTGGGATCGTGGGTGAAGGACCAGGACTAGTCGGAGAAGGTGTGGTTGTCGAGGTTTGACTTGTTGCCGAGGTGTATTCTGTACTTGCTGCATATTGATCAGACTCAGCCACTATTACCATGCTTGCATACGATTTGCTCGCGGTTCTCATGAATCCTATTTGAAAGGTAGCTGTCTGTCCTGGATCAATATTGGGTGGTTGGGTTGTGCCTCCTGTTACGCCGACGACGTTTCCGGTTCCGCTTGGGCCGTCATAGATTGTAGCGTAGACTCTGGTGTAAGTTGCCGTTTGGGTGCCAGTATTCTTTACTGTTCCAGTTATCATCATGTTATTGACGATGTTTGCTTCGCTTGTAGCTGATACACATTTCGAGAGTTTTGGGCAAGTCTTCGGATGACATGGTGAGATCCATTAGCTCTACTTTGTAAGATGTCACTAAGGACGCCTTGTTCGCTTGCCGTGCCCATAAATGGAGCTCTTCTACCGGGCAATATAACATGTATTAGTGTTTCTACCTCGTCTTCGTCAGGTCCTGAGCTTGATGTGAATGTAATCTTCACGTAGACGTTCTGGGCCGGGGTGTCTCCGTTATTTTTTACTTCTCCATAGACAACGTAGTAGCCTGTGGAATCTAGAAATCCCTGGTGGTTTACGACGGTTACTTGTTCTGCTGCTTTGACAGGTTTCACCATTGCGGTGAACATAGTGGACATCAACGCTAATATTGCAACAAATGTAAGAATTACAATTATTTTTTTAGTCATTTTTATTCCCATTTTGAATTATCGTAATTAGTATTTAAGATTTAAGGTTACGTTTATAGCGAGTCACAAGAATTCTTTTTTGCGTCTTAGCTCTTGGTCGTCATTTCCATTCACACCCGAGCACATCCAAGAGGAAGTTGAAAGTATTAAATCTGGAATTTTAGCAATATAACCATTTGATAATCTTGAAATCTCCCATTTTTGGGAGAGATTGTGTGTTGTGCCCTCTAAGTCACAAAGTCATATATCCATAAATGTTAACTCTAATGTGATCAAAATGAGAGCTGGAGCATTAGCGGTCGGCGTCTTTCTTTTAGCTATTGGAGTTGTGGATTTCTGGATTGGTTATTCCGATTTGCAGCAATACGGAGGTTTGCTGGGTCAAATATCGCAGTCTCTTTCCGCGGAAGTTCGAAATAAGGTTGCTCAAGATCAGTTTATGGCGGTTGGCGGGGGAGTCGCGGCAATCATCGGTTTGGCCTTAACAATTTATGTTTTAGCAGCTAATCGAAAATAAAAAACGCGCACTTTTAGGCTTCTTATTGCATGCATTTGCCTCTGTTGATTTCGCGTAATTCTTGGTGTCAAAATTTAACCCGAAAGAATTCTAAAATTCTTTTGCCGCGTTCGGTGTTTTCGTAGGTTTCTTGGTTTTTGTGATTTGTTGTTCTCTCTATTAATCCATGCTCTATAAGGAGGTCCAAGCATTTTCTGATCATGTCAGCTTTTGTTATTATTGATATCTCTATCTTGCCTGATGTCTGTGGACCTTTCCTATCGAGGAGCTGGATTATTTCTATGCAAACCTCAAGATTGCTAGCCAAAGGCCATACCTCATTTTTAACGAACATCTGTTCGTAAACAGACTTTGGAGTTTTATTTAAGACTTATCAGTACAAAAATGTACACTAAAAGAATTTACGCATCATTTTAGGCTATGGCGCCAACGTTTCTGTCTTGAATTTCTTGGTTTGGGCTCCGCGTACTCCTTAACTGGTACACCCATGGAAAACCCCCCTGGGCAAGGTAATGCCAAAAGACGCTTTTCCCTAAAGTGCCCATCAAACGTAAATGCCTCAGAACCTTCAGCTGCAGCGTAACACTCACAGGCACCCAATAACCAATAACACAAAACTAAAGCTAGTATTTGTTCACTTTCTTCTCACTTTCTTCTTTCCCTTATACGAAGTAGAGTCCCTTAGGGTATCATTTGTAACAGTTTCGGTAACATCGCTATGTGACATTTATGAAGTTGCAGACGGGAAGAAAAATAGGTAATTTGTTTTGACATTTCCCTTGAATAAAATTGGAGCTTTTTTGCTCGCTCTTTTTCTATTTTAGCGGGTTTCTTTTTATTTCTTTGATTTGGTCGAAGTCTGCGTCGTCGCTTAGTATTGTTTTTATTTTCTTGCTAAGTGCTGATGCGATGTGGATTGAGTCTCGTGGGCTCAGTTTATATTTGCTCACTAATGGGTGAGCTTGCGATATTACTTCTTCATCGACGTTGATGAATTTTAGGTTGGGGAAGCTGAGTATTTTTTGTCCTTGCGTTATGCCGTCTGTTTTGCCTAACAGTTTGGTGGCTACCCAAACCACTTCATCCCAGGTTAAGGTTGATGTTGAGGCGAGCAGTGTTCCATTTTCGATCTGCACAAGTATTTCTTTGGCTTTCTTTGCTTTGGGCTCAAAGTCCGGGGGATATAATACTGGGTAAAGGAATACGTAGAGTCAACGTATTGCATATCTTTGCGCTACTTCTTCATCCATTATTTCCTTGAGGTTGACAACATTTTTTAGTTTTGAGGCATATGTCGAAGTGTAATATTCGGTATAACTGCCCTCGATTTTTGGTTTGCTTATAATTATTTCATCACCTCTAATTTCTAAAATCACTTCAACTCCGGGCTTCAGACCTAATGCATCCCTCAATCGTTTAGGGATAACTACTTGACCTTTTTGTCCAACATTTTTCCTGGGCATAGGGCATACCAATTAGTAATCTTATCTAACTAAAATTCATACTTTCCCACTAATAAGTGCCACTAATCATGCAGTTTGGCGCGCTGGTTTGTCCCGAAATTAGTGTAAAATGGCGATAGCTTTTGTTTTTTGATTTGAAGTCAAATTTGAGCTGTTGAAACTTTTGCGGAATGGTCGCAATTTATCAACGAATTGGGCACGTCTACAGGACACATGATGATTTACTCGGGACAAAAAACAATGGTTGGATTTTTAGTCGGTTGAATAGGGAGTTTTTTAGGGTATTTGTTTACTTTTTGTTAACTAATATTTAAATAATTTGTTTACTTAATGGGTAACTATGAGCGATGTAATAGCAATCAGAGTTCCCAAGAAACTCAAATACGAACTTCAAGAGTTAAATGTGAATTACGCAGAGGACATCAGAGAATACCTTGAAAGAAGGGTTAAAGCGGAGAAATTAAAGCAGGTCATGAAAGAGATAGACGCATTTAGGAACGAGTTGGGCGAAAAAACCAAAATCACACAGTCTTCCGCAGAAATAATCAGGGAAGATCGAGATCATGGCCATTGAAGTCGTCGTTGACTCCTCCGTAATAGTAGCACTAGTAACACTTGAAAAGTACTCTGAATGGGCATCAAAAAGCATACATGAGTATGAGTATTTCCATGTTTTGGACTTAAGCTTTTACGAAGTAGCGAACGCTATAATGCATAAAGTATCCGACGAATTTGATGCAAAGAATGCTATAGCAGCTTTCGAACAAGCTGAAAAAATGATGAACCTCTATGCAGTTCATCACTTCTCCGAAGTTATTGTTGATGCATTGAACAAAGCGTTAGAGCTCAAGATAACTGTCTATGATGCTGCATTTCTCTCGCTTGCGAGTAAACTAGATCTGCCGTTCCTCACACTTGATACCAAACTATCCAAGAAGCTTGAGAACACGAAATACAAGAGCCTTATTGAATGGTCTAACAAAAGGCCTCATATTTAATGAGCAAAAATCAATTTGTAAAATTGCTTCCGTGGATCATTTTCTGAATATCTTCACGGGCATAGTCACGACTAACCATATTAAAGCTTACAAAAAAATTGTCGACAATGCAAAGCGTGTTTTGGGCTGCACATTCATAATTAAGGTTGGAAAAATTAGCAGGCGTTTTGCGTAGATTTTTTGCTAAGATTGTTTCTTGTTTTTGTTTTGTGTGGAAGTGGATTGCGTAGGGGTGCCGTTTTTTTGGTTGTGTTTTTGTGTTGTGTTTGGTTTTTGGTTTAAGTTTCTTTGTGGTTTTAGAAGTGAGTTGACGGATTATTTTTCACTATCGTGCATGGTGTTATGTTGGGTTTTTTTGGTTGTGGTAGTGAGTGCATGTTGGGTTTGTTTTGGGTTTGGGTTGTGAAGCTGCAATTGTCAGTTTAGTTTTTGCCTTGGTTGTCTCTAATTGTTTCATTTTTTTGGGAGTATTTTTTCTTTCTCTTGTCCGAAGTAGGGTACCTAGGTGAATTTGTAACGGTTTCGGTAAGATTGTTCGGTAACAATTATGAAGGTACAGATGGGCATGCGGGTTGAGGCTGAGGTTTAGTATCGTATAGGGCGCTCTGCAGTCTGGAACGGTTCCTTCTTAGCGTGCCTGTTGAGGAGTTTCTCAGGCTAGTTTTAGAGAACGGTTCCGAATTGGGTTTTCTTAGTTGAGTGTGAGATGCGGCTAAGATGCAGGCTGAAGGCGTCAACGCTTACGCTCGTGTCCTCTTAGACTGGTACACTCAAGGGAAACGCTTCTTTCACGCATTGGGAGAGGATCAAGCACCGATTGAGGGCTCATTGCTGGAGACCTTGAAAACGTTTACAGATTCCGAGCTGCGGCGACAGATCGAAAAGGCACTATAGACAAGTAACACTACCTGCCCCTTGAAAAAACAAAAGTCGCCGGCGTGTAATTCGTTACAACACTTGTACAAGTAATCTTCACCTGACTATTTTTTCTTTTGCAATCTCTATCAGAGATGGAGAAGAGTGAATTAATAGGCGTCGAAATTCAAAACTGTTATTAGTTTTTGCTGAGCATTTCGTTAGTAGTTTGGGGGAGTTGTTGTGGGCGATCAAACCGATTGTCCAAATTGCAAACCACATGAACGAAAAGAAGCTCTGAGCATTTTTAGGGAATTATGGTCCGAAGGAAATGCGGCTTTATGTAGAATGTATTCTTCCTGGGACGAGCTTGAAAGAAACATTGACGTAAAATCGGACACGGCGACTACCATAAAGAAACATAAGATTCGGTCATGCCCATATTGTGCTGCTAAGCAAACTATAAGTAAGCCGTTAGACGGCGTTTTTTCATATTTGAATTGTGAATCATGTAACCATTCTTTTTTTGTTCAGAATAACTTGTTTGTTAGGATACTTACCGCGGAAGAGGAAAGGGAAATTCCCGGATCATGGGTTCAAATAGTTGAGGATCTATTAAAAAAGAAGGTTGCAGTGGTCCTAAAATTCGAATAACCAACATCATGAGAACGGTGTGCTGGGTTAACCAGAGAAAGTTATGGTTTCTAAAAAGTTGCTAATGGCAGTTCGTTTTTTCTTAAAATTATAGCAATGGTCATTTAGTTTATGAAGTTGAAATGTGAATCATCTGAAATCGTTCCAGCGCAATTTTTATTGGATTTTGCAGGCTCTGATACAATCATGTAAATGAAACTATTTGGTCGTCTTTTGAGAAGTGTTTTGAAAAGGGTTTGTAATAATAAGCTCCTTAAGAGCTTCCTTATCGGTGTAGGGGTAAGCTGAGATACCTCTTTTCTTAAGTTCAACAAGAAATTCTTGGATACTTTGGCCCTACTAAGGTTTTGGTTTTAAGAAAAAAATAATTGCATAGTTTCTTTTTGGATAACAGGTTAATTTACGCCCTTGAGGAAATCCACTTTCAGTAAGGGCACGATCAGGAAAATCTTTAGCATGGACTCCGGTACTTGAAAACAGCCTAACCATAGAACTTCTATTAGCAGACATAATACTGATAGGCCAAGATGTAACTGTGAAAAACTGAAACGACCTCAAGGTTGTTTTTGGCTATTTTATGAAAACAACGTTTTTCAGACTCTTGAAGTGCTCATCGCCTGTTACAACATTAGCGCTCTTAACTAGGCCGGTTGCATAGACAATTGAGTCGGCTAAACACCAACCATTAATTTCCTTTTTGTTTTTGTTCTGCACCTTTGCAGCTTCCAAAGCTATGGCTTCATCTAACGGTGCCAGCAAACTTTTTTCTTTGATGAAGATTCGTTGTTTTTCTGCTAATTCCTGGTTTTCCACCCGCAGGGTTTTGGAGTAAATTTCAGCTATGCATATTGTGGGTGTGATTTTCTCTTCTTGGGATTCAATTATGGGTTTGACTTTTTCGCCTGATTTGGTTCCCATGAAATATTCTATCCATGCGCATGAGTCGATTACGTATTTCATGGACATCGATCCGTGTCGTCTCTCGAGGTCAGTTAAGTTGGTTTGTTTCATGGAGTTAAACATGCTTTCTTTTTTTGTAAAGTATTCGAGGAGGATTTTGTTTATTTGATTCGAAATGTTTCTGGCGCCTGCTTTCTCTCTTAGTGTTTGGTAAACGTCTTCTCTTAGAGTGACTGTTGTTTTTTTAGTCGTAAACATCACCATAAACTTCTATATCTATGTTTTATAAAAAGTTTCCTTGGCGATGGATTATTTGAAGCTAATTTTCTAATAATTTATCTAAAGCCATCTATTACTGCTCTTTAGATTCAAAGAAGACGAAGAATATCAAACAAACAGTGACCAAAAATTTTTTCTCTATCCAGTATCTTTTGATTACGGGCTTTCTTTTGGCGTCATATGTCTGAAAAACTCTTTGGTTTTTTGAGGGGTATCCATATTCTATGCATTCACCCACCAAGATACAGTTTACCCTGTTATCATAAGATAAATCGAAAAATAAGCCTAAAACAAACCAAGAAGACAATAAAACCGTTTAAGCTACAAAAAGAAGGTAATTTTAGCTCTCATGCCACAAAAAAGCTGTAATTATTCAACCACATATTTTTAAAAGGTTTTCCAATAGGAGATTTAAGTCTTATAGCGTACGGTATATGGCAAAATAAAATGGTGAAAAAAACCAGCACCTTGTCAGGTAACGACGGAAAAAGCAAGATAGACTCAATAAAACTAAACTATATATTGAATTCTCATTTGGACTGGCAGCAAAAAGTTTTGTTTATTTGCATTGTTTTTTGAAGACTACACATTCTTGGCATTGTTTTGCTGTGCAAATCTCTTCTGTAAATGGGCAACTATGAAGTATTTTGGGAAGATAATCATTCAATGCCTTATTCTCTACTGACTCAAAATCCATTTCTGCATTGCTTAAAAGTTCTCGAATTTCGTCTGTAGTTTTCTGGGTCATTCAAATTTGCCTCTCCGACAGTCAAGATTTGCCTACTCACACTCACATCTCAAAAACAGTAAAGAAGGCTTCGCCTTCTCCCTGCTCCTTGTCTCCTCAAACAAGACAAACCGCAAAAAAGCATATAAGCCATATTTCCAAAAACGCAACATTTCAAAAACACAGAACTAATGCTTAATGCGTACTGTGATCAAAAAGAATTCGCATCTCTACTTCAACCTATTGTAGATTTCGCTTGGAAGTGAGCGAAGACGTATCTCAAATCACAAGTGCATTAAGTGGTTATTACAGTTAAGCCTTTGACTTTTTTGAAGTGTTCTGTGTTTTTGGTTGCAATGCTGCATTTTCTTGTGAGGGCTATAGCTGCTATAAACGTATCTCTGAGCCCTATTGGTTGTCCTTTCAACTCAAGTTCTGCGTAGATATGGCCTGCCCTTTGAGCTGATCGTGGGGTTATGGGAAAGAGAATTAATCTGTCTATCAGATTCTTTGTAGCTTGCAGGGTTTGAGCTGACTGGTGGGATTTGTGTGCACCATAATATAGCTCAAAAGCATTAATTGCTGTACTTGACAGAATAGTTTTTTTCTTTTCAAGCTGGGTTACAAATGCTACCGATTCTTCGCGGTTTC
>CAWHSP010000046.1:0-18970 GCA_963831865.1 Candidatus Bathyarchaeota archaeon | reverse complement strand
ATTATACTGACTGCATCTTTGAGGACCCTAAATCTTCGAAAACTTTGGCGATTCCTTCAACTGTCTTCTTTTTGTTCTCGACATTCATGCCTTCCCAAACTGAAACTTGAATTACAGGCATTTGTTTCAGCCTCAAAGACACGATTCTGTCTTGCTCTTTTATGTTTTTTCCAGAAGACTTGATTCTAAAGTGCTACTGCAATAAAATGAGAGTGGGCTAGACAGCTTATTGGCCGAGAAACTGAGGATTTTGCATAACATTATAAACATGGGTTAAACTTTGGCCGCCCTCGGGCGTGATTTGAATGGTGTCCTAACTTTTACTCCCCCTATTGTTTTTACGGGCAGAATTGAGTGTCCGATAGCTAATGTCCAGTTTTTCAGCTATCTCCAACTGCAAGTGATTGAAATAGTGGCTTGGGTGAGGCCACTCTTCAAACTCTAAACCTCCGCCATGCACGGGTCCTGGAATCCAAACGTCACCGAAACCTTTGGAGGTGCAAACGCTTCGGTAAATGCCTTAGTAATTTCACCTACTTTCCAGCCTAGTTTAATGCTAGCAACAATGTTTTGCTGGATACTGCTAGTACGTTTCTATAAGTTCGTTTGCTTTTCGGTGGGTTTCCCGCAGATAATCGTTCGAGCACAATCTGAAGAGTACATATCCACAACTGGATGCACATCAACCACAACCAAAGTCGCCGTCTTCAATTTTGCGCCTCGACGTTTCCACCATGTAACCAAATGGAGTGCGGTCCGCTGTCGACAAAAGTGCTTGATCCATAACGCATAGCACCAACTCGCCTCATCGCATATTCAGCTTCCGCAGCAACCTCAATCTCAGTAATGCCTGGCTTAACGGCGGCAAGAGCTACGGCAACACCTATGCTTGCTACATCAGCGGCTTTCTTCATGGCTTCCATTTCATCCGTGTCTTTGGTGTAACGTAGCGGCATCAAAATTTCCTCGTTTTCGATTACTTTCATTTTGGGGTTTGCTTTGAGAAACTTGTAAACTAAAAAACCGGAGTTCGAGTGGACGTAAAAGCCGACTTTCTTTCTGAAACATTGTGCTGATTGACTATTCGAAAAAAGTGTTGCATGAGCTGGGAGGCTGTACGCCAGCCTCTGATGTCTTTGATTTCAGAAGCCTGTGCTGCAGCCTCATTTTCCTCGTCAAAGACAATAATTGTTGGATCACCTTCCTGCGGAAGAAACAATCTGGCACCACTTCGCATGTCACCTGTTAAGTAGAAGTAGTTTTCACGGCTGGTAACTTGAAGCGCAGCCACACCCTGCTGAACCATCTGTTCTTGTGCTTTTTTGCGGCGTATCTCAAACCGATTCATAACTTGACTTCAACTCAGTATTTTCCTTATTTTGCAGCTTTATCACTCTATTGCATTTAGGAACCCTTAATTAGCGCTTGCTTAATGTGAATTTCAGGAGAAATGATGTTTTATGCAGCAACCAAATTCTCAACCTGTTCTTTTACTTAAAAGGGCAAAGTTAGGCTTTGCTTTTTCTCTCTCAAGTGCAATTCTAATTTTGCTGCGTGGAATAGTTAGAATTGTAGCGGGTGATTTAACTGCTTTCGCTGGTTCGATGAAATTCGAAGAAGATTTCAGCCGGGTTAGCCTTGAATATAGTCGGCGGAATAGCTGTCGCATTCGCATTCTAATTGTGGTTGGGAGCATTACTTGATTTATAGTAGAATGGAAGTCGCTGGAGGAGTATTCGTTATAATCTTTTCGCTTTTGAGCCTCTCTGTAGGCAGTGGCTGGTTAATCGGATTAATCCTCGGCTTGCTAGGCGGCATTCTCGCGTTAGCTAAGAAATAATTTATTTTGTTTTAAAAAATGGGTAGATAAGTCAATTTTTATTTAATTTGTTTAAATGTCAGTTGTTGACGGAGTTTCGGCGAAGGTTTGAAATTTGGTTTTTTGGGTTGCTTTTTTAAAGATTAAGACTGAATTGTTTGCAGGTTGAGTCAATTAAAGTCGATAAAAGTCAACTAACTCAATAAAATTCTATTAGAGTCAATAAAAGTCATTGGGTTGGAAGAGTGGTTTTTGTCGCTAACTGAAAAAGTAACATTCCAGAAGGTGCTTAAGAAAATCAATTGAAATAATCTACCTTTTTCTAGTATTAGTTTGTCACTCTTTAAATATGGAAAGGTATTTTGGTAATCCAGCAGTAACAACAATCTAGGCGTAAATTGGATGGAAAGAAAAGATTACCTCCAAACTCCAGTCAAACATATAAAAATCGACGGGGCACAAACCGTTGACCAGCTGATGCAGCAATTCAAGAAATCAGGCGCATTGGGTGCTGGACGCTTAGCTACAGCCTGCGACATTTACGAGAAAATGCTTAAAGATAAAGATTGCACGGTTTTTTTGGCGCTTTCAGGCGCGGTCGTTCCGGCAGGCATGCGCACAATCATTACTGATTTGATAAGGAAAAAGCTTGTTGATGTAATTGTCAGCACAGGTGCATGTATGGTACATGATGCCATTGAAGCTGTAGGTGGGCACCATTACATCGGTGGCTGGGCAGTAAACGACGCGGAACTTTACCGGTATCATCTTTTTCGTATTTACGATATTTTTGTCCCTGAAGAAGACTATGTCCGATTAGACTTCAAGTTGTCAGAAATGTACGATGACATCGCATTAGAGCGCAAAGGAGAAAGTTTAGCTTCAAACGAGTTCAGCTGGGAAATAGGAAAACGTCTCACAGACAAAGACTCAATTTTGCGAGCAGCTTATGAAGAAAATGTTCCAATTTTCTTGCCAGCGGTTCGCGACTCAGAATTTGGCTTTATCCACTGGCTCCATTCTTCCCAGGAAAAGAAGAAGCCTGTACTTTTGGTTGATGCCTTCAAAGATGTTCCAACCATTTGTAACATCTGTGCTAAATCACCCAAAAACGGTATGATAGTTATAGGTGGGGGAGTGCCACGTAATACCATCCAGTCCTCAGCGTTGGCTTCTAAGAAAGGGTTAGACTACGCTGTAGTGATCACTTTGGATCGTCCTGAAACAGGAGGCTTATCAGGTTCAACTTTAGAGGAGACGGTGAGTTGGGGAAAAATGAAGGGCGAAGCAGACCATGTAATGGTGATTGGCGAAGCATTGATGGTTTTTCCATTCTTAGTTGCCTCCGTAACTGAAAGGTTAGGACCAAGTTTTAATCGCACCCCTTTTCTGAAACTTGAGAAATCCGCAGACAGAGGAAGCTAAAAAGATGAAGGGCAAAGGTGAGGAAAAGTACTGCGGCAACTGCGACAGCCACAACTCTTATCAATACCCCGCGAAAGTTTTCTGCTCCACCAGACACGCCCAAAGCCTAAACGCCATTGTAGACACGCTTTGGCATTGTGAAAGTTGGAATCGGGTCAGCCAGGAATGCTACTGTGTTCGAGAAGCAAAAAAAAGATTAATGGCGTCGAATTGGGACAGCATTAAAGTTAAATAATTACGCTGCTTTAATCGCAATGCCGCAGCCCGGTGGTGTAGTGGTCAAGCATAGGGGCCTCTGGAGTCTCTGACGAGAGTTCGAATCTCTCCCGGGCTACTCATCTTCTAGAATGTGATTTATGCTTTGTAAGATGGCGAACAGGGACTCGCCATTTCCCTTTTTCTTTTATCTACAGTAGTCAGGAGGTTTTTTGATTGAATCAGAAGGAGAATGAAGCTACAGCCGTGGCTATGCGAATTTTCCTTGTTGATTTGTTTTTTACTTTGATGCCTAATTTACATGAGCTTGAGTAGATTACGAAGAGGTCTTTGGGTGCTGTCGAATCGGAGGTTGTCCCTTGCGTTTGAGTGATCTGTATTCTGAGGATGTGGAGACCTTCTGCAGTGCCAGACGTGGTTATGTTACTCTTTCCTTGCGTACATTGCACCTGCCCAAAAGGGAAAATGATTATGGGTGTTGCTGCATCCTGCAATTGTGAGGCTGGATGCAAAAAAGGTACACTTTGTCTTTCGAAAGCTAAGATTATGACTCCGGGAAGAAAGCGAAGATGAAAGGTGCAGCGCGTGGCAAATTGGTTGTTTTAAGAAGTGGCGATTGCAAAGATTGGCCTGCTGCACATTATCCCGGTGATTTATGTTCTTTATTGGCGTTTAGCAGGCAGATTGTTGAAATAGAAAGTAGAAGGCGAATAGCTCGCAAGCTAAAACAGAAAGGAAGCAGCTAAGGAGACCTTTTTTGGTTACCTTATCTGATAACTCTACAGACTCTTCTTGCAAGACCAGTTGCAACAGTTTAGCGAATAGATGCTGGGTTATTGAGGCAAGGGTCTTTCATGTTATTGATGCTTCAGAAATTGAGCTTAGGCCAGTGGAGATTGAATGTAAAATTCGTGCTCCACGTAAGCCCACTCGTGCTCAGTGCACGACAGTTCGGTGTGTTTTGAGAAGACTTTTAGAGAAAGGTCTTGTCCTGCAGTCTTATGTTGGAAGTTACTGTAACAAAATAAACTACGGGGTGCGACTTGTTCCGCTTTGCATATCTAACATTGGTTTGTGAAGTTTTGTATGTCAGGATGTCAAGAGTTGAGAGAAGGACGAGTTTGTGGGTTGGGTAAAAATTCATGTTTGCTTCCGCTCTGAAAGGCGTAAGGTTTCTGGGTACATCGCTTGTTATATCGGCGGTATTAGTTATGACGCATTGAAATGGATGGCTTAAACAAAGTTTCGATAGACAAAGAAAACGGCGAAGTCCGTTGATGTGCCTATGATTCATAAAGAATACAAGCTTTTGTTCCGAGACATCGCAGCTTCGAGACGCTCAGGAATGCCTATTGACGTTGCTGAGCCGCAGAATGCAGCTGTTCAGGTGCTGAAGAAGAAGCCAAACTCCTGTTGACAGGCGAATATACTGGTTGGAGAGCTTTGGGAATTGAAGGCTTACCTGTTGCTTCTTGGCGAAATACTGAGGCGTCAGATGGAGGTCCTGGAGCACTGTTTCTATTGCTGGTTCTTACGTTAGCGCCAAATGGTTTCGTCAACGGGGTAAGTTTATAAATTGATTTTCAGCCGAAAATGCTCCTAATTTGTGAGCTATATGCCAAAATACGCTCATAATAAGCTTAAAAGTGCTACGAGCTATGTTGAAGCCGTCGTCTAAATCGTCGTTTAAACATTAAATATTCAGATCGGGCATGGGTCGAATTGAAGCAATTACTGTACCTCTCATTTATATTCCGCTTCAATAAATTCATGAGAATACTAAACAAAGGTTAGCGGCTTCATTTCGATTCCAGTAAACATCTGGACCTGCGTGAATTCGCTTTTCGAGAGTTTGATTGGTAGGTAAATTGTGAATGTTGTTCCTTTCCCAACTGCGCTTTCAACGCCGATTTTTCCACCATGTGCCTCAACAATTCTTTTGCAAATTGCTAGGCTCATACCCATTCCTTTCGCCTTTGTAGTTACAAGAGGCGCGAAGAGTTTGGGTAAAATACTTTCGGATATGCCTATTCCGGAGTCGGTGAAAGATATTTCAATATTCTGTCCTTTCAGCATGCTTTGTATTTTTATGATTCCTTTTTCTGGTGAGGCTTCCATAGCGTTTTTTATTATGCTTGTGAAAACTTTTTCCATGCTTTGCACATCAAGAAACATCTTGATGTCATCAGTCGTGTTGTTTATTATGCTTAAGTGGTCGGGGACCTTAATGTTAGACAGCGCATACAGTACAAGTGACTTAGGAGTGCACTGCTCTGGTCGCAGATTTAGCTCGCTTGAATAGTCTACTAGACTAGTGATAATTCTGTTTGAATCTTCAATTGCGTCCTCAATCCATCCAAAAACCTCTTCCTTCTTTGCTTCTGCGAGCGGATTGTCTTTCTTTCTAATGAGGTATATTCCGTTTTTAATACCAGCTAAAGGGTTCCGCAGGTCATGTCCAATTTGCCCTGCCAGTTCGCCTATGGAAGCAAGCTTTTCGGTTTTAACAAGTTTTTCCTCCATCTTTTTCATGTCAGTAATATCATGTATTATGCACACTATTCCGATGTCGCGTTCCATTTTACTTTTGACAATTGAACCTGAAAAAAATACATTTAGTTTTGTGCCGGATTTACTTTGGAAGGTCAATTCGCGGTTTCTAATTATCTTCTTGATTGCTAATTCTTCTATAAGGTTTGCGCAATTTTTTTCTTCGTTTTCTATGCATAATTTTGTTATTGATTTGCCGATCAATTCCTCTTTTTCATATCCAACGAAATTAGCTAACCGCTCATTTACTCTGAGTATTTTTGCTTTCACATCTGCAAGTATGAGTGAGTCAGGCATTGTAGCGAGTATATTTTCTGCGACTAATGCGGCATCAAAAGTGAATAGGTCATATTTCACAACAGCATATCCAACAAAACCGCTAAAAAATAGTGTCGCTATGAATCCAAGATTTGGAATGCTCATGTCAATCATACGAGCAATCATGTTGGTACTTATGAATGCGGCTATGGGAATGGCAAAGCCTATAGTCACATATTTTCTTCGCTGCTTCTGCATATTGTCTTCTGCTTTGTGATAGTATCTGAAACATAAAGCAAATGCCAGTATTGGCAGAGCTATGGTCCAAATGATGGAACCATAGTAAACCAATGTTCCCGAGGCAACGTCATTGTACCCCCAATATTCTATGACTGGAGGACCGTTTATTAGGCTGGTGGATAAATCGACAAGCCAAAATGCCACTGCAGGCAAAAATAGGATTAGGTAGTTTAGTTTGTTTTTTATCCAATTGCTTTCTGTGAAAACTAGTGCAAAAGTAGCTACTAAAGCCACGAAAAAAGGCCAGGCGGTGCCCATCTTGTGCCAGAAATTGGCACTTGCAAAGTTGGTCGATGTCCACATCATAACTGTGGTAAATGAATAGAAAAAAGCGGCTAAAGCCGTCAAAAGGAAAATTTTGTTAAGAATTGATTTTCTGTTAAATGAATATACTATCATGCCTAGAAAAAGGCAACTAATGCTAGCGATTAACGAAAGAAGGGCAAATACATTCATAGATTTCTATCCATTTTTTAATCAAATTTTTCTTTCAATGACGCATTATTCGTTCGGTCTTGGTTTGGATTCATTTTCACAGAATACAAATAGGTTCCAAAATTGCATTTAAAACATGTGAATTGTGAATTAATATCAGGCACTTCAAAGCAGTCCTGGAAAGAGCTTATTTCTCTATAGCCATTTGTTTAGATAAAAACAAATTCTTTTGCGTTGCGATGCAAGCATGTTAAACGAACATGTTTTTAGCTTATTTGCCTAAAATTAAGGTCAAAATAAGGTTAAAAATATTACGGGCTATCATAAAGCCGTCTTTTAAACCGTCGGTCGAACCATAATTATTGGAAATGAGGATGGGGCTGGTCGCACTTAACCGCTGAATGGGTATGAGTCTCTTTTTGAAAAAAGTGTTCCAATCAGAAAGACTCAACTACAAAGCTGGTGATGAGAGTTTGATTTGAGGTGCGATTCCCTCTCGCTTTTACGGTTTAAAGAAGTCTGAAAACCTGTAAAACTCTGTCAAGACTAGCCGATTAAGTTTAGTATCAAAAACTGCAGACAATTCTGTGATGGGAAACATAATATTGTGTTGCTGTGACAGCACAATCACAATACTATATGTAGTATTATTCATTCACTTGTTTAGGTGTAAGTTTTGTCAAAAGTCCAACCTCATCCAGGTCATGAAAAACACCTCTGCAAAATGGTAGAGGATAAAGTACCAATAGAAAAGATAAAGCCATTTGTGAAAGACGCGAAATACATCTGCAAAAGCTGTATGCGTACAGCTGCCAAAGCAGAAAACCTCTGCGCCCCAGAATCCCTTTAAACATCTTTTCTTTTTTTTGAGAACAAGTAAGAATAGCTGAGGGGTAAAGCCGAAGAATCTTTGCGAGCTGCTTGTCCCGATATTATGTATTGAGAATGTTGGTGAGTTGCTTTGTCTGATCTTCCAAGGTTCTCAGCTGCTTCTCTATTCAGAATCCGGCTCAACAGACAGTTAAGAGCGTATGAAGCAACGTTTCCTGCGCCTATTGCCTTTTTTATGGCCAAACTGCCAGCCGTTACCGATGTGTTCTTAGTTTTGGTGGCTTTCATGTAGTTTGGGTTTTGTTTTCTGGGGTGACTTGGTTTTTGGCGATTTTTGAAAAATTAAAGAAGATTAAACAAGACGATATCAGGAGGGCGCTTAGCGAATAGAACATTGCATTGTAGTGGAGAATGCTTGAGAGGATTATTCCGCTGATTACGGGTCCGACGGTCTGGCCGATGTCCATTGTGGTAGCGAGAAATCCTAGTGAGGAGCCGATTAGGGTTGAGGGTACTTGTTCGCAGATTAGAGGTGATGTTGATGAGATTACCATTGCAAATCCTAGTCCGTAGACGATTGAAAGTAGAAGAAGTATTGAAGATTGAGTGGTAAAGGGAAACACAAACAAGGTTATGGCGCTAATTATGGAGCCTGTTATGATTGGTGTTCGTCGTCCAGTTTTGTCTGATATTCTTCCCAGAAATGGCCTTGCAAGTATAAGTATAATGATTTGACTGCCCATGATTATGCTGATTAGGATCAAGTTTAGTTTGGCTACATCCAGTAGGTAACCGACCAAGAAAAACTCCACGGCGCCGTAGACGTAATATTGGCTTGCTTGTACCACACCAGTAACCAGAGCTCCTTTGTTCTTTGCGATTTCGTGCCACCCATGGAAAATGTTGCTTGCGGTTTGTTGGGTCTTGGGTTGTTTTGCTTCTGGGTTTTTTTCTTCGGTTATGAATAACAACGTAACAATGAAAGCGATAACGCCTGCGATTCCAACTGCCAGATATAGCGAATGGAAGCCGTCGTTTGTCAAGAAAAGGATTGCCCCGCCCAAAAATGGGGCGCTTGCTCGTCCAATAGCGGTAGCTGATTCTAGAATGGAGATGCGTTCTCCCCTTTTTGTTGGATAACGTTCAGCTATGATTGCTCCAGTAACTGGAATGAAAATTGCTGTCGCAAAACCATGATAGAAACGCACAAGGACCAGTTGCCACCACACAGTTACCAGCAGATAGAGGAAAGGTGCTGAAGCAAAGACGAAGGCAGCGAAGAGTAGGACTTTTCTTCTGCCAAAAATATCTGAAAGAGAAGCTGCTGGCAAACTTATGAGCATTCCGGGGATGGTTGAGGCGGAAGCAACGAAGCCCAGCAAGTCAGTCGGAGTTCCCAGACTCTTTGCAAACGGGTTCAAAACGGGATTCTTCGACATTGTTGAGCTCAGAATTGCGAAAAAACCCATGATGCACAGTATTAGAAAGAAGCTGATTAGAGTCTGTTTCTTAAGAGACATTCCAGTTCAAATCGGACTATACTGTGATTTCAAATATGTAACTTTTGCAGGTGCTGAGCAAAAGAAAAAGTAGATAATTGAGTTGCCCACTCAATCGTCCGTCAGAAACTAAAATCGATTCTCGAAAACACGCTTCTGCTTATTTTGTCTAAAACGTTGATTTATTAATTTTTATTCTTTGGCTTTTCTTTTAGCTTTTCCTACTTCTTCCTGGACCTTGCCTTTCACTTGTTCTACTTTGCCCTTAATCTGCTCGTTCTTATCGCCAGTAATTTTGCCTAAGTCTTCACGAATATTGCCTTTTGTTTTCTCAATCTTACCCTTTGCTTCTTCGTCACTCATTAAAAATCCTCAAAAAATCTACTCTTACAGCGGTTAATAAACAAGTTGGTACGCTAACATTTCAAAGGAAACTGAACCTAAAAATAACTAAAACATTCATAAGCACTTCTAAAAAACTAGAAAGAAAGGCAGATGAATTTGTAACTGTTTGTTACCAGTCACACATCTTAAAATAAAGCTGTCAAGATAAGGGTAAGTAAGGTTTTTGAAAATGGGTGCACTTGATTTTCTTTTCGTAGTTGCTGTGATACTTATTGTGCTGTGGCTGCTTGGCTTTGTTTTCAACCTTGGCGCCATCATATGGCTACTTCTTGTCGTCGCCATAATCATAATAATTGTCCGACTGCTTACAGGACGCAGAGTATAACATGCATAAATTCTAAAGAAAATGGTTGCGCGAGGTAAAAAAATGAGAGCTGGAGCGTTGGCCTTTGGAGTTTTTCTGTTGGTTGTTGGTGTTGTGGTTTTCTGGATTGGTTATTCCGATTTGCAGCAGTGCGGAGGTTTGCTGGGTCAAATATCGTAGTCTCTTTCAGCGGAGGTTCGAAATAAGGTTGCTCAAGATCAGTTTATGGCGGTTGGCGGGGAGTCGCGGCAATCATCGGATTGGCCTTAACAATTTACGGTTTAGCAGCTAATCGAAAAAATTAAAAACCAAGTGAGCGCTAGCCGAAAAGCACTTTCCGCCTCCACATTCACATCCGTAAATCATTTCCCTGGAAAAAGATGATGCAAAAAAAGCAATTTTGAAAATGTAGCTATAGTTCACAATCACAAAAAGTTAATGGGTGCACATTGGGAACGCGCTTTGTTCTATGTAGGTTCTTGTTTAATAACGGTGATTGTGCATCTTGTTGCTAAAGCTGCTATTGCGCCCAAGGCTGCCAGCCACGGAGCCAATAGTGTTCCTACAATACCTGCCCAAGCGGGTATTTCTAAGAGGGTTTTACCCGCTTCGTCCTTCACGATGATTCTTGATATGTCCCCCTCATGAATCAGTTCCTTGATTTTCGCTACAAGATCCTCTGAGCGGACTGTAAACTCTTCTTTTACGCCTACGGGAGCCCCACAGTTTGAACAGAATTTAGCCCCTTCAGACAAGTCAGCTCCACAATTTGCACACTTAACCATTTTGCTCTTCTCCTAAAAATATCTAATTAGCTATTTGATTTTAAGCTTTCTGCGATTGTTATCGTAAATATGGTCAAACAGTGTCTTAGCTTCAGTTTCTTCTCACCTAATCAGACTCTGTATTGCACTGGAATCTCAATGGTTTGGTATCCTGCGCCGCTCCAATGGTTAATCTCTGGTAAAAGCGCATCCGACGCAACCAACAAATCATTTGAGGCAAACAAGCCTAAAGAGACGTCACTATGATTATCAATGCGAATCAGTGCGTAACTGGCGTAAACACTTTCACCAACGCCATCTATTGGATTGGTACTCGATCAGCGTGGGAAGTTTTTCCCCTTTTCCTTTTCTCTCTTTTTCTCTTTCTCTGCGTTCGATACTGGAAAAAGTCAAAATGCCAAAACCTAGTGACCGATTAAGTTATGAAAAAATTGGAGTAATAGTGGAGGTGCACTATGTTATCTGTGAGCATTACTTCTTTATCACAAGTACATTACAATATGCATTGCTAACCACTTGTTTTGAAACGCTCCCCAAAAGAATGGATGTCTTACGTCCTAAGCCTCTGCAGCCTACCACGATGACTTCAAAGTTTTCCTGCTTTGCCATGTTTACCAACATTTCAGCAGGATTGGAACTGAGTGCCAATAAACTGTCATGTGCTACATTTTCTAGTTTCAAATTTTGCTCAGCCTCCTTGATGGCGGCTTCAGCCTCTTTTTTGTTACCCTTATCGTAGACATTAACTACTTTAACAAAACCTGAGAAGTTCTTGGCAATTGATATTGCTTCTTTGAGAGCTTTTTTTGACTGCAAGGAACCGTCGTAACCAACTAGTATTCTGATTCTGTCATTCATAACTATTCATCTTTAAATTAATACATGGTAAACAGATAATACGTTTTCGATGGTTTGCACAATCTTCAAAGTCGTAAGCTTTGACAAAATGCTTTTCAGCGGGTTTTTCGGTAGATTTACCTAACACTTATCGAGTAAAAAGTCTCTTTTAGATAAAGAGGTTCGCCACTTAAGGAAGGGAAACAGCGACTAACTCTTGCCTTTATGCAATGTATGTGTAAGCATATATAAGATACTCATCCCAGTGCAAATCACATTACGGCTTTTGATATACCAGGCTAATTTTGATTATCCAGACTTAGCCTTTTCCATTGAGATTAGCTGACTGGGTTACTTTCAATTAAGTCTCCACTACTGCAGAAGGTTGTTTCACCTTTCGCTTTATCCACCTGTTAGTTTTGATTGAAAGTTGTGGATGATTTATCTAGGCCTTGTGATACTTGCTGCGGAAGAATGATCGGTGGCGACTAAAGTTGCAGGTTTGTTTCTGGTAATAGTTAAAAAGAAACTCAAAACGACCAACAAAACAATAATCAAACTAAACAAATCATAATAGCACGCTGTCTTATCCCTAAAATCAATTAATTCATGTCGAGGTAAGACTGAAACTCCAAAGAGAGAGTTTGTTCACAGCTCCTATCGGATTCTTTAATGCCTTTGTTACTGCAAGAGTGCTCACGATATTGCCGTTTGGAAATAGTGCCTTCGTGTTTGCAGCCGCTTTCTCTTCATTACTTCCGTTAAACGTCCAGAAAAGCCCTACTTTCTTTCTCGAAAGGTCATTTTTCCTCAAGTACGTTCTGAGCGCTGGAGTAGGCATGCCGTTCCATATTGGAGTCCCAAGAACGATAAAATCATAATTGTTCGGCAGAAACCTCGTTTCCTCAATTTGGGTTTCTTTGCCCTGAGTGGCGTCCCGTCCCGCGGCCAGCCAGCCAATCCATCCGCACCTGTTTTTCTTGTCAATAACCTCTTCAATATCCGCGCCGATTTTTTCGGATACCTTTTGCGCCACGAATTTAGTGTTGCCGCTCCTTGAGTAATAAACAACCAATGATTTCATAGCTTTAGCCTTTGATAACGGTAGTGATTTTCTGTGGATAAGCTTTTCTAATAATCTTACTCGAGAGACATGCCCTCGCTGCACTTTAAGGACAAACCAACGCGCTACTTTTCGTGTTCGCGCTTCTGATGTTTTCTCAAATCACCTTCAGAGCGAAACCAACAAGTGCAATTCTGATGAGTACATATGAAAACCTTTTTTGTTCCGATTTTTGTTTCCTCATGTAGCGTGCGGATACTGTGAACCTTTTCTTTGCTCATGTTTTATCAGCTCTATTGAGCAAAACATCTGGTTCAAGTCTTATAGACGATATTCCACAAACGGAAATATATCAGAGATTTTGCGCGCTGGCTTGTCGAGACCGTGTGAAAACTATGTTGTGTTTTCGAGGAATGAAAAAGTTCTATATGTATAATTAAATAATATTAGCCATATATGCCTAAGAAAATAGTTTTTGAGCCAGCAACAGAAATCAAAGTCACAGGAATCATCGGCTTCTTAAAAAGGAAAGTAACTCCCTACGGAACAGGCGCCAAAGTCACTTGCCCAAAAGAATACCTCGGACAAAACAGTTTACCTCGTCATAGTAGATGAACCTGCCGAAGAGAGTTCGCAGTCTACGCGAAATGACACGGCTACTGTAGATTAACAGCACTTTGAAAAATATTTGAACGAAATTTTCCACATAGCTCGGGTTATCGAGGATTTTAGAATTCTTCTTGAATTTTTTCAACTATTACGACCAAACCATCCAGCGCTTTAATTGTGACTTGTTCACCTTTTGGGATATTTCCAAATTCTGATTTTGCATGCCAGATTTCTCCAGCAACTCGGACTTCACCTTTTGGGTTAAGGTCAGTAATGGCTACTCCTCTTTTGCCAATCATGGATTCTACACCTGTTAGTTTAGACCGCTTTCTTAATGGTCCAATTACCCAGCGGAGGTACAACCCAATAATTGTTCCAAACACTACCAGTAAACCAAGTTCAACTTCCGCCAACCCATTGATTGGCGAAGGCGAATATTGCAACCCAAGTGAGAGGTAGTAGATGCCGAACGCGCCTATGATTACTCCCGCTATTAGTGCGAACCCGTGTCCCAGCTTTAACTCGACAACAATTAGGGCTGCCGCAACAACAAGTATGACTAATCCAAGAGTTGAAGCGCCAATTATCTCCGCTCCCACTAGTCCGGCACTATAGCAATAACGCCCAGTATGGTTAGTACTATGGTTGGATGGTAAACATCGAGAACAATCGCAATAATCCCTACAAGAAAGAGTATTCCGTCTAAAATAGAATTGCTTAAAGCGCTTATTATTTGCTCGTAGAGGTCTTCGCTAAGCTTCACCTGAGGGGTGCCAGACAAACCCAACTTGTTTAGAGCATCAGACAAGGAGGTTGCCGTTCCATCCGCAAGATGAACTGATACGGCTTCTTTGGCTGTAAACGCTTGATTAGACTGAACCATGCCATAAACAGCAGTGGTGTTGCGACCCCAATTTTCTGCAAGGTTTGTGAGTAAACTTAGCATGACTGCTTGGGTGTGATTTTGCTCTAGGTCTGTGCCGCCAATTATATAGGGTGTGCTTGAGCCAATTATTGAGCCAGACGCCATCAAGATTTTGTTTGTTGCCATAGCTATGTAGCAGCCCGCGGAAGAGCCTAATCCGTTGGGTTCAATAAAAGTGTACGTTGGGATGCCTGATTGATTTGCCGACGTAATAGACGATAAAATGTTGAGCATATTGCCTAAGCTTCCGCCAGGCGTATTCATTTCAATGACGATAGCTTCTGCATTTTGGCTTTGGGCTGTAGCGACTACGCGAGAAATGAAAGCCTCTGAACCTAGGTCCACTGGGAGATTAAAATCCGCTACAACAACCGCTTTTACAGTTGTCGTTGACTGGGAAGGAGCCTGGGCAAAAACCAGTAAGCTACTTGCCGCAAACAAAAAGAGCCCTGCAAAAAGTAAGCCAAACACTATAAAGACGCGGAAAAGTTTTCGTGTTAACGTTGACATTTCCTCTGTCTTTGGCTATTTAGCAGGCTGCCTGTAAGGTTTGGCTTAACTCACAGATCATTCTCCAAGTGCTCGTCGAAAAAGTGGTGTTTTTTTAGAATTTACGTTTTTTGGGTGAGTATAGATATTAGGTTGGCTTGCTCTTTAATACACGTGGGTTTGCTATGAAGTTTAAGTTACAGATATTTACTCAAGATGACATTGAGGGTAACTGTTTAGGTAGGCGCTACCGCTTTGCCGTGGTTGACTCAGATAAGTCTAAAGGGTATCCGTCAAATTTTGTCTGCATGTTGCCTTCACAGATAAGTGTTGACCAGAAAAAGAATAGTGTTTTTTCGAAGCTTTTTGAAGACAAATGTGAAGAGCAAGCTAAAACACTCTTAACGCATGCATTAGTAACTGAACATAATTCTGAAGTTAAAACAGAGATTGAACGAAGATTAAGGCTGCTTGATCCCAAAACACCTGGTCAAATCAAATGCAGTTCATGTGGAAAGGTATTCCAGCCTCGACGCATAAGAAAGTTTAAGCGAAATTTCTGCCAAGAATGCATGAATAAAAGGTACGGCAACCGCGGATAAAGAAGAAATATAAAACATTTCGAATAGAAATTCCGTTTCTTTATGCGAATAGTTGAGCTTATTCGCTTTTTGGACGAAAATTTTTTCTCTGTGTTTTAGGACGCTTTTTTGAATCTAAGCTTAATTCGTTCGCAGACAGTGTTTAGAAATGGCCCTGATTGTCTCGAATTGTCCCCATTTGTCCCCAAGAATGAGTTGAAGGTCTTAAAATGAGCTTTAGTGCGATTTGAACTCCTTGGACCGAGGGATGCCCCTGCATAACCTACTTTTCTTGGGTTAAATATAGTTGTTTATCGAATAACGACCGGAAGCTGAATGTGTGCTTGAAGAAAAAAATTTCAAACATCCTCAATACAGCATTCAAAATCCTCCAAGGACGGAATACTTTATATACCTCCAAAAAAGTTCAACCTTACCAATGTCATAATTGCGGTTACACGTTTTTATAAAAGGAAAGAGCAAAATTTTGGTAATGTCCTAATTTAAGATACTTATATGGAAATAGACCAGTTCATGCCATGTCCAGACGTGATCCGCTAAACCCTCCATCTTTGCCGGAGAAGCGTCGCGTTTAAACTCATTAATAAAGTTCCAATAAAACTGGAACAAACCAACCGCACAAACAAGCCTTCTTTTGGTTTTAGCAAAACACTTCGTCTTCCTAACCAACCTACCCAACCTCTCGCGGAGTATACCATTAAAATTCTCAACATCCGTCGTCTCAACCTCCACAACAGACAAATCCCCATAAACAACCCACCTCTCCTTCCCAACAAGACGCCCCTTCTCTTTTATCTTCACAAGCTGCCCATAATCCACAAGCCCAAGCGGATAATACTTGGGCAACACAAACGTGTAATCATCATTCCCATCCGTAAACACCATTAACCTATCAAACCAAGAAGGCTTTTTTGTTACGTTTGAAAGCTTCTGAATCATTTCGGAGCAGGTTTTCTGTGTCCATTTCCCAACTGAGAACGCAGCAAACAGATACGAGTGCCGCTTCACGGCGGTATATACCCAGGCGTCACCAACTTCAGGCTCAGGCGTGCCATCTCGCTTAATCTTTTTCGCTTTTTTTTAACAAACGTCCAAAACTCATCACACTCATACTGTGATAACCCCAGATTCTTCATCAAATATACGCTTACGTTCTGGGCGTGCTCGGCCATATCCTCTAGCAGCACTCCTATGGTGTCGCGGTGGTGACCTGTTAGGCGTTCGATGCTTCGCACCCCGTTTTTCTCAACTAGGTGTTTGCAGATGTTTAGGATTTGGTCTTCAGAGAGGTGTTTTCTGTATAGAGGCGTGCCTTTGGTTTCCATGAAAAAGGTGTTGCAATGCAGGCAAAGGTAGCGTTGATGTTTGGTGGTTTTGTATTTTCCTTTTTTGATGATTGCTTTGTCTTTCTCTCTAAGATAATGTGGGCATCTTGGGTTTTGACACACAACATTGATTTCGCTTCTCGGTCTGCCTTTGGACACTTAATCACCG
Source organism: Candidatus Bathyarchaeota archaeon (assembly GCA_963831865.1). GTDB lineage: Archaea > Thermoproteota > Bathyarchaeia > Bathyarchaeales > Bathycorpusculaceae > Bathycorpusculum. The sequence continues at coordinate 2,124 of CAWHSP010000046.1, read as the reverse complement.
AGAGCATCTAATAACATACAGAATATAAAAGGTATTCTATATTAGGACACTACCAAAATTTTTTGTTCTTTGCTCATTTAAACATATGTGACTACTTGAGATTTGAATCAATGTTTCAGAGTCTAACCTCTTTTACATTCTACTTGTAAAATCTTATATACAGCTTATCTCAGACGTTAATGTTGGATTTTCATAACCTCAAAATGAAATGGGCGGGGGTGAGAATTAGATTGTCTGTCGAAAAAATGATTCCTCAAAAAACCGTCCTAGAAGTTTTATGTGTAGTTCAACGCACTTTGGGCGAAGAGAACCAGAAGATATTCGCAAAAGCAAGTAATGGACTCTTGAAAAACCTTGGGTAACTCCGTACTTCCAGCCAAAAACCTCGAAGCCTTGATGCAGCAGATCGCAGATTACCTCCGCGACGACCTAAAACTTGCAGAAAACATTACTGGTGAAAAACAAGGTCAAGACTACATAATGAAAAACCGTGGCCGCTACATATGCCATGGCAAACTCGTAAAAGAAAGATACGGCATCATGCCAGCTTGTGCCGTATCTTTCTTTTACTATTTTGCCGTGGCATATGTAGCAGCCACGGTTTTCATTATGTAATTTTGTCCTTGCTTTTCAACCATAATGCTTTCGGCAAGTTTCAGGTCGTCGCATAGGTAATCTGCGATCTTCTACATCAAATCATCCAGATTCTCGGCTGGAGATATTGTTCTACCCCAGTTTTTCCAAGCGCCATACTGGCTTTTCGAATACCTTCTGATTTTCTTCACCCAAGGCACCTTGAATCGCACATAAAATTTCAAGGACAGGTTTTTGAGGAATCATTTCTCTACAAATCTCAATTCTCACCCCCGCCCATTTCATTTTGAGGTTATGAAAATAAGACATTAACGTCTGAGATAAGCTGTATATAAGATTTTACAAGTAGAATGTAAAAGAGGTTAGACTCTGAAACATTGATTCAAATCTCAAGTAGTCACATATTTTAAATGAGCAAAGAACAAAAAATTTTGGTAATGTCCTAATATAGAATACCTTTTATATTCTGTATCCTATTTGATGTTCTCGTGACTAAGTGCCCAAAGGCAGACCGAGAAGCAAAGTTGATGCTGTATGCCAAAACCCAAGATGCACACAGTATCTTAGAGAAAAGACAAAACTATCATCAAAAAAGGAAAATACAAAACCACCAAACACCAACGCTACCTCTGCCTGCACTGCAACACCTTCTTCATGGAAACAAAAGGCACCCCCCTCTACAGAAAACACCTCACCGAACCAGAGATACTAAACATCTGCAAACACCTGGTCGAAAAAAACGGCGTAAGAAGCATAGAACGCCAAACCGTTTACCACCGCGACACCATAGGCATACTCTTAGAGGACATGGCTGAACACGCGCAAAACGTAAGTGCGTATTTGATGAAGAACCTGGGGCTATCACAGTACGAGTGTGATGAGTTTTGGACGTTTGTTAAAAAAAAGCGAAGAAAGTTAAGCGAGATGGTGCGCCTCAGCCTTAGGCAGGTGACGCCTGGGTCTACACCGCGGTGAAGCGGCGCACTGGTATTTATTTTGCTGCGTTCTCAGTTGGGAAATGGACGCAGAAAACCTGCGCCGAAATGATTTGGAAGCTTTCGCGTAACAAAAAAGCCTTCTTGTTTTGATAGGTTAACGTTGTTTACGGATGGAAATGATGATTACATATTTGTGTTGCCTAAGTATTATCCGCTTGGTCTTTTGGATTATGGGCAGCTGTGAAGATTAAGGAGAAGGGTCGTCTTGTTGGGAAGGAGAAGTAGGTTGTTTTTGGGGATCTGGCTCTTGTGGAGGTTGAGACGACGGATGTTGAGAATTTTAATGGCATATTACAGCAAAGGTTGGGCAGGTTGGTTAGGAAGACGAAGTGTTTTGCTAAGACTAAGCGAAGGCTTGTTTGTGCGGTTGGTTTGTTCCAGTTTTACTGGAACTTTATTAATGAGTTTAAACGCGATGCTTCTCCGGCAAGCTTTTTTGAGGGTTTAACGGATCACGTCTGGACATGGTGTGAATTGTTCCATTGTCCACATAAGTATCTTAAATTAGGACATTACCAAAATTTTGCTCTTT
>CAWHSP010000045.1:0-18546 GCA_963831865.1 Candidatus Bathyarchaeota archaeon | reverse complement strand
CCTAAACCCCACAGCTTTCACCGTCTGCCTGTAAGCACTTAAACAAACCTCACTTTGATATTATCTCAGAAAAGCTTAGCAGCCTCTTAAAGTTCAGCTCAGTGTTGCAGTAGAGCGTGTTCCTCAACTGGCAAATGCTACACTCTCAGCATTGAATATAATGTTATGTTGTCACCTTTAAGCCACAAGAAAAGAGATATAACCAAGTAAATTGCATGCAAAAAACTTAAACAATACCCTGTCATCAGTTACGGTGCTGGTGCCGGGGTATCCGAGCCAGGTCTAAATAGGCGGCCAGATAAATTGATTGCCTAAGATATGGAGGAGGACTTAAGATCCTCTGGCGCAGGCCTTCGTGGGTTCAAGTCCCACCCCCGGCACCATATATAAATAAAAGCACTGGGGGTTTGCCCTGGCGATGTTGGAGGTTTGAATTAAGCTTTTCATCATTTTCTTTTCCTGAATAATTTGTGTCCATCAAAATCGCAGACAAAATCAAATCCTGCATCTATTAGAAGGCAGGCTTCAGCTTCTGTCTTGGCTACTTTTGAAATAAAGTCTGTTTGCTCGCTAAATAGGGCTTCTTCGAGCTGAATGTAGACTAGTGTGTTTTTGATTTCTCTGTGACCTAGCAATTGCATGACGTAGAGGACGTCTTTTGTCCTGTGGTACTCCATGGTTGCCTTCCAAGTTCGCATTGTCTTAAACATTATTTTGTTTAAGCGTGGGTTTTGGACTTTTTCTGCTATGCGGTCTCTTTGGTCAGCGTAGTTGTCTCTGAAAGTATCAATCTCCATGCTTTCTTTGGAGAAGATTCGTTTTTCATGGTTTCTTGGAAGTTTTTGCAGCATGGCTATAAGTTTGGGGCTTAAGCGAAAGATTCTTGGTTTGCTATTCTTCTCTGGAGTTATGTTTACTGTGTTGGTTTCCAAGTCAAGGTCGTCCCATTTAAGTTGCCAGGCTTCACCACATCTTATGCCTGTTTCTTTGAGCAGTTGAAGAAATGTTCCTATTCGGTGGCTGCATCCTGCGACTAGCTGGTCTATTTCTGTTTCTTTTGGAACAAAAGGCAGCTTTGGTATGGCTGTGTATTTTGGAGGCGTCCATGTTCCGCCAGCCATTTTAAGGAAGGTTGAGTAAGCGTCGACTGCGTTGCCTTTCCTACCTTCACACCACGGTTGTTTAGCTATTTTGCTTTCTTTACCGATTCTGGATCGTAAAGGTTGCGTTGCGTCTTGCAAGAATGAGCAACAGTTTAGATCTGCCCTTAATTGTTGCGTCTCTGTAGCCTTCTTTTTTCATCCACCAAGCAAATTCAACTAATTTTCCTTTGACTGTTTCGCTTGTGTCGTTTCTCCGCAGAACTTCAGTTGTTTGTTGTTCTGCGACCAAGTTTTTCGTCTCCATGACGCATATTTGGTAAGTATTTACTATGCCATCTCTGCTTCTTAATGACTTCGTTTCAATCATTTCAAGTGATTCAACGGCTTCATTTGCTTTCTGAACATCTTCAGGGTCTGAAAATCTTAATCCGCAATCTCGGCAAAGCCATCGCTGAATTTGGTCGCCAAACATTGGGGAACGCGTGCCTTCACGCCAAAGTTTTTTGGATCCGCATTGAGGACAAGTTGGGTTTAGGGGGGCTTGCGCTCGCAAAATCGTTTGCGGGCTCTGACTTACAAAGATGAGGACTGGAAATCGTGCTAACTATGCAGTCCGGAGATTTTGCCTGTTTTCCCGCTTTCATAAAAGACGTAGCCTGTGAACCCAACTGGTGGGTTGCCACATACTACGCATAGTTTTCGATCCAGCCGCTTTCTCAATTGTCTTTCCTCGGGTGTTACCTAAAAAATTCATCCTCTCGAAGGAATTGACTAACTTGAATGAAGCGGCGGATCTTGCAAAATGTACGTTATGGTATGAGCATGGTTGAAAACCAAAAAATGATGCAAGAAAAAGGCATTGATGAGTTCCTTAGGAGTCAAGCTGAGAAGTATCGATGTCCAGGCTGTGGCGGCGTAGTCTCGGTGCATGATGGAAAATGCTATACATGCGGCTATCAAGCAGACAAGCCGAAAGGGTCTAAACCCTAAGTTGCGGTAGATACCAAACCGAAAAAAGAAGTCTGTAAACTGATTCTTTACTCGCTTTATTCATAGCTTAATGATTGTCTTGGTCTTTTTCAGACAACAGCACGTTTAGCACCGCTAGCAAGATATGAGCTGCTTCTTTATTTGTTGCCTGGTTAAAGATGTCTTGCATACTATTTTCCTCGAGAACCATTGCGAGGATCGCTTTGACACATAACTTGTAGCTTGCTGGGGCTCCTTTCTGGTTTGGTTTTATTTCTTCTATAAGACCGGTTTCCGTAAGATTACGAAGACGCTTGGTGAGGCTCGCATAGTAGGTTTCTTCGAGGCCTTCGTATTTGGTTATTTTCTTTAGTAACTGTTTGATTGTTTGAGGGCTTTCGTTGGCGAGAGCATCAAAAATTGCGGCGTTAGCTCTACCTGCTCTACCTGAGAACACATCAAGCTTAGTGCCTTTGCTCTTCTTTCGCGCCAAAGTTTTCTGCTTCCCTCAGACTCTGGAGAGAAGAAACAAGTCGCTGGAACCTGCTTATTACATTAATCCAGAACATCTTTTGCGTTTTATCCGAGGCAAAATTTTTCTTCATGAAGAAATACCTTGGGCAAAATTTTTCTGTGAGACCCTATTTTAACAAATTTATTGTTTTCATGGAGAAAAATCGCACAGTAACGTGTTTTCCTCTGTATTTAGAGGTGTTCTTACGATGTGGTTTTGACGCATCAAAACGTTTTAACGGGCACATTTTAGCCTGCAAAAAGCGAGTGTACTGCTAAAAGTTATTTATGCGAGGGCGGAAAAAGAAAAGATAAAACCTTAACTGCTCTTTGTTAGCAAAACAGTGTAGAGATCGTGTTGTTTTTCTACTGTTATCTTAAGTTTCTTGTGGCGCAAAGACTCGAGTGTTTGGGCAATTCTCTGGGAAAATGAGGGAAACACGTTCGTACTGGTAAATTTTGCGTTTGTAGCGCCTCTTTGTCTTTCTGAACCGGAGTTTCACCAATTTTATGCAACCTCCTCAGGTTTGTTTGGTGCTTGGTTCAGATTTTTGGTGGTCTTGTTTAATTTTTCAGATAAAGAATCAAGTCGATGCTTGAACTCTTCAAGTGATTCAGCGTTGTTAAAACCTGCCATCAATATACCTTCTGAGTTTAGTAGGGCGGTCTTAATCAGTTTTCTTGGGTTTGCTCTGGTTCAGGAATGACTGCTACTTTTTGTTTCATGCCGAGTTGCTTTTCTATGGTCCTTATGCGTTTCTGCTGCGCGAACAGTACGCTCATAACCATGGGCTCGAAAAGTATCGGGTTGGTCGCGTTGCCGCCTCTGAAGCGTAGCCCCGGCACATATCAATCATCTCCTCGAAGGCTTCCCGGTCATCTTTGCGCAGAGTTATAGTAAAGCCGTTCCAACGGCTAATTTCTCCTTCTAAGGCCATCCTATAAGACTCAACAGTTTTACCCATAATTTTCAACTCACTTTGGTTGGGACTAAAGAGTGCACAAGGAACTGTTTTTAAACTATCTAAGAAACGACTACTGGATGCAGTGGAGAGGGGGAGCTGTGAAAGTGAAAAAATATCTTATCTTAATACAGTAAGTAAGTCATAGATGACTAATCTCGCAAACAACAGCAGTTGATAACAAAAAATAAATGATTGATTGCTTATTTTTAGGCATGGAAAACGCTCATTATAGTGAATGGGTGCCTACTGGTGCTCTGGTTAAGAGTTTATTTGTAGGGTTTTCTGCATATATTGTGATTTTTACGTTAGCATTTTTCCTCTTTGTTGAATTGTCAGTTGACATTGCTTATGGGCTTATTTTTGAATGGGGAATTTTGGCAGTTCTCTTATTTTCGTTTTGGAATTATAGAGGGATCAAAATCCAAATCAGCACTGATAAGCTCTTGGTATTTTACGGGTTTTTTAACCGCAAAACGTTTTTGCTCAAGGATATTGTTTCATGCAAGATAACTAAGGCTTCTTTTGGTCGATATTGGGGTGTTGGTGTAAGGTACGGTTCTGACGGTTCAGTGGCATATACAACTTCGTTTGGAGATGCCGTCGAGGTTGCGCCTAAGACAGGAAGAGTATTTGTTTTCTCTTCCAAAAGACCTGTTGAAGTGTGGGAAGTCATTAAAAGAAACACACAAACCGGTGCATAATATCCCGACTTACCGTACGATTAAACGAAGTGACTGGAGAAAATCAAGCCTAACCCAGATTCAAAATCGCTCTTTGCAACCACCAAAAAATCAATGTCATGCACCAAAGGTTTCTGCCGCCTAATGCTACCCGCAATTTCTATCTTGACACAGTGAGCACACACCAATAGTTTTTTCTTGGTTTGCTATTTTTTCTGCATCTTCCCGGGGGAGTTCTGCTGTGACAGGAACTTCGGGTTCGGGAAAAAGGGTGGATTGTTTCTTCATCATTTAACCTTGTTTCAGTTGTGATGTGGACTTTATTGTTTGCTTTTCTCCCAAGTTTGAGGTTGTGCGTTTATATAAAACATAGCAGAATACCTGACGCGTTAGCGGCAGGATGAATGCGTAGTTCTATTAGCTTTCCTTGCCGATAGGTCTCATGCGTTTCCAAAGCGTCAATGTCAACATGGATGGAATACGTGCACATGCAAAAACCGATACCCAATAACGTTACTGTTGCTGGTGTTCCCGTGTCAATCGATGCTGTTGACCCTAACGGTAACTACGTACAAATAGCAGATGTTACAAGCGACGTGAGCGGCACGTTCAGCTACATGTGGGCTCCAGGAATTGCAGGCAAATACATTGTTACAACAACATTCATGGGATACGACTCATACGGCAGCTCATGGGCAGAAACAGCAGTAGGCGTAGTTCAAGCACCACAAACAACATCAACACCAACAGTTGCGCCTTCAAACCTAGCAACCACAACAGACCTAATGACTTACATAGTTGCTGCGGGAATCGCCATAATAATTGCAATCGCAATAGTCGGCGCATTAATCCTCAGAAAACACCCATAAAACAGCACACTTCAAAAAACAAGTTCCTTTTTCTTTTTGGGAGACTTATCAAAAGAGAATCAACACTGTCAACCTCTGCATAGAGGCGGCTAATTTTGTTTAAAACGCTTATTGAATAAATTCAAAGCCAAAGGCAAAAAAGAAAACCTGCTATTGCACCATACCAAAAAATATCTGAACCAGTGTAGAATTGCCCTTTAGCAAAACTCCAAACTATACCAATCACTAAGGCCAATAAAACGAGTATTGCAACCATAACTCTGTAGTTTCTAATTGCCATACGCTTATTCTACCTTAGTTTTGCGTTTCTTAAGGTAAACAAGCAAACCCAAACCGACAACAGCCACTACTGCAATTACGGATCCGATGAGTAGTGTTGTTGGGAAAGGCTCTGGTTCTGCCTCCCCATTGAAGTATACAACCACGTTGTGTATGCTGTGTGAATATCCAATATCTAAAATCCATGATTGACTTGTTGATGCTATTGCGTATTCAATTGGTTTGTCGTCTAAGAACACACTGACGCCTTCAGGGTCAAATTCAGGGTCTTTTTCGAGAGTAATCTTAACGTAACCGTTTGTTCCACTTGAGACCCTCAGCAGAAAAACTAAGAATACGAGTACTCGCATTAAAATTCAGCTCAGTTATTGTTGAGTTTGAAGAAAACTCGGTAATGAAATCCCCAAACGATTTAACACCAAGATTAACGCTTACACTTGTCTCGGGATAGGTGGAATTTCCCATCCATGTTGCTTTAACCTGATAAGCTCCGCGCAAGGGCTTCCAGACAGTTGAATACTTGCCGTAATCATCAGTTTTAACTGATGCTATTTCATTCCACATGGCGTTCTCAATGTAAGTCTTGCTCGAAAGAACAATCCAAGCATTTGGCACGCCTATGCCATTATAGGTTAAATTTCCGCTGATCGTAACTTCTTGTCCAGTGTAGACTGAGTCACTGCTCAAAGAAATATGAACGGTGACAGGTGTTTGCTCCCTTACCTCTATTTCCATTTCGCTACTGCCTCCAGTCCCGAGATTATCATCAACAGTAACGCCAACGCTATAGGTACCTGGTTTAGTATAAGTATGGTTCACAGTAGCGCCAGTTGCGAAGGTGCCATCTCCAAAATTCCAACTGTAAGTGAAAGTACGTGGTTCGTGATTTTCGTTCCAGTATTGTTCCCACCATAAAGCATCGAAACTGACAACATCTCCAACCCTTGGCGTAAGCGGAGAATAAACAAATGAAGGAGTCGCATGAACGATTTGCGCATTCACAGTAGACAGATGAGCTAACGAAATCAATGAAAAAACCATTATGATTGCTAAAGCTGTTTTTTTCATAGACTCTTGCTCCTCTGGCGTTTCTTGAAGTAGACCATTAGAACTACACCTACAACAGCCATTGACACAATGGATACTATGACTAATGTTGTTGGGAAAGGCTCTATTTGTGGTGGTTCTGGACCAGTATTAATAGTTGGATGTTGTGCTGGAGAAGGAGAAACATCCGTTGAATTTGGAGGAATAGTTATTGTTTGGGTGTTGCTCCAACCGCTTGATTCACCAGTAAAAACATATGGATACATTTCTAATTGGTTTGTTGCATTAGGGTTAAAAATTCGATGAATAGACCCAATCATTGCTTGTACTTGAAAATCTACTTTATCGCCTGCAAATAAGTCGTGTAAGCCAGCCTAAATAATATTGGTATTCAACAACGGGTTGGCCAGAAGGGTAAGACAAGTTTGTATATTCACCACTTGATTGACTTGGTACTATCATTAGTGGGGTACTGCAGACTCCAATTCCCGTCATTAATTCTTGTGCGGACATTATAGAAAACCCCGTAGTTAGGAAAGAAGGGTTGATTCTTGATTGACAATTCTATTGTTTTGTTTACAAAATCGCTGTTAGGAGGAGAAGAGATAAGCGTTACAGTAAATTCTGGGGTAGACGGTTTAGGTATTGACTGAGCCAATGCAGATTCAGCAACTATCAGAATTGAGCCCATTAAGAAAACAACAAAAAGTAACGAGACCTCCTTGCTGATGCTGCCCATGCTTGAGATTAGGGTTGATTTGGAGATAAAAGAGTTCTCGTAAAGGGTACTTTACTGATTTTGATTAGTTTTTTGACTAACCACAACAATCGGGCTTCAAGGCATCTTAACTCACCAGCTAAAACAGAGACCTCTTGGAAACTAAATCTTTCCTTTAACACTTATTCCAAGTGCTTATGTGCAAGGTTACCAAGATAGTTGCATAGGGCATATTCTAAAAACCCCTCCAAATCCGACTCAATCCCTCTATTTGGCAGAAAGGATAGGTCACTTAACCACTACCGCTCAATCTCAAAAACAAGATCCTCAGGCTCAGCCCCTTCTAGCTGATCAAAATATTCCTCTGTCGCCAAAACATAGGCTAACCCCAGCCAAGCCCGATAATGTCATCCGATCTGGCGTTTCCCAAGATGAATGGGCGTGGAACGCTGACGAAATGGCACACGCGCTCAACCAAACCACCGGAGTCAAAGCCATCGGAGACTGCGAAGACATGGCTTTCCTATGCGGCACAATCTATGAGGGTGCAGGTTTCGATGCTGCCATAGTCGATGCACCAGATCATGTTGCTCTGTTGATTTGGCTTCCTGAATTCTCGAACGCGAACAACTATTGGGACCTTCCGAATGATAACAGAGACGCTGGCTGGATATGGGTTGAAGCCACAGGCAGCTCAAACCCTCTAGGTTGGACCCCGCCAGACTTCGAAAATGGCGGATGGACTGCGTACTCCATAGGCACTTTGGAGCTTGTCGCTGAACCTCAACCTTCTCAGTCAACTTCAACTTCGATTAACTTGGATGGCGGCTTAGTGACGATTATCATCATAGTATTTTCAATCATACTTGCTCTTACAAGGATCCGTCGCCGCTAAATTCAATCTATTTTGTCTTTCCTATAAAGATTGAAAGATTGCCAGAAGCGGACGCAGGTTTTCAATGGCCGCTTTGTTGGCGCGAATAGCGTTTGTTTGTTTGGTCATCTGTTTGTGTTGCGGCTTTTTCATCAACATCTTTTTCATAGGGTAATTTGTGGCCTTCAATTACTTCCGGCACGTCAGCGCCATACTGCTTGTAGAGGCGTTGAGCTTGCAGTTAACAACCCGACTTCGTCGATGCGCGTGCATACGGGACAGCCTTTGTGGGTTCGCTTTTGCACCCACTCCTGAGCTTTTTCAGGCGTGAATTTAGCGGAGTCAAAACGGTAACTTATACCCAAGTTTGCATCTTGAACTTCGACGAGCGGCTCAGCATCTTCAACGGAGTCCACGTTTATGCCGCAGTACGGGCTAGGGCAACGTCCCTGCTCAATCGGCGCTGCCAAATGGTCTATACAAATATTGCGTTGAACGTAATCGTATTTTTGCCCTTGAAACTCGCCTGGTGTTGGATCTTTGTCGCAGCTGAAACCTATGCTATTATCTTTCAGCTGCCCCGACCGGATTTTGTCAAGGACTTCTTTGCCGGTGCGGTCTTTGAAAAAGCGAATATCTACCTCTATGCCGCGTCTACAGGGTCTATTTGTTTTTGGGTCGTTGAGGTCTTTGCGGAAGCGGGGGTTTTCCATGCGCCCGTTTATGTCGTTTAGGTTTCTGATGTGGTCACTTGTAGGGTGAGACAGAGCTTTTACCCATCTGCCATCCGCAGTCCACGCAGCCTTCTCAAGTTCGTCAGCAGGCTTGTACGCCATGCCATCTTTGTACTTATGCACTATTTCTGATCCTATCACTGCCTTAACAACGAGGAATTTATCGTCATCCTGGATAATTTTGCTATCTTCCAAAACAGCGAAGTCCTGAACATTTGTCTAATCAAATTAGGTCACCATTAATTTAGAAGCTAAGATTAAGTGAAAAGAGGAGTTTTGGAAAACAAAATTAAAATAGGATTTTATTGAGCTGTTTTTCTGATTTTTCATGAAAGTTAATTACGAAGGGTTCACGAAATCAAAGCGGAGAATTGCAGTTGAAGATCCGGGAAAGCGACATGCCTAAAGAGGAAGAGTGGATACAGTTTTTCGATCCAAATCAGGCACTTAACCAATTAGGAGTAAATTGCAACATAATCGATGTGGCGGATTTTGGCTGTGGCTATGGAACTTTCACCATCCCTGCAGCAAAAATAATCTCTGGTAAAATTTACGCTTTTGACTTAGAGCCCGAAATGATAAAGGCAGTAGAGAAAAAGGCAAAAGAGCTCAACCTTGGTAATGTGGAGACGGTTCTTCGCGATTTCATTTCAGACGGTTCAGGATTAGAAGATGCGAGTGTTGATTATGTTTTTCTCTTTAATATCCTCCATGTTGAAAAACCTGAACAGTTGTTAAAAGAATCCTGCCGCATTTTGAAACTTGGCGGTAAAATTGGTATTATTCATTGGAACTATGACTCCACAACGCCCAGAGGGCCGCCAATGAAGATTAGACCTCGACCTGAACAATGCAGAAGATGGGCTGAATCTGTTGGTTTTATTTTTGAGAAAGAATTTGCCCTCAAACCCTACCATTACGGCCTTGTTTTGAGGAAGTAGGCAGAAATTCTTCTTTTATTGGCGTTATGTAGGCCGCGCGTTATTGAGGTTGGGTGTGTTGGTTCCAGAACGCTGTGAACTCTGATTTTTTTATCCATGGAAACCATACGTCCCAGGAGGGAAAGCAATTTGGTTTCACTCTCCTAACTTATATAATAGTTTGTCAAATAAAGCTGAATATAAAAAGCGGGCTCTTTGAAAATGAAACGTCGCATTATCTTGTTTGTGCTGTTACTAATTTGCGGTGTTAGCTTACCTGCTCTTTCAGGTTTGCTTGTTTTTCCTTTTTCAAAAGTGTCCACTGAATTAACACTTGCGTATACGATAACACTGTCATTGACATTTTTATTAATTGCAGTTCTATTGCGACGCCATAAAAGCCTTAAGAGCTATTGGCAAATCTTCCTTGCCTTTTTCATAGCTTCTTTGGCAATATTTTTTGACTTCTTAATCAACTTGCGATCCGGGACTATGAGCGGACTGGTTTTAGATATGTTGGTGAGTACCTCAATAATTGTAAGCACAATAATTCTCTTAACTCGGGGTTCTGGCAATACTTTGAGCTCGATATTTCTAGAGAAAGGAAACATTAAGTTGGGTTTGATAATTGGGCTAGCCGGGTTTTTCTTTTTTGCATTAACATCTATTCCAGCGGCTCAGTATCTGTTTCAAGGTCAAAATCTTAACTTAGACAAAGTTGTTGCCTGGTTGCCTTGGATACTGCCTATTGTATTGCTGAACGGAGTTAGAGAAGAATTACTGTATAGGGGACTTTTTCTAAAGAAATTTGAGACAAAACTGGGGTTAAAAACATCCAATCTTTTACAAGCTATAATCTTTTCTCTGAGTCACTCAGTAGCCGGAGTAGGACTCAACGCTTATACGCCTTTTATTTGGGTTCTAGTAATCTTCACATTCTCGCTTGGGCTGATTTGGGGTTATACTATGCAACGCACAAACAGCGTACTAGGGTCTATTTTGTTTCACGCTGGAACAGATATTCCGGTCTTCATTGGAATCTTTTCAAATACTTTCTAGTTTATGTTTCTAAAATCATGGTCTCTGTTGAGTCCCGACAGCTATTTAGATTTTTTAGCCTTTAAGCTCAATTACTTCTTAAGAAATCCAGAATGCTGCAAACTCGTATTCTGCCCGTGGAAACCATACCCCCCATAGATGCGGACAAAATGGGTGCGCAGGAAACTCGGGCATAAACATACCTTGCCGATAGATTCGCCCACAATACTTGATGCAATATTCACATTTAGGCTGAGGACCCGCCATCTTGAAATATTGCACACTATAGACCGGCGCTGCCACTTGGAGAGCATTGTTGTAGGATCCTGAGTTTATGGCGCCTCCAAGCATTTCAAGACGCATACCTATGCCTTCGACAGTACCCCAGAAAGTTTCCGAATCATTTCTCAATAGAGATTTCACCTGCAAATCTCCATTTCTCTTTGGTCCTCATTGCACGCGTTTTTTGAAGGTTGGCAACCTTAGTATATGGGTGCTTACTCCAACTGCAACTGCCACCATGACCAATTGCATTGGTATCACTAACTGCGGTGGTAATAGGCGGTTTAGTAAGAAAACCGTTGAAAAACCGATAGTTAACCACAAAACAGTAAGAGCTGTTATTTTTGTTTTCATTGGAAGTCCCCTACCTTCTCTATAGTTTTTTATGTACTCTCCGAACCATTTGTTGTTCAGTAGCCAATTGTACATTCTGGACGAACTCTTACAGAAACAAGCTGCCGCGGCCAAGAGAAAGGGCGTGGTCGGCAAAATTGGCAGCACTATTCCAATCGCACCCAAAAATAGGCAAATCATGCCAACAATAAAACATAGTGCTCTAGTGACATTCTGTCCTTTCTTTTTGCTTTCATTTATCTTAGATGTCTTTTCGTCCTCCATTTCGCAGCATCCTGTTTAATTCTCACAAGAGTCACTTTAAAAATATACGCTATCGTATCCTTCTATCTCGCCTATACAGACAGCGATGAGACTTGAACCCTCACCAAAGTGGATATTTCACCCGCATCCACCTTTTTCCAATTAAGCCGCCATCCCCTGAACACCAAGTAAACTTTGTACAATAAAATTTACACTTGAAATAGGTGCCGCCAAACCACCTGTGTATTTTAAAGGGTAGTTGTTTCGATTCATTTGCTGGGGCATTGAGGGCATCATCCATAATCTTCACAAACTGCTCCAGGTACAACTTCCGCTGCGCTTCCAGCTGCAACTGCATCTCGGGAGGCAAGACCTGAAGCAAAGGCTGATTAGTGCGTTTCTGAAGCCAGTTCAAAGCATCTTGCTCCCGAGTTCGACTATAGTTGCCGATTAAATGTTCAGCTTCATGAATTGCTGCAACCCTGGTTAACGCTCCAATTTTGGCGTCGTCTATTAACTTCTGCACGGCAACAACAAATTCAGGATGCATACTCTGAACTTTCGCATCAGACGAGTTCACACCCTGCTCAGGTAATTGCTGAGGAATCGAGGCGCCGAACGAGCTAGGCGTTTGAGACTGCTTAAGGGTTTGACCTTCGCCTAAGGGCAGTGGAGGCAAGTTTTTTTCTGCTCTAACCTCATCTTTGAGCATATACTCAAGTTTGAGGCTGTTTCCTGCTCCTGCATAAGGCTAATTCGAGCCTCATCTAACTCGTTTAGTTCAAACGCACTGTTCCACTCAATCTCATAATCAAACCTCTAGGCGCTGCATCTTGAACATGCTGCACGACACGGCGAAACATTCGCTTCAACACTGATCCAGCAGGCACGCTGTCAATAATTGAGCCTTGTGAGTAACCTTCAATTTGTCCAGCTGAAGCAAGCAAATCAATCACCCACCTTGGTGCATCTTCAAAATCGCTTTGGATGCCACTTATTTTCTTGTAGTATTGCTGATCATTCTTCTCCGATCCAGTAAGCGCTCCAGCTTCTGCACCTTCCAGGATGCTTTTTGGGATACCAGTGGCTTTGGCGATCTGCTTTGTGTTGGTGTCAAAAAACGGTTCTGGGTTAAGGGTTGCGCCTTGGGCGCCTTCAAACTTGAAATCCATCACTTCATTCAAGATGGCGATGTATGTGCGGTGGGTAATTTTGCTCCAGTCTTTACTATTTGCCCAATCCTGCAACTGAGTTTTGGACGTAGGTTTCCCTATGGGTTCTTTTGGAAACTTTATAACTGCGAAGCCTCCGCCTACACGATAAACCCATTGCCCCACACCCCAACGAATATTCCGCCCACACATGAGGTCATCCCAGATAAGGTCTAAAATGCTGTTTCCGTTTGTTCGAGTCTGCGCTTCAAAACACCTAGACCAATGAATTTCCGTGTTGTACTGACTGTTGGCGGCTTCTTTGAGGTCTTGGCTAGGCGCCATATTCACCTTGTAAACTGTGGGTAACCCGTATCTTAGGCTTGTAGGATCCGAGTCACTCTCAGAAACCGTAAACTGGTAACGAGGATAAGCAACAACCTGCAAAAGCTCAGCATCTTGGGCTTTCTCATTTCGTAGATCTTGCACAGACTTCGCATCAGCAAACCTTCCAACCAACAAAGCATTGCCATAAAGACGCTCAAACTCTATCAACTGCTGCAGTCCATTTTTGAATTTAAGCCGACGCAGCTCCTCCTGAACTGCTTCGTCAAGGTTCAGGATCCGCATCTGAAGTATCAGGATCATTAACTTTGAACCATTTATCCACTACGTCCAAAGCGATGCCGTAAATCAGGAAGCCAGCGACGGGTTCACGATCCGCAGCAAAACGCCTATTATCATCAGTTATGCCTTCGCAAAATCCAGCACCAAGAATAGTGTCAGCTTGGGGTATGCGAATGCTACTTTCGCCTGCATTATTAGAGGCAACTCTAAGGGTGTACTACAAAGCCGCCGTCTCGGGTAGAAGTCACTGGTGAATCGGGGTTTTCAGGCATACTACTTGTCTCTTTTTGTTATCCAAACACCCAACAGGGCTCAGTTGTTCCATTACCACGGTTCATCAAAGGCATAGCGTGTGGCGTCAACTGCGTGATCATTTTCTTTTACATCAACGTTGTAAGTCATAACTTCGCTTATCCAGTTAACACATTTTTGATAGCACAAACAAGCGTGGTTTTTCATCTGCTTGAACCATGAATCTGCCGCCGAGTTCATGTATCCCCTCTTCGCGTTTTGAAGCATCAGCCAAAGTGTTTAAGCCTGCCCTGCGGAACATGTCAATTGTTTGAGGTCCACTGCGGTCACAGAATATTCTTCCTTCCCCATGCACATCTTGCATAAGTTTGAGTTCTTCAATGAGGGGTTCGGTTTGACACCTATTATGATAGAACTCATCAAAAATGTAGGCTCTATTGTCACCGTCGAACCCGACCGCGATAATAGCAGAGGGATTTGTCCAGCCAAAATCAACGCCGTAACTTACACTTCGAACACTGTCTTCTCTAACTTGCTCAATTTCGTGGATTGTGCTGTCAAAGTCAAAACTTCCTGATCCCACAGGCACAAATAAACCATCAATGAAACGTTTAGCTAAGCTGCCATGGTGAGTTGCCAAGATTTCTTGTTTGTATTTCTTACTCAAATAATTGTTATCAAGCATGCTCCAACCTTAAACTTTGCTATCCGGGTTTCTTGTTTTCGGGTTCTCATAGAAATCGTAGAGTCTACATTTTGGAAGCAGAGGCGGCGGCGAAGTTGTAATGATGCTCTGTGTTATGTCCAGGCTTAATTTTCCTGAACCACGCAGCCTGCGAAGTGCTGCGTCCTGTGATTCAGCAAACCTGCGAATATACTGAGTTTCATCAATCCAGATAACATCGACGTTTGCGCCTTCTGCTTATTCAGGTTCTTCCAAGCTGCCAAACCAGAATGTTTGGCCTTCAATTAATTGGAGGTAGCCGTCGCTTCGATGGTAAGATACAACCAGGGGGTTTGATTCAACGGGGTTGCCAAGTAAGTATTTACTCTCTAAAGTTGGAATCAAGATGCGCCTAACCATTTTGTAGGTAGGCTCAAACCCATAAGCTACAGCGCCCGGATTCTCAAGCAATATACCTATGACTTCAGCTAAACCACAGATAGTTTTTCCAGCGCCTACACCACAAAAACATACGCGGTGCCTAATTCTGTAGCGGTCATTGTTAAAAAGTTCTTGAACATGATTTTGCTCAGGCGTGGATTTTGGACTTTTTCCGCTATGGGGTCTCGTTGGTCGGCGTAGTTGTCTCTGAAATTATCAAGCGGCATCTTAGGTTTAGCAAAGACATATTTTCCGTAGATTCTTGGCAGTTAGCGTATCATGCCAATTAGTATGCGGCTTATGTGGAATATTCTTGGATTGCTGTTCTTAAGATATTCCTCAAATTAAGTTGATTTGTTCTCTTATTTTCTGGAATGTGAGTTCTCTTCCATTCTTTTCAGTTATTCTGATGATGTTGCTTCTTCTTAGGCAGTAGGTCATTTGTCTCGCAGTCAATATTGAAATTTTGGCTAGTTTGGATAACTCTCTGTTGGTAAAAACTTGATTTAGACCATCGGGCAGCATTTCAAGGTAATCAGTTTTGTTTTGGAAGAGAATTTTACTGTTCACCTGCAACAGTCTTCTTTCTTTGATGCTAACGCCCTTTCTTCTCCAACTTCCTTTTCCATCATCACACCTTACCTCCTCTTCATCTATGAACAAGACTTCCAAAGAAAAGTTCTCATTCCCGATCATTTGAGGAATCATGACCAACTCTCGAAACAAGTCAATTAATCTTCCTTTTTTTGGAGATTTGAGCTTCTTCACGACTGTATTGTCCTTTGCAATGTAGGTTATCCATTTCTTTTCAGGTAGAGGATAGACTAACCTCACTCGGTATTTCTTGGAAAGTGTTTGGAGTTTTTCTTTGAGGGATGAAAAATTTTTTGTTTGAACTTCGATTACTAGTTCTCCTCTTAATATGTCGACTATATAGTTGTCTAACTTTACTTCAAAGCGGTCTCCAGGGAGTGAGTAAATTCTTTTAATTTCTGAATGAAGGGAGTACTCGTTCATTATCTTCAAGAGGCAAATCGGCAACTAATAAGCTTATTTTTCAATCAGCTTTTTCCGCCACGCTTTGTCTAGGGTATCTTCTTCAAGCTATAACTGTTCTAACAATATCCACCCAATGGGGAAATTCATTACTTTGTTCAAACAATTAATTTGCAGCCAAACCTGCTCTAAGAAAAGAAAAAAGGGAGGTGGTGCGGGTTACATCTCCTTCATATATGGGGTTAAAATTAAGTCCTATGTTTCGAACCTTTTTTTTTAATTTCTTGAAAAAACTAAAGAGGGTTGAGTACTTTTCAAGTTAAAATAAAAACCATGAAAAATACGGCTAAGCTTGAGGTTTCGCAAAAATCCGTCTTTAAACTAACCAGCGCGTTATATTATGTTGTAAATATGTAATACTAATCCCAGAACTAATGCAAAACTCCAAGTTACGAAAGTAGGTATCATTAGATGCCACATTTTTGAACACCCAAGTTCTCCCAAAGGATGAGTTATCCATGAAAAAATTATGATCAACCCTAATGCAATAGCTACAATTCCTAAGACGACGTGTAACCAAACAACAGCTGATTGGCCGAGCGACAAATTTTTAATGGAAACCAAATTATTACTGAAAACAGGAATCATTATGGAAAGTACAGTGGCGAGGTTTAAGCCAATTGCTGAAATGCTAAAGAAACCATGCATTATGAGATTTCTATTCTTAGTTCTAATTCTGTAAGGATAAACCCCTATTACTAACAAAACTAACGCGATGATTTGAATGACAGAAACTACGTTCCATTGAAAGTCAAGTGCCATATTTGCAGTTTACACAATGGAAGTTATAATCATTAGTGGTTGATCGGCATAATTTTCAAGTGTGAAATTTGAGGTCAATTCACCAAGTTGAAAAAAATAAACTATACTTGCAGTATTCTGCCACATGATAGAACAAGCTATTGGCGATTTGCGTCGAATTAACATTGATGAGCATGCACACAGTCCATAGTGTAGGATCTTCGACTTAACTATAGTCTTCCATCTTCCTAATGATATGTTGAAGGATAGAGAAAGTTTGGTTTGTAAGGAACTATAGGTCAATATTTTTCGAGTAACACCAGTCAGTTTATATTGTATAATGGCGCTTGAAACGTCTGAAATTCAAATGTCAAAAAAGAATCCACTGGAAAAATTATGCCCTGAATGCGAAGAAGAAATGAATCCTGTATATGACAAAAACAAGATACTCACTTGTTGGGAATGTACCGAGTGTGGTAAACTTGTTTTAGTAACCAAAGAAACTAAACAAGAAAAGCCTTAACGACCAATATATTAGGCTAATCTTCAACGGAGAAGATTAAGTTTGGTTCATAGCAACGATTAGCCTGGTAAGCCTACACTTTCCATCAAGTTCCAAATAGTTTATACAAAAAATGAAAAGAGTGTTGTTTCTCCAAAAGTAGAGGGTCATTTCGGTTCCTACCTTAATCACGCGAGAATGGAAGCTCAACTCCAAATTTCATGCTTTTTGCTTTGTACGTCTAAATAAATTTATATCCTATACAAAATCAATGACTTTCATGAATAAAGAAGAAAACTCATTAGTTATTCAACAAGTTGATAAAGAAATATTTGACGATTTTTTAGGATTTAATTGACAAGCTTGCAGAATACGAGAAACTTGCTCCACCAAACGAAGAAGCAAGAAGAAGACTGCGAAATGACTGCCTATCTGACAAGCCCAGATATGAAGCATTCGCTGGAAAAATTGGAAACAAATGCGTATCATACATAATTTATTTCTTCACTTATTCGAGTTTTCTTGCCTTACCAACACTTTACCTTGAAGATATTTTTGTTCTTGAAAAATACAGAAGGAAAGGGATCGGCCAAAGAATGTTTGATCACTTAAAAGAAATAGCCACGCTCGAAGGATGTGGCAGAATAGAGTTTACTGTTTTGAAATGGAACAAGTCCGCACAAGAATTCTACGAAAAAAACAAAGCCAAACCTCTCGAATGGTTCTCGTACCGTTTGGTCAGAGAAGATTTTAGTTGAAACATACTCTAAGTACAATACTACAATGCCCTTGCTGGTTGGTTCAAACGCCTTCGAATCTTCGAAGACTTTTCAACAAAAAAAGGAGAAATGCGAATAATATTTCCCCTTGATCCTAAATAAAGAAGATTGAGTCTCAGCTTGTTAACTCGTAAACCCAGTCGCAGTCGCCAATTGGACCTGGTTTGCGGATTTCTTTCAGGCGAACGTTTTTTAGTTTGAGGTTTTCAGTAAGTGCTCCCACTGGGAACAGGACATGGCGCAGGCGGGCGTGATGCCGTATCTTTCTTTTACGAGTTTGCCATGACAGATGTGGCAGCCTCGGTTTTTCATGATGTAATCTTGTCCTTGCTTTTCAACAGTAATGCTTTCTGCAAGTTTCAGGTCGTCACATAGGTAATCTGCGATCTGCTTCATCAAAGTCATCCCGATTCTCGGTTGGAGATACCGATTTACCCCAGGTTTTTCCAAGTGCTAGACTGGCTTTTGCGAATACTTTCTGATTTTCTTCACCCAATGCACCTTGAATTGCACATAAGACTTCAAGGACGGGTTTTTGAGGAATCATTTTCTCTACAGACATTCTCTTCTCACTTCACGCGTTACATTTTGAGGTTAGTAAAAGCCCAACATTAGCGTTTTAAACTAAGCTATACATAAGATTTTACAAGTCGAATGTAAAAGAGGTTAGACTCTGAAACATTGATTCAAATCTCAAGTAGTCACATATGTTTAAATGAGCAAAGAACAAAAAATTTTGCTCTTT
>CAWHSP010000044.1:0-9863 GCA_963831865.1 Candidatus Bathyarchaeota archaeon | reverse complement strand
AATCTTGTTAAAAAATGGACAGAACTAAAAAACTACGCGATTACTGTTCCTGGAGGAGCGGTACATGCTTATCAAGTATGTGAGGAAGAGAAAATAACAGAAGTTCGCGTTCAAGTAGGCAGATTTGGCTTCATAAAAGAGTACTCAGATCTTGGCGACAGTGAACTTGGAGATGTTATGAGTTTTTGTGATCTAAACAGGTTTCTTGAGGTTTCTGGAAAAGTCGCTGATGATCGATTCTTCGAATAGGAGCGCTTTCTTGGTGAAGCGCCTAAATCGCAACCGATGCGTAGTCTGTGGTAATTCTCCTGTGGGGTATACAGGCTACGTCTACTATCAAAGCGGAAGAACACGACTGTATGCGCCGTTCTGCAAAGAGCACTTAGACAAAGCATCAGAGTACGCCAATCCAATCTTTGAAAACCCCGTAGCAGTTGAACTCTTCAGGCAAATGTTTCCTGTAACCTACTTGCAAGACGTCAAAGGCAAACCTATCCTCTTTTTTGGCAAGCGCATAACCGCAAACTAAAACTAAACAGGTTGCTGAGGTGGGAGGGAATGGCTGGACTTACAGCAGAGGCAAAGTCTCCTGACTGCATTTTTGGCACTAAATCCAGTCCCTGCACTTGTAAGTCTAACCCAGAAAATTCTGCCAACAACAGCCCCCTAAACCCAAACGAACCCTTTGAGAACCTGATTTATGTTCGTTATCTTGATCATGTGAGCTATAATCGCAGTTCAGCATTGCAGATGGGACCTCAAACCCGAGAAGCTGTTGGCTGGCTAGTCTATGATTGCGACCTCTACATAATTTTGTCATGGGATAAAGACGCTGGACCACCTACACTCAAAGGCGGCGACCCAAAAGCATCTGGCTTGGTCCTGCTTAAATCAAACATTTTAAGGCTGGTCACATTCTTTCCAGAGCCGCTACCACCACAAAAAAGTTCAAACTGGTCTTTAAATCGCAAGCAGCCTATACAAGAAGATGAGTATGCGTTCCGACCATCGGAGCGAAAAACTCAATCCAAAGGAGACCACAAATGAACGGCATTACCGTAGCACAGCCCATAATTCGCACACGCCAGCTAAGCGTTGAAGAACTAAAAACCATCGACTTTCCAATAAAAATTCAAAGCAATCTTGTAATCATCGACCAAGGCTTAACAGGACATAAACTCAAAACACCAGTCGCAATAGAACTCGAAAAAGTCCTCGCAGTTAAAGAAAAAGGCCTCATAAACTACATCCTGACATCCTTTATCAGCGAACGACCAGCACTTATTCCGTTTGTATTTGACAACCAAACCCTCGTTAAAATGGCAAGACACTTTCTACGACATTGCTCAGGCTCTTACAACAGCTGCTGCAACTACACAGCCCAAGTACAACGATATTCAATATGGCTTGGCTATACTCCAGACTTAATCATCCAAGATATTAAGCCAGTCGGAAACATCCCAGACCCGCAGAGAGTACAAAATCACACAGGATACCTCAACGAATACCTTGCAGAACTCCAAGACGACGGAATGAAACCGGGACCAGTAAGTAACTACATAAAAGCAGTAAAAACCTTCTACCGCGTCAACGGCATCAAAGTTGAACTCACCGAACCGCTCAGCAGACGAGTAACTTACAAAGACAGAGCACCAAGACCTGAAGAATTAACCAAAATGCTAGAGATCGGAGACTTAAGAGAACGAGTCATCGTTTCAGCAACAGCCTTAGCAGGATTCAGAGAAGGCACCCTTTCAAAGCTAAAATACCGACATGTAAAAGAAGACATAGAAGCCCGAAGAATACCCATTCACATCCACGTTGAAGCTGAAATTACCAAAGGAAAATACGGCGACTATGACACCTTCCTAGGACCTGAAGCCGTCATGTACCTTGAGCTCTACTTAGACATGCGACGAAAAGGCACCAGATACTCTCCGCCTGAACAAATAACCGACGAATCGCCAATAATCCGAGACGAATCAAGAGCAAAAATCAAAGGCATCTCATCTAAGCAAATCCGCCAAATAGTTCATAAACTATACAAAAAGGCAGGTTTGCTCAAAAAAGGGCTCGGACGCCTATACGACCTGCGAGAACACAGCATCCGCAAATACTTCAAAACCCAAATGATAGCTTTAGGAGTTCAACCAGACTACGTCGATTACATGATGGGACATATCCCCGATACCTACAATGACATACAATCCAAAGGCATCGACTTTCTAAGAAACATCTACCAAGCAGCAGGACTATCAATAAAAGCAAAAGTCAAAGTCAGCAAAGTTGACGCTCTAAAAGAAATAATCCGGGCTTGGGGAATGAACCCAGAGCAACTACTGACAAGAGAAGCACTAGCAGACGGCGCCACAACAAACCAGGAAGAACTCGTTGATAAGCAGCTGGCAGTTTTAGGTCAAGAATTAAAGCGGCTGATAAAATCGGAGGCTACGGTATAGATGTCGTTGTACAGCAGTGATTCCCGTCGGACCCGCCATCACATGTAAGAAAAAGGACTAGATTTTTTTCTATTCTACCTTCTTTTTTCCCTTAGCGAATGCTCTATACTTCTTCCGCGAATGTTTTGGCAATGTATCTTCCAGCGGAGGCTCTGTCAAAATGACAACGCTCGAAGAACTCCGTTGAAGAGAGTGCGTTTCTTGTTGCGGAAGCTGCAGCGAACCAATGACGCATGGAAGAAAATCAGTAAACTGTTTGGCTTCTTCTTCTGCATGTGAAAACTTTGTAGACCCCAGGAGGCGCTAAATTTTTGGTTGTGTCTTCTAATCGGCTTGCTTTCCTATGTTATCGCTATCTGGATTTGTGTGGTGTTAGGGTTTAAGTATCTTTCTTTCATTTCGTCATATGCGCGTCTGTTGCAGTACCTTGCCAAGAGAATGTTCAGCAGATTGTCCAATCCCTTCGTGCTCCAATGCATCCACTTATGCTTGATTCTCTTTGCTATTTCTCCCATCAAACGCTCAATGAGATTATTCGTGAGGGGAATGCATGTTTCTTTCACAGCTAGCTTCGCAAAAGTAACCATATAGTTAGCTGCGTTCCTGATAAAGCGGGCAACCGTGTCCAAGCCGTCTACAAGCAACTCCCTGCTAAGCGTATCCAGCTCCGAAAGAGCCCAATCAATTCTCCATCTCAACCTTTCAAAATCCTTGTCCGCAAGATGCTTGTTAACCGAGTTATGAAGCATCTCCAGAATAGCTATGAGCTTGTTGGCAATTTCTTTCCTCTGCTCTTTCGGCAAGTCAGCACTCCACAAGTAAAAACGTACATCACTCACACAATGGCGAACACAAGCCTGATAATTCGCAGCCTTCTCCAAAAGAGCATTCCTAAGAGACGGCTCATTATCCGAAACCGCAAACTCAGCTTTGCCCCTAAACTGCGATGCGGTTTCCTCCCAGTTCTCGTTCACGCCAAGCCCTTTCTCACCTGTCTGCTGATCCTTTCCCAAAATAACGTTGACTTCATTCTTCTTTCCATGCAAGCCATGAAATTTGGTGCCGTCACCCTCAATCAATTCTTGGTCTTTCGCAGGTGTCCTACGGCGTTCTTCATTCATGAACTCGCCTACTTTCTGTACGCATTCATGAATTCTTGTCCTGGAAACCTCCGCCCAGGTGAGGTTCTCGATGACGGCTTTGGAATCGCGGTAGGTAAGGTATGATGCTGCTTCAGCGCATTCCAAAACCAGATCCTCAACTATTCTCTTTCGGGGCTCTACTCCGACGTACAAAAGCAAAGGCCTCATAATACTGTCTGACTCCATCGAGTATACTTTGGCAAGTTTGAAGCTTACTTTGCCATGTCTAGTGTCGAAGGTTCGGTCTGTTGTTCCTGCTCTTTTGAATTGCCGGTTTTTGACTCGCAGGTACTTTAGCCCGCAGAGATCTTTGACTGTCTCATCTTGCAGTTTAACGAGCACAGATTTGAGGATCTCTTTGGGAATATTTATTTCATCTAGCTTTCTGGACATATTGGCAAGGTTTAAATCGCCTCGGATTTCTATTTGGGTTTGGACTGATACCATGGGTTCACTCTTCTGTTTTTCCGCAGATAACATAGGAGTGGACTCAATCAGTCCATCTATAAAGTTAACCGATTAGCAGACGGCACCAAATTTTTGGCTATCAACCAGATAAAAGTCAAAATTTTGCGGTTTCAAAGTCCATAGTCAAATTTGACTTTGCACCCAAAGCGACAATATAGGTCGATTAAAGTATAACCAGCAACTCCTCAAACAGACCTTAGCTGAAGTTGAAGAAGTAAAACTAATGCTACGTACGATTTTTGCAGGTTTGAAGGGTTCTTTCAATTTTGAGCAATCACTAATCGAGCGTAATGCGTGTGTTGATGATATTGACCGGAGATTTTGCAATTATTATTTGAAGCTGGCAATCCAGGTCTGCTGCCGAAAGATTTGCAAAATATACTGGAGCGATTCAAGGTTACTCGGCATCAAATAAGCGGAGAATTCTAAGAATGAATCGGCAGGCAAAGAAAAGAGTTTGGAGAGTCGGTTGATGAAAAGAGAGGATGGCACTGGGCATTGACAAGCTATGCAATTCATTCATAGGAAGAATCTGAAAAGAGAGGATTGGCTGATGAAGAGTACAAGAATTCTCTTTAAAAATAGTCCATGACACCAAAAAAGATTTGGTTATTGCGGTTGTGACATATAAATCAGGGTTCCGTTTGGCTCAAAATCTGCAATTAAGGTACTTTCTCCGTCTAGCGACCCAATTAGTTGCACGGTTATGCCTTCATAGCTGACGTAGGTTCTGTCATAGCCAATGTAGCCTTGGCCTTCAAATGTCATCGTAAATGACAATGCATCGATTTTTAGAACGCTGCCAGTTCTGTTTTGTGCTATGTCTAAGGCACGATCATAAAACCATTGAAGGCCCAATGCATCAATCTGAGCGAATGAGTCTTGAGCTGGCTGTGCTTGTGGATGGAATCGAGTTGTGTACGTAGTGCGGGAACTGCCAACGTTTACATGGTAAGTATTACCAGAACTGGAGCTGAAGTAAAAATATGCATCTGAGTTGTTTCCGTAAAAATCCACTTGGACCAATCCAGCCGGAAATGATGTATCTAATTTAATAGTTTCAGCTGTCGTAGCCCCAAATTGGGCGGTTAGAAACTCGTAGGTCGGGGTTCTTTCAATGTTTTGCACAATCTGGATTAGGGATGCATTCAGTATATTTGCTCTTGAAATGGTGATACCTGGTTGGGCTGATGTGTAAGTAGGGGGATAACCTGCATTCCAAATCAAATTAAACTCAACTGCAGTAAAACTTATCGAAAAGATAAGGACTGCAACAACGAAAAATTTGCAGGCTTTCTTTACGTTTCCGCGTGAGAACCGCCAAACTAATCCGCCAACCAAAATTGAGCCTACAAGCAGAAGTTTTATCCATGAGTCAATAAGTATTAAAGCCGAGAGCAGACCAAAAATTACTAGAAAACCTATTGCCAAGGTTAGGAAAACTACTCGTACTCTACCTGTTTTCTTTTGGTTTGGCAGAGCATGGGTATGCAAAATTGGGTCTTGGGGAAGCCAACCTCGAATAAAATTAATAATGCCGCTTTTCAGGTTCAATATTTTCAACTCATTTGTCTTCGGGCTCTTCCCCAAATGAAAATAGCCAAAGCGATTGCAATTACTCCGATAACCACAAAAGACGCATTCGTAACCCATGCCAAACGCCATGCATGAGGGTCAACCAAATAAACGTAAATTGAGAATCCCAATAGAGTAATTCCAATAACGTCAAGAATCCCTAAACCGATTCTCTTTGTTTCCATAATTTCTTTGCTAATATGTGCTTTACTCTTAGTTTGAGTGATACCGAAGACTGGCTCTTTGGGGAGCCAGCCTCTAATACAGTTGTCCATGGATTTTTTCAGGCCCAAAAGTTTACACTCCTGGTGTATTTCTTGTTGATAGAACGTTGCCGTTTGGTTGGAACTCTACCGCAAAAATGGTTGGGTAAATTTTGTTTCCGAAATTATCGTGACCTGCCTTTAAGCCCGTCATTAAGAGGGTTATTCCTTGATAATTGCCCACATTATTGAATGCTACAACTAACCGTAAATCAGTGATTACGGGTTTAGCTCCTGTTGCATTTTGGTATTCTCCAATGGCTTGATCATAAAACCAATGGAGCCCAAGGCTGTCAATTTGATTAAAGCTCTCGGTTATTTCCTGATTAGAGGGGTAATCCTGAGGAAGCGAATAACTGCGAAAGACATTAACTAAAAGATAAGAATATGGTTTGCCGCCTCTTTGTCCAATCGAGGTCTTGCGATTAACATCCCCCGCGTAAAAAGTCCAATCAAACCCTCCTTGCCCATTATTGTATGTGGTCACTATTGTAAGATCTTGAAAAGTTAGGGTTCCAAAGTGTTCTGCTTGAAGAAAACGAAAGCTCGTAGATTGCTCCAAGTTTTGAAGTTGCAGTGTTAAAGAGGAATCTAATACACTTGGAAAGCTAACTTGAGGTACTAAAGGACCCGAGAAGTGGAATAGGTAGATTCCTGCACTCTCAAATGCAAGAACAAAAATAGCGAGAGCGATTAGTGCATACTTGAAGGTTTTTACTATGTTATTATTGTTCCTAGTTCTTAGCAGTAACCATGTTAAGCCTACTGCGATAGTAACTCCGATTAAAATGAATACTATTGTAGAAAACTGAGAATTGAAAAGATAGAAATAGACGAATAATAAAACAAAAAATGCTATCCACCAAGGAGTAGAAAGCTTGAGTTTTGAAAACGGCTTACTTTCTTGTCGCACTTGAGGCTGGGTGCTTTTGCTGGGTAATGTAGGCTCTTTTGGTAACCAGCCCCTAATTCGTGATTCTAAACTTTTTTTGACATTCATGCTTTCAACTCCGGGATAAGTTGACTAAATATTAAATGTGCCAACTTGGCTGGATGAATTTTCTCCGCTTCTCCGATTTCAATGCCCCTTTCTTTGGCAATGTCGAGTAGGTAGTGTCGTGTTTGGTTTAGGAAGGCTGAGTCGGTTACTTCTTGAGGGTTGTCGTGCCAATACCATACTTTAATTCCGTAATTTGTACTGTAGGTAAGAATGGCTTTGCGCTTTAATGCCGGGTGATAGCCCAGAAGTATGCCTTCTTTTGGGTATAGTTTTGTGATTTGTAGGTCGTTTGCTTGGGCAACATCTAAAAGAGTTGTTGATAGCCTGGCTTCCGCAGATAGTTTGGTTTGGTTAATGAACTGCCTTGTGGTGTTAAGTTTTTCTGCGATTGCTACTGCAGATAAGCCTTTGCTTAACAGCGACCAAACAGTCTTTTGCTTTTGGCTAAGAGGCGATGCCAAGGTGCAACTTGCTCTCATGAATCCTCATCTGTAAATAATAATTTATTTACAATTATTTAAGAGTAATGGTTGCCCAGAAATTTGCTGTCAATCTTTTGCAGAGCTCCAAGACCGCAGAGTTTTTGCCCTACATCGCCAGTGGAGACGGTTCGCGTACCCTCAAAAACATCGTTGTTACGAGGCTCAATGAGCTTCAACGCTTAATCGCCTTGCCTGGAGTGCCTGATTCCAGAGTGATTGATGCAGAACCAACCGTGAGGCACACTCAAGGTGGCGCAGAGCAAGAATTCGTAGGTAACTAATAAGATTCTGGCTGAGCTCGCTTTAAAAATTGAGGCGAAGCTCCAGAAGAAATCACGTGTTATGTGACTTTTTAGACAGGATGCGGAAGCCAAGAATCTTGTTGTCGATTGGAGCCTACAGCTATCGACTGAGACCTCAAGTTTCTAACCGATATGGTTACCGGTTACGAGCGCTTAACCGACATGATGCTGGGTAGAGCACCGGATTTAGAAGAACCAGACCCAGTTGAGGTTGTTAAAGGTCAGAGGAAACTTGGAGATTATGTTAGATGAATCAAGCTGACGCGCATTTTGCAGGATGGATAGTGTGTCCTGTGTGTAAGATAGAAACTCGCCACTACAACAAAGATACATATGATAACCCAGTCTCGAAGATGCATAGGATTTGGTGTGAGGATTGCGTGTGGTTCAGATGCAATTTAAAGAAATAAACGGCAAATGGCTTTAATCAGGTGCACTCAGTTTCTCCGAAATGCCACTCGCGAGCAAATTCTGAAGTTTATAGATTCGTTTACCTCTCTCAAAAAAATAGTCTGCAAAAATTCCAAAAAAAGAAAAAAGTGGACTTTTTCCTTTTTGCTTAGACAGTTTTGGCAATAAAGGGTTTGCTGTTACGTTGGGAGCGGTCATGTTTCCTGCGGTCTAATTCTGAAGAAAGCAAATGCCAAGATCAGCACTCCAATCCACATCACAAGTAGACCTACTCCAAAGACAATAGTCAGCACTGCACCTATCAACATCATCAATCCTGCCGTTGAGAATAGTCCTACGTTCGTTCTTGCTGAAAGTTGCACAAGTGAGCGTCTAACGAAGAAAGTTCCTATTATACCAAATATCCAAAGTATGGCGATAACCAATATTGCTGCGGTGATGAATGGAATAATGTCTCCAAAGCTGATGTTGCTTGTGTTTGGAGTCATGCCTGAAAGAGATGGAAGGGTTGACCAGTCGCCATTCCAGCTCGGAAACACTTGCCACAGGAAATCTTTGATGTTTGGTAGGATTAATGCAATTCCAATTGCCACTGCCAAAACCACACCAACTATGCCAGTGATTATGCCGTAGAGTGCATTGTTGAAGATTCTGCTGTCTTTGTAGAAACGGGCGAAGCCATGCAATGCAACCAAAATAAGTATAGCGCCGATAAGTTCGACGATGCTGTAGTAGTTGATGTATGGAAGAACTCCTATGAACATTAGTATTGCGCCTATGCCGCCTATGTTTTTACTTGATTCAAGAGTCATGAAGTATTCTCCTTTTCACCCGATATATTCATCTAAGAACATCCTTTCAAGAAAAACAGTTCTTTTCGTAGGCTAATATGCGTGTGTTGTCGTGTCTATACAGTCACAACGGCATTGGCGCTTGGAAAATGTTTCGGCAATATCATTATCTTGCAGAGTACGTTGAGGTCGTTTCATACTTCGTCCAAGAGGAGCCACAGTAAACTCTTCGAGATATTCGACAACAAAGCGCTCGCTCTAGGTGATAGATATATTAGTCTTTTTTACTAACAAATAGTAAGGTGATTTTTTTTGGGAGTTAAAGAAAACCTGGAGTTGATGAAAACCCTTGATGATGCCTGGAACGCAGGGCCAAATAGCCCATTATGGGAGACTTTTAGGAAACGCCATCGAGAAGATGTAAAAGCTTACTGGCCCGCTCAGCCTCTTCCTACCGTTGGACGCCATAACCACGATGTCGAAGCAACTGAATTCTTCAAAACATTCGACAACAAACTAGTCAACAACCCTTACAAGATTATTTCCGGCGATGGAGATCATACGTGTACCGTTGCTGATTGGACCGTAACCATGAAAGGACCCATGAAAGGCGCAGATGGAAAAATGA
This sequence comes from Candidatus Bathyarchaeota archaeon, assembly GCA_963831865.1. Taxonomy (GTDB): domain Archaea; phylum Thermoproteota; class Bathyarchaeia; order Bathyarchaeales; family Bathycorpusculaceae; genus Bathycorpusculum. The sequence continues at coordinate 342 of CAWHSP010000044.1, read as the reverse complement.
TTTCGCCAACAGGAAAAACTGCTAAACTTGAATTCTGTACAGTTGCCACATGGAAAGATGACGAAATTGTGGAAGAACGATTATTCTACGATGTCGTCGGCTTCATGATGCAACTTGGTCTAATGTAAGGCCAGGACCTCTTTTTTTAATATTTTTGAAAATTGTTATTTACGGCATAGCAGTAGTATTTTACGGGAGCGGTTTTTGTTGGAAAGAAAAGTCGAAAAGATTTTGGAACGAAGACTAACTCTTGAAGGTGCCGGGGTGAAACTGAGGCGCGTTCTGGGCAATGATGATGACTCTACGCTGGATCCGTTTCTGCTCTTAGACCATTTTGGTTCA
>CAWHSP010000043.1:0-14178 GCA_963831865.1 Candidatus Bathyarchaeota archaeon | reverse complement strand
TAAAAGAGAGGAACTACGTACATCCATTTTTTGATTTGTTTTCCAGCGTTGTTGACTGCGGAAGGTTTCAAGTCTTCCTAAGCTTGGAACCGACGTAGAAACCAACAAACCCAATTGCTAGTGCAACACTCACATTAACGAATACTATATTGCCAAGTATCCTAGAGCTCGAGGTTGAATAATTGTGTTGCAGAGAATGTGAATGTGGGGTTAGCGCTTGTTATTGCTTGTGTAACCATTGTATTCCAAGATGATAGTGCGACAAAATTGGCAACATAGAGTATTAAGAAAACTGCGCTCAAAAGTGTCATCTTTGTAATTGCTTCTATTCCATTTTCTGACCATATTCTTCTTGAAAAAGCATAGCCAACAATAACGGCTGAAACAAAAAAGGCTACAACTGTTTGAACGTTATCTGCCCAATCTGAAGCAACCGAAATAGATAGACTAAGTGGTAACCCTACCAGAAAACTGACAATAACTACTAAAACGATTGTAGAAGCTACAGCTGTAATGACATCTCCAAATTTTATCTTTCTCACCTCCTTGCATCTTAATTTGATTTTTTTTAGCCAGTAATTTACGCAGAAATCATAAAAATCCACGAATCTGCAAGAACCTATTTGTTATGTCATCTAAAGACTCAATAGTCCACTTTTTAGACCGCTATTATCAGGATATTTTTTAACCTTTTAAAATTGTGTGACTGTAGAGCGCCAACAACAATGACTAGATTAAGGTTCAAACTCAACATTATTTGCTCGAGATCTTTAAAAGAGAATTCGTCTGGCAGCGTTTGCTGGTCCAGAACCTTTCCCAGAAACTTGTTTTTCAGAAGGTTTGCGGTTGCTGTGGGGGCGTTGTTCTTGCTTTCATCGAGTAATAGTAAAGCGTTATGGCTATTGGAAAGATCGGCGTTATCAAAGCTGTAAGAATGCCTGATATAAGGGGGCTGACTACGCCAAATGGTGTAGTGATTAATCCGATTATGCTATTTACTATGCCGACAATGATGCCAAGTACAAGCAATAAACCGAAGGTTTTTAGCCATCTGTTGCTGACGAGAACCCGGCTTCTAGAGAGGCTCTCAGAAATGCCTGTGCCTTCAAGCATTATGGCTGGGTATACAAGCGAAAACATTATTGCGAGGATTATTCCGGGAATAATTAACGCAATTAATCCAAGAACAATGAGAATGCCTGTAATGATGCTTGCTGCTAACAAGAAAAGTACTTTTGTCAAGGTGAAATTGAAGGCTGCTTGCAAGTTTGCCTGTCCTCTTTCTAGCATATCTGAAGTGAATTTTACTGTAATTCCTGTAGTGAAGCTGTTGACGATCCAACTTACGATTCCGGATAGAAATAGAGACGTTACGGTTGCTGTCAGGAAGGCTGGAAAATATGCTAATAGTTGCTGCGACGTGGGATTCACTGGGGCTACAGGTATAACTATTGCTGATCTCACAGCTATAGTTACTAATCCTGTTAGGATTCCTGCAGCTAGGAAGGGAATTAAGTACTGCGCAAAATTTCGCGAATATAAATTGAACGTTTGAGTTAATATTTCGCCTATGGAGAGTTCTCTTTGAGGTTTCTTGCTTTCCATTAACTATTCCTCTGTTTTCCTCACGCTGTTTGAGCTTATTAATTTTGTTAGACAATGGAGTCTGTTAACCAAAGTTCGAATCCGATTGGTTGGCTTTTCTTGATTTTTGAACCAGAACACCTATAAGCTAACATATGCATATATTATAATATTACAATATCTTGGAGCTGGTTTTTTGGGTAAAGCAATTACTCAAGCCCACATTGACCCGACTCGAATGTTTCAAAACTGTTTCACAACTGTTTCAGCGAACTATCATATCGCTCCAAGACATTAGTATATCATAATAAAAACAAAAGTGAGGTAAATAAAATGAAAACTTGGAAAATAATAACATTGGTTAGTATCTCAGTTGTAGTAGCTGCTCTGTTAACTACATCTGCCTTCGCAATGGGCATGATGGGAGGACCATATGGAGGATATGGCGGAATGATGGGAGGCGGCTACGGCTCCGGCTATGGATACAACAATCCACCTTACACAACAGGAGCAACTATTCCCACAACACCAACATCCCAGTACTATCAGCCAGTTTACCCAATGATGTTCGGAGGAGGCATGATGAGTCGATTAGGCAACGGCCAAGGCTTTGGCGGAATGATGAGCGGCTACGGATACACAGCACCATACACTTACACTGGAACACCACTAACTCTTACCAATGCAGTAACAATAGCCCAAAACTATGTGTCATCGATAGGAAATCCTGACCTAGTCGTTAAACAAGTTGAAGAATACTCGGCAAACTTCTACGTCCAAGTTAACGAGAAAAGCACAGGCAACGGAGCATTCGAGCTATTAATCAACAAGTACACAGGCAGCATCTATCCAGAAATGGGTCCCAACATGATGTGGAACACCAAGTATGGCATGATGAGAGGTGGAATCCTAGGCGGAATCTTTGGAACACCAACCACAACCTTGACAGTAACTGCAACTCAGGCAAAAGCTAACGCTCAGCAATACCTAAACACGTACATACCAGGGGCAACGACAGGCGACGTTACAACATTCTACGGCTACTACACCATCGAAGTCCTTAACGGCGGAACAACCTATGGCATGCTAAGCGTCAACGGATACAGCGGACAAATCTGGGTCCACACGTGGCATGGAACGTTCGTCCAAGAACAGCAAGTAAGCTAAGAAAACCAATCTCTTCCTTTTTTGTAATTCCATATTTAGAATAATAGAAAACCTAAAGAGATGAGCAGAATGTTAGAATATTCAAATAAGCAGGCAACAAAAATGTCCAAACCAACCTTTGACATGTCAATATACGAGCTACAAGCGGAAATTTCAAAAACACTAGCTCATCCTCTAAGGATTGCAATTATCCATTACCTAAAAGACGGCGAAAAAACAGTAAACGCCCTCACCCAAACACTGGGCGCCAGCCAATCTAACATATCTCAGCATTTAGCAATAATGAGGCAAAGACAAATCGTTAAAACCAGAAAAGAAGGCTCAACCGTATACTACCGAGTAGCAAGTCCAAAAATCAGCCAGGCATGCGACATGGTAAGGGAAGTTCTCTTGGACCAACTTAAGCAAAAACAAGAAATAGCAGAAACTTTCTCACCATAGGAGGAAACAAAAAATGTGTCCGTTTGGTTTTGGGTGCGGTTGCGGATGCGGATCCAGTGACGACAAAAAGGAAGTCACCCGCGAGGTAATCCGAGAAATCGTAATGATTCCCTGCAAGTACTGCGGAGCTCTCTTCCAACAAACAGCAACATTTTGCCCCCATTGCGGAGCAAAGAGAATTGTTTAACAACTAAAAGAATATAACATGTAATAGGAGATTTTCATTTTGTCCAAATTAAAACTCTTAACAGCTATTCTGACAACTGCCCTTTTGGCAGCGTTCGTACTTCCTGTTTTAGCCCTAACATACAGTCCAGGGGTTGCAACAGGGCAATATGTAAAGTATGGCAATTTTGTTGGGATCGGTCAAGGAGTTGAGTCTTTTAATGATTATGACTGGCTAAAGTTACAGGTTACAGACGTTTCCGGAAAAGCAGTAACTTTGTTTTCAACCAGCCAATTCAAAAACGGAACAGCTATCGCAGGGAATGGCACCACATCCGTTTGGAACGTTGAAACGGGAACTGAAGACGGTGTTCCAAGTACCCAAGGTCCAATAATTGCATCAAACTTGAATCAAGGAGATCCAATACCGCCACCTAACACATATGCCGTCAACAGAACTGAAAGCCGAACATACTTAGGAGTTAGCCGAACAGTGAACATTCTTGACGCTTCACTCTCAACGCCCGATTATAATACCACTCTTACTTACGTTTATGACAAAGCCTCCGGAATGCTGCTGGAGTCAACCACTCAAACCATAACTCAAGCCGAACCTCAACCTGTAACAACAACAATTTCCTACAGCTTAATTGAAACGAACATTTTCGGTTCAACAAATCCTTCGCCTTCCGTTCCAGAGTTACCCTTCACAGCAATCGGAGTTGTCGTTGTCGTCGTTTTGATAAGTACTTTTGCTGCGCTTATTCTTTTCAAGAAAAAATAGAAGACAATCGAAAGATCAATCTACACCTTCTTAATTTTTACCCTAAAGCTTTAGCAAAGGAATTAAGGCATAGGGCTTGTCCTCGTTTGGGGGATAAGCTCGGTCCGACTCACTTTTGCCAAGAAGATTTGTTCCTTCTTGATAATGGATTTGCTTAATATTTTGAGTGCATTTAGAGTAGTAGAAGAAAAAATTAAAACAAAAAAGGATTGTTTTGAAAAGGGAAAATTGAACTGCTTACGCGGTTATGCCGGTAATTTCGCAGATTGAGGTTGTTCTGCGTATTGTTGGGGTTTGGGATTTCCCAGACTTTGCCTTTTGTGTTCATGTCTTCATTTATGAAGTTGTTGACGCTGACCTCTTGTTCGATTCCAAATACAAAGTTCATTGGGTTTTGGTGCTTGCCTCAAGAAGGTTATTTCTGTAGAGGCCTTTATCTAAAGTCATCCTGACCAAAGGGTCTTGCTTTTCAATTTTCTGTTGATCCGTTGTACAGTTCTCTTCAAACTATAAATATTGATTTTTTAGACATATTTCACGTATTGTAGTGTTTTTGTGTTCGACAGTTGGGTCTCTTGTCGCGTTTTGATATGTTTGTGTTATGTGCAAGGGTTTAAGTGACTGTCATACGTACTATTACGATATAAGATATGTGTCTTAGAAGACGCTTTTCACGTCTGCACCACACAACAAATGGAGAGAAATATAGAAAATGAACAATAACTATCAAAAAGAAACCCAAACAAAATTAACCAAAGGCCTCTTAGACATGATTGTCCTTGAATATCTAAATGAGCAATCCATGCACGGATATCAAATGATTAGCAAAATCCGCAAGGGCTTTGGCGTCTATTTAGGACCCAGCACCGTCTACCCCCTGCTAGGCTTACTTGAGAAGAAAGGCTACGTGAACGAGCGATTGGAATATGTGTACTGTTAGACCGCGAAAAATGTACAAGCTTACCAATGAGGGAAAAAATGTCTTGAACTTTGCCGAAAACTCGCTCAGACTCATGGTCAAAAATATGGCAGGCGACAACAAAATCCAAGTACAAGCAGCTCCACAAATATACACGAGGTCAACGCTTCAAAGAGAAAATCCGATGTTGACAGTTTGCTGATCTGTCAAACATAAAGAAAAAAAGGGGTCTAAATCTTGATAGATAAAGCTAAGATTATAGATGCGACGTGCATGTGTGAGCATCTCAAAAGTGAGCATTCATATTTTTTAGATAAAGTATGTACTAGATCTAAGTGTGAATGTTACAGGTTTGTTTTAAAGGATGAACAATAGAAGCCTATTTTTTTAGGACTGAACCATGACGTTTGAAAGCTTTATAGCGTCGCCGTATTCATTATGAAAAAGAGTGCGATATAAAACATACAACAATACCTGAATATAGGAAATAGGGAGTATAATCGTTTCCGACTATACCCTATATTGACTTGATTTTATTACTACCATTTCTTCTGGATACATTTTGCAGTATGGTCTGAAACCTGTTTCAACAAAACCAACAGCCGGTACAACTAATGCTGACATCCAGTATCAGTTGCGGTTAAACGTCGTTCGAAACCCGCTAAAGGAGTTAACGATAACCAGCTAGAGTAGGTTAACCGACACACCAACCGAACCGTTTCACATCAACTGGCGAGACTTTCTCATCTATCATCAGGTCACGCAAGCACACTGGGTCAGTTTCCAAGAAGTCTCCCGTGCAAGCATAGGCTCTTCCTCGGCATCCCCCGCATGTTTCACGATACTCGCAGGTTCCGCATTTGCCTTTCAAGGCGCTTCTTTGCCTGAGTGTCATTGAGCGTTTTTGAGTTGCGCCAAATATCGATTAGGCTCTGCTCTCGGATGTTTCCGACTTTTATCGGCAGAAAAGTGCATGGGTAAACGTCCCCGTTTGGACGTAGGCTAAAGTAGAATATCCCAGCATGACACCCGACCGCATTGTGTATCCAGAACGCCTTAAGAAGCAAATCTTTAGGTTTGCTGTCGTGCGCTTTGTGCATTTCCAAGGCGATTTCTGGGTAAAGCGGTTGACCGCCTGACATGGTGAACACCATTTCTGATTCTTCCTGCTTTGCCTGCAAGTACCGTATCAGGCTGACCCGCTGCTCATCAGTCATCGCTTGATCCATCATGGCTTTTCCTCTGCCGACTGGAACCAAATCGTAAACTGCAACTTCGTCTACGCCCAAATTTTCTAAAAACTCGATGCGCTTCGGCATCTCTTCACGGTGTCTTTAAGGGCCATAGTGGTAACGATAACTTCTAGATCCATGTCGATGCAGGCTTTGATTGCCGCTACCCCTTTTTTAAAGCTGCCCTTTACGTTTCTGAGTTTGTCATGAGTTTCAGGGTAAACTGAATCAATAGGTATGCCGATTGCTTTGATTCCTGAATCACGGAGTTCCAAAGCTACTCTATGGTTCATTAACATTCCATTAGACAGCATTGCTGTTATGATTCCTCTGTCGTCGCAGTATTGGGCAAGCGTTAAAACGAATTCTTTTCTTAGAAGAGGTTCGCCGCCGCTGAAAATCAAAGCCTCAGTTCCAAGGGTCTTCATCTCGTCAATGGCGTGCATTGCTTCTTTAACGTTAAGCTCATCTGACATGGCTTCCCGCGCTGAAACATGGCAGTGAAGACAACTGAGGTTACAGGCTTTGGTTACCGCGAAAGATACGATAAGGGGCGTGTTGATGGTTCCTTCTAAACCCTTGCCCAAAAGTTTCTGCCGAAGCATCAATTCGAGCATTTTAAGTCCAGTTCCCACTTTACCTCACCATTTTCATGTCTAAAGTTTGATTGTTTAGACTCTGGGTCGAATAAGCCATAACTGAATCAATCTACGCAACAACCATGCAATTGCAAAGACGACTGAAACAACGATTATCACAACCATCATGTTTGATCCAATGTCAAATGCTGCTTCGCTAACTTTTGGCGGAGACAAGTCAGTTAAAGTAATATCTTGAATCGATGCTAATCCATCATGCCCAACGTAGTATTCTGTCCCATTGACTATGTTTCCCTGAGGATTTTCAACGCCGTGGAGCACATCAACACTTTGTACGTACCCATTAATGTAAAGGTGCATGCCTGTGGAAGTGCGGGTAAACTCGATTTGTACCCATTGGTTTAGCGGAACTGGCTGAGTAGTCACAATCTCGTTGAATCCTCCACTGTCGGTTAACACGAAACCGCTAAGTGCTCCTTGAACGTAGTTTTCGCCGCTTGCAGGATCACCTGCTCTTATGGCTAACCCGAGGACTCTGGTAGTATTCTGCCAAGCGGCAGCTTGATCTGGATGGTTAGCTTTGACCAAGATGTTGTTGTAGGTTTCGTTTTTGTATCCTGGAACGTTAATCCATGCGGTGATGTCAACGTATTTTTGAATGTCAAGATTCGGTGAAATCGGAATGTAGATTGGTTGAGGTGTTGGAGGAAAGCCAACTATGAATTTTATGGGTATGTAGATGAAGTTTTGCCCGTCAAACTGCATTGCTTTGCCAAATTTGCCGTCCACAAGTGTGGGTTGGGGTGTACCAGCTACGATGCCTGAGTTTACGCCTGTCTTGTCTGGAGTTATGGTGTTGTAACCGCTTGCTTGGACTTCATTTAGCGGCCAGTTGCCAACAACGGTTCCGCTGTTTTGCGCCTCAACACTCGTCAGTAAAATTAGGCTTATGGTTGTAGCTAATAGGCATATTATTAAAATCTTTACCATGCTATTGTTAACTTTCTTAATTCTCATTGCTGCCACATCTGACTGTATAGATTACGCAACAGGCATATTACTCTCCCCAAGGAACAGACTGTTCCCCTAAGAGAACGGTAAAATTACTCATTTTTTGTTCGTGGCATTTCTTGACTGAAATCAATCAAGGGGTTTTTGACTAAAAACTGTTGGAGTTTCTGAGCATTTTTTTGTAGTGTTGTTATTCTTTAAGTGTTGTCAAAAGGTAGACTCTCTTTTATGGTGATGTAATCCGCTATTTATCGTAGCGATAATTATGCGCAAATAGGACTAAGCTAATTTTGGCTATGAATCAAAAAATTAAATAGGTTATAAAGTCGAATAAACGCTTGATGGCAAATGAAAAGCCCTTCATTGACTTGTTCTAGATTATTTATTTACCTAGGGTTTGCTTTAATCGTTGTGGCATTTGTTACTTTTCCAACAAGGGTTTTGCTTCATGCCCAGCCAGCGGATACGGATTATTACAGGATCGGTTGGCTTTTCTCACCCATCATTGGAATGTGGGGTTTGACTAGTGCCGTTTTAGGAATTGTACAATCGTCTATGCAGGAAGAAAAAACAAAAACATGCCTATGGATATTAATGGGGCTAGTTTTTGTTGCATTAGGGTTTTCGGGATGGATGGCAATAAGCTTTGGGATAGGTGGCGCAGGTAACCCGTTTTGGTTAGTCTATTTTGCCATGGTCTTAATTCCAAGTAGCATAATATACGTAGCAAGTTATAGCTTCTTTAAAAATAAAGGCAAGATTAAGGCAGCGTTTTCCTCGAAAAAACGAATATTTATGATTTTTTCCATTTTAATCATTGTTCCACTGGGGTATACAGCAGCCTTACTAGCCTTATTGTTGTAGCTTTAACTTATTAGTGCTCTGCTAATTGTAGATTTCTTGACTATGATGGTTTTTTCTGGTGGTTATTCGGTCGTTAGTTGGATTAGAGCAAAATCCACAAAGCCATTCATATAAATCAACCAAATCTGAACGCTCCCAACGGAGCAGTAGACTTCAAAGGAATCCCATACCGTATTCCGTCGATTGTGTGGTCACGTTCCTTAACTTCGATGTTGTACTCCAAAAGTTCGCTAATTAGGTTTATGCAACGAGAAAAAAAACAAAAATCTGGGCATCCATTACTCGCTTTCAGTACTTAGAATTCATAACTGCTATATTATGAATTAAGTTAGTTGGGTGTACTGGGGACTGACTAAATATTAACGCATAGCCAATCCGGTGAAGTAGACGTAGCTGTAGCTGATTTGGCTTCTTCGAAGGAAAAAATAGTTATTCATGTTTTGCACGTTAACGACGATCCTTCCATGATAGAGATTTCAAAGCAGATCCTAATGGACATCGATGCCAGCTTTGAGGTTGACAGCGCCTGTTGTGTGGATGAAGCCTTCAAAAAACTGGCAACTGGCCCTTATGATGTCGTGGTTTCTGATTATGAGATGCCCAAAAAAGACGGACTCCAATTTCTAAAAGAGTTGCGAGAACAGAATAATAAAATTCCTTTTATCTTGTTTACTGGAAAGGGCAGAGAAGAAGTTGCCGTTAAAGCTTTGAATTTAGGCGCTGACAGCTACATCAACAAAAACGGCTCTCCAGAAACAGTTTATTGCGAGTTGGCAGATGCCATAAACAAGGCATTGGAACGCAAGAAATCAACAGAGCTGCTTGCTGGGTCAGAGTCAAAGTATCGCACGCTAGTCGAGAAATCACTTCAGGGAATACTGGTCACGAAAGTAGCGCCACTCAGGCTAGTTTTTGCAAATGACGCTATGGGAAAAATCTTGGGTTATTCTTCACACGAGTTAATGTCCTTATCCCCCGAAGGAATTATGGGTTTGGTGTATCATGAAGACAGGGCTGTTTTCTTTAAGCGAATGGAAAGCCGTTTGCAAGGTGAACAGCCGGAGTCGTTCCACGAGTTTCGTGCAGTGAGAAAAGACGGCTTGGTAATCTGGATGAACGCACTTGCAAATCGAATTGAGTTTGAAGGGCAACCTTCGGTACAGGGCGTTTTCTTGGATATTAACGAGCGTAAGAAACTAGAAGCTGCAGTTAAGGAAAAACTGGATATGCTTGAAGCCCTCACAGAAAACATTGGAGCGGGCTTTGTAACTATCAGCAAAGACTATCGCGTACTGTATGCGAATAAATTCGTAAAAAACAATGCGGGCAACGTAGAGGGAAAAAAGTGCTATGCAACCCTCAACACTTTAGACCACATTTGCCCTGATTGCGGAGTAAAAAAAATCTTCGAAGACGGAGTCTCTAAAGATTCTCACGAATACTCTCAAGTAGGTATTGATGGCAAGCCGTATTTCGTAGACATTATTGCCACGCCACTTAAGGATAAAGATGGAAATGTGACTGCGGCATTGGAGTTTATTGTAGACATAGGTGAAAAGAAACGTTTGCTGCAAAAACTGCAGGCGAACGAGGCGAAGTTTAGAGCCATCAGTGATTGTGCGATCGACGCTATTTTCATGTTTGACAAAGAAGACAAAATTACCTATTGGAATCCTTCGGCTGAAACAATTTTTGGTTACCCAGAAAAAGAAGTAGTCGGCGAAAAAGTAAGCGCGACAATAGTGCCTCTCCGCTTTCGCAAAGAACACCTCAAATTTACCGAGGAACTTGCTAGAAACAACAACAAAAACGTCGGTAAAATTTGGGAATTTCCTGCTCTGAGAAAAGATGGATTGGAATTTTCAATGGAGCTTTCTTTGGCTCCACTGCAGCTAGAAGGCAAACAGTTCTTCGTAGCCATAGCCAGAGACGTCACTGAGCGCAAAAAAACTGAAGAGCGTCGAAAGGTTTTGGAAAGCAAAGTAAAAAACTATTCAAAACACTTGAAATGCATGGTTGATTTGAGAACTGTCCAGTTGAAGGATGCAAATGAGCGACTTGTCAAGTCTGAACGTTTAGCAGCTATCGGCGAACTAGCTGGAATGGTTGGGCATGATTTGCGTAATCCGTTAGCAGGCATAAAAAACGCTGCGTATTTCTTGAAAAAGAAAGGCACAGCAATTTCTGAAGCTCAAGCTAAAGAAATGCTTGAAAACATCGACAAAGCCATTGACCACTCAGATAAAATCATCAACGACCTACTAGATTACGCGAGGGAGATTCATCTGGAACTCACAAAATACGCAGCTCACACTCTTGTGGATGAGGCTATTGGGATGATTCAGGTTCCAGACCGAATAAAAATTGTAAACCGCGTTGATGAAGACGCGTGGATTTGGGTCAACGCAGACAAGATGATGCGAGTTTTCATAAACCTTATCAAAAACGCAATTGACGCTATGCCTGAGAAGGGAACACTCGAAATCACAAACCGCCAAACAAGAGACTGTGTGGAGATTGCTTTTGCTGACACAGGCACAGGCATACCGGCAGAGACTTTGCATTGGCTTTTCACGCCTCTGTTCACCACGAAAGCGCAGGGCATGGGTTTTGGCTTAGCCATATGTAAACGCATTATTGAAGCGCATGGAGGCACCATAACGGTGAAAACAGCAGTAAACAAGGGAACAACGTTCACAGTAAATTTGCCACTTAAAACCAAGGTAGATGAAGACAAAAAACATGCATAAACTTTCTGGAGATCGGTCAAAATTGGGAGGCAAATAATTGCTCTTCTAACGATTTTCTATGGGTTTGGGATTAAATTTTAATCCCCTCCTCCCTGAGAAATATACGAAACCGAAAACTGCTTATACACTACCGCATCAGATGAAGGATTAATGGAAACAATGTTTCCATGCCCGATAAGAAATCAAATTCTTCGAATCAAAAAATTTTTAGAGGTAGAAAAGAAATGACAACGAAAAAATCCAAAATAAATAGCTTAACACACAAAACAGACTCCAAATATAGACTCAAAGAGGTCCAAAAGAAAAATCAAAACACCAACAAAAGAATTGAGACATTTTTGCCCATTTCAAATGAAGAGACACCCAAAAACTAACTAATCATAGTAAACAGTTGATGTGTCCTTTTCTCTGAATTTACTGTTAGGACGCCACCAACTTGACGTAACCCCCAAACAAGACACAGACGAATATTTACATTAACCCCTTAACTGATGGAGACTTCACAGAACCCATCCAAGCCTTATCTAAAAGGGGCGGGATTAAACTTAATCCCAACCAACTATCTTAAGCAGAACAGGGTTGAGGTTTGAGTTTGTGTGCAGAGAATATTGTAGTCGAAGACTTTCAAACTCGTTTTTTCTTACCTTTGGCTCTCATTGCTTTAATACCAATGGCAATAGTCTTGGCTCTTCCAGTTAAACCACCTTTAAAACTGGCAGTAGTCATTTCCCTATAGTCGTTTTTAGATATCGGAACATCACTAATAAGATGCATTGTTTCAGGAGATATTGTTCCATTAACCAGCTCAGCACCAGCTTTTCTAACTGCTTCAATATTGTCGTCAAGCAAATGCGGAATGTTTGCTGCCCCAGCAGCTGGAATTAGAACTTCGCCTGCCCAGGTTAACCCCATGTGCATCATTATCTTCTTAAAATGTTGACTCATTAAAGCAAAATTCTCAATGTCTGGAAAACCACAAGTCGAAACCAAGACGCCTTTTGCCTTAGGCGTATACCGTTGAGGATGATTAGTTAAGCCATTATCCATTAAAATCTGGGAAGAGTCCAAGTTTAGAAAGAACCTATCTATCACGTTTTTTACTGTGGCGGGAAAACCAAAAACGTATACTGGTGCAGCGATTATAAAGTAGTTACATTTTTTGTAAACGTCGTATATTGATTGAAAATCGTCTTTCTGGGCACATTCACCTTTGTTTTTTCCTTGCCAGCAGCTCCAACAGCTTGTGCAAGGTCCAATCTTGATCATATGAGGATAAAACTTGTGAACTTCCACCTCACCCATTCCTTCAAGCAAGCTATCTAACATTTTCTCAGTAAAGGAGGGGCTTCTCAGAGAACCCGATATAGCCAAAACTAATGGTGTCTTTTTGTCAGATATCATTGATCATTACTCCCACCAATGTTAATTTTTCTTTTTAAACATCTTAGCCATTAGTCAAATAGCTTTTCTTTGATAATAAGGGTTGCATTTGGCAGATTAACAATTCTTTTGAGAGCTATTATTTCAGCGATGGCGGCGGCTTATTAAGATGAGCAGGAATTGATTTCTGCTAAAGTAAAGAGTGAAGTTTACTGTTCTTCAGTAAGGTCCTTTAATTGCCGTTTGTCTAAGCCGACTCCTGGCTCTGCATCCAGGCGCTTATGCACTTTTCCCCTCTTGAACATTATCACTGTCGGGTAGTATTCTATGGCGTATTCTTTGCAGACCTCAGGATCTTCATCAACGATTATGCTGAGACATTCTTCTGGGTTTTTCTTTGCGTATTCTTGGAAGATTGGCAGAAACCTTTGGCTAAACGGGCACCAAGTGGCATAAAATAGAACGTAAGCTTTTTCTTTTCCCTTTACTCGGTCACTTAAGTCGCTCTTTTTAGCGGTTCGCTTTTTTTTTCAACTTTGCTCATGAATTTTCATCTAACTTTTTTCAAGTTAATTTTGTGGGTTTGTGGCTCTTGATGAATGTTCCCTCGTCGAGTTCTTCGAAGGCTTTGTCCAATTCTTCTTCAGTGTTCATCACAATTGGTCCTCTCCACGCTACTGGCTCGTTTAATGGTTCACCTGCCACAAAAAGAAATCGAGCACAGTTTAGGCTTGAAATTTTAACTGAATCGCCTCGACTGAAAACCGCGCATTGTCCGCTTTTAATTTTCTGATCATGAACTTCTACAGATCCGTTTATTATGTAACCAAAAACTGTAAGGTTTTTGTGCGTCAAGTGCTGAAATTCTTTTCCATCAGATAATTCAACGTCAAAATATTCTGTTTCAGTGGATAGGTCTTGAACTGGTCCTTCAATTCCCTCTATTTTACCCGCTATGACTTTAATCGTTTGGCCATCTTTCTCGATAGTAGGTATTTGGTCTTTTGTTATCCCTCGATATTTTGGGTCAGTCATCTTCTTTTTAGCTGGCAGATTTACCCAGAGCTGAAATCCCTGCATTAAGCCGTCGTATTTTTGGGGCATTTCTTGATGGATAATGCCTGACCCAGCAGTCATCCACTGCACATCGCCAGATTTGATTACGCCTTTATTGCCCATACTATCGCCATGTTCAACTTCGCCTGTCCACATGTAGGTAACTGTTTCCATTCCTCTATGAGGATGCCAAGGAAAACCTTTGATGTAATCTTTAGGGTTTTCT
>CAWHSP010000042.1:0-66732 GCA_963831865.1 Candidatus Bathyarchaeota archaeon | reverse complement strand
AGGCGAAATATTAACTCAAACGTTCAATTTATATTCGCGAAATTTTGCGCAGTACTTAATTCCCTTCCTAGCTGCAGGAATCCTAACAGGATTAGTAACCATAGCTGTGAGATCAGCAATAGTTATACCTGTAGCCCCAGTGAATCCCACGTCGCAGCAACTATTAGCATATTTTCCAGCCTTCTTGACAGCAACCGTAACGGTTCTATTTCTATCCGGAATCGTAAGTTGGATCGTCAACAGCTTCACTACAGGAATTACAGTAAAATTCACTTCAGATATGCTAGAAAGAGGACAGGCAAACTTGCAAGCAGCCTTCAATTTCACCTTGACAAAAGTACTTTTCTTGTTAGCAGCAAGCATCATTACAGGCATTCTCATTGTTCTTGGATTAATTGCGTTAATTATTCCCGGAATAATCCTCGCAATTATGTTTTCGCTTGTATACCCAGCCATAATGCTTGAAGGTACAGGCATTTCTGAGAGCCTCTCTAGAAGCCGGGTTCTCGTCAGCAACAGATGGCTAAAAACCTTCGGTTTATTGCTTGTACTTGGCATTATTGTTGGCATAGTAAATGGCATAATCGGATTAATCACTACACCATTTGGCGTAGTCAGCCCCCTTATATCAGGCATCCTTACAGCTTTGATAACGCCGATCTTTCCAATAGCCATAACGCTTTACTATTACTCGATGAAAGCAAGAACAATGCCCCCACAGCAACCGCAAACCTTTTGAAAAACAAGTTTCTGGGAAAGGTTCTGGATCAGCCAAACGCTGCCAGACGAATTCTTTTTTAAAGATCTCGAGCAAATAATGTTGAGTTTGGACTTTAATCTAGTCATTGTTGTTGGCGCTCTACAGTCACACAATTTTAAAAGGTTAAAAAATATCCTGATAATAGCGGTCTAAAAAGTGGACTATTGAGTCTTTAGATGACATAACAAATAGGTTCTTGCAGATTCGTGGATTTTTATGATTTCTGCGTAAATTACTGGCTAAAAAAAATCAAATTAAGATGTAAGGAGGTGAGAAAGATAAAATTTGGAGATGTCATTACAGCTGTAGCTTCTACAATCGTTTTAGTAGTTATTGTCAGTTTTCTGGTAGGGTTACCACTTAGTCTATCTATTTCGGTTGCTTCAGATTGGGCAGATGACTTTCAAACAGTTGTAGCTTTTTTTGTTTCAGCCGTTATTGTTGGCTATGCTTTTTCAAGAAGAATATGGTCAGAAAATGGACTAGAAGCAATTACAAAGATGACACTTTTGAGCGCAGTTTTCTTAATACTCTATGTTGTTAATTTTGTTGCACTATCATCTTGGAATACAATGGTTACAGAAGCAATAACAAGCGCTAACCCCACATTCACATTCTCTGCAACACAATTATTCAACCTCGAGTCTAGGTTACTTGGCAATCTAGTATTCGTTAATGTGAGTGTTGCACTAGCAATTGGGTTTGTTGGTTTCTACGTCGGTTCCAAGCTTAGGAAGACTTGAAACCTTCCGCAGTCAACAACGCTGGAAAACAAATCAAAAAATGGAGGTACGTAGTTCCTCTCTTTTACCTAGTTTTCATAATCTCAAAAGGCCCAGAATTGCCTGTAAATCAAGAGTCTGTGGATGGGTCATATATGTAAAACACGGCTTGAAAGAGAAGCTGTAACCTAAATCTTATTTCCAATTGCAGTTGCTTGCGCAAAGCAAACTGGCACAGGTAAAGATGTCTTGATTTCCCAAGAATCAGTTATTGGGTTATATACCTCGTTTGACGCTGAATCATGATAGGCTATGTTAGTTTCTGGTCCATAGCTTGCCTCATACGACACTACATTTGTGGTGTAACCAACTATGCAAAGATTCTGGGCAAAACCCTTAATTCTATACGAATGAAAAGATCTCGCTTAGGCTTAGTAGTTGTTGATGGGAGTGAAAAAAACACGCCATCAACAACTACCTTTGATAAGTTAGTTTTACCAATTGAGTTGCCTTCAATTGAGCAAGAACTGAAGGTTTTGGTTTCAGCTTTAAAGACTGGAAATAGATGTCCATAGATAAATCTGATGTTATGCTTTCGCGCGGATGATATTATGTGTTCATTTCCGTCAAAGCATCAAGTTGCTTTTGTTCACGGTTATGGTCCCCACGATATCGCTAATCAAAGTATAGATGCCATCTTTTTGCTCAAAGGGTGTGTTGAAGGGGTTACGTTGCCGTACTGCCTATTCCGCCGATAGCATAGATTTTGCCGTTAGCAGATGTGGCGCCTAATCCAATTCTTGCTTGGTGCATTGGGGCTTTAGTTGCCCAACTATTTTCATCAACTTACCCAGATGACACCTCCAGTTATAGAGCAAAAAACAAGAATGAAAATAGTAATTACCGGAGTTGTTTTTTTAACTGTGGATAACATGGATGCAACGCTACCCTGAATCACACTTGTCACTACCGCGATATAACTCTCGCAAGAGAACAGAGCGTTCGGCAAAAAGAACAACTGATCAGTTGCAATATCATGGGATGCTATATACCTTGCTTGAAAAAAGGTTATTTGTTTATGTAGGCGGTTTTTCGATGCTGTCTAAAAAGCAGCAAAGAAGCAATGACCGTGGCTGAAATAACTATAACTAACATAGCTCCAATGTAATTAGGCGCAGCAGGATAAACGTTAACAGTTATGATAGGCGTTTCTGAGGATGTTGGGGTTGGCAAGAATGGGTTTAATGTGGGTTTGGGAGTGGAGATTGTTGTTGGTGAAGGAGCATATGTCAATGTTGGGTTTGTAGTTGGACTTGAGGCTGCGCTTTGACCTATTGTGCTAAAGTAGATTGTGTCGATGTAAGAGAGATATTTGGGTTCATATGTTCTTTGATTTAGTCCGTAATAATATAGTGTCAAGTAATGGGAGCCTTCAGGAATGTTTGGAAGGTTGACTGTTCCAAGAGCATTGGTTACAACGTGGAGTTCTCCATCGCTACTTAAGGGAACTGATCCATTGTATACTCCATCGATGCTGTAAGTCATTGATATTTGAGGGTCCAATCCACCCATGTTTCCAGCGCCATACAAACTTACATTCAAGACTAGCGCGGAATTGTAATAAGTCGTGTTTAGGGGAGAGTAAACTGTGATGCCTGAATCAAACGTAATAAAATCATTTGAACTAGCCTTAACTGGGCAGTGATAAGCAGTTATCAATAAAGTAAAAAATAACGCTGCAACCACAATCGCTGGCAATATCCCTTTCATTTTCTATCAACTACTGAATTGCGTCAGTTCCTTATAACTCTCCCAGAGGAACAGCCCGTTCCGCTAAAAGAACACCTAATTTACAGAAAAAAACTTTGCTTACTCGTTAGCTTCTTGTGCTTCATTATGATTGTTATAAAAAGTATTGCTATCATTAAAGGTACAATAACTAATATTGGAGGCTATGGCACAGTTGATGATGGACTTAGGCGTGAGGTTGCTTTAGCCGATCGAGATTGCCTCCAGATGATGAAACATGTCAGAATTGAATCCTGCTTCAACATGCAGGCAGCAATGGATTCAAAAAACCGCCTCATCGTTAACTATTTGGTAACAAAATAACAATTCATTTGCTCTTTCTGAACCTAAATCCTTTTTCACTTTTACTCTACCCTCTACTGCTTGACAACGCAGTTTATCCATTTGCTTTATATACATTTTTGCCGATTCTTACGCTCCGAGTGATTTCCTATGAAAAAGGATTCAGATTGTCTGGAGGCTTAGCGAGTATGGGTAAGACTGTTCCTTCGTATCGGATGGCTTTGGAATTTGAGATTCACAGATGGAAAAGCTTTAGAAATGCACTGCCAAACGATGAGGAGCAGCAGTGCCTTTGATGAGATGATGGATATGTGCAGGGATAATGGCTTGGCAAGTGGAAACGCTTCGTAACCCGATAGTTTTTGAGCCTATGGTTATGTCTATTTTGTTGGCTCAACAGAAGAAGTTGCGGGAACTCGAGTACAAGCTAAACGATGTACTTTGGCAAAAAATATGTACCCAACCTCAACCGGAGATTAAAAGCAAACTATAAAGTCCACGTTACAACAAAAGAAAGGTGAAAATAATGAAGAAACAATCCACGCTTTTTCCAGAAAACGAAGTACCACTATTAGTGGAACTCGACCTTGGAGATGCCGAAAAAACAGCAAACCAAATAAAAACTATTGTATGTACTCACTGTGTCAAGATAGAAATTGCTGGTAGCATTAGGCGGCAGAAACCTAAGGTGCATGACATTGATTTTGTCGTGGTCGCAAAGAGCGATTTTGAATGGCAAAAGATAAGTGAAGAACTAAGACGCTTGAAGGCTAAACCTAACTGCCAGGGCAACAGTGTCATAAAAGCATTCTTGCCTTGTCACGGTGGTCTTTTCCAAGTGGATTTCTACCGCGCGTCAGCCATCGACTTTTGGCATTCACTTGCTTGTCCGAACTGGTTCAGCGGAGCATAACATGTGGCTTGCTGGCTACGCCATTTCCAAAGGAATGCGAATCAAGTACAGCGAAGGCCTAATCAAAGACGATAAAGCAATCGCCGGAGAAACCGAGAAAGGCGTGTTTGAAGCGTTAGACTTGCCCTGCCCGTTGCCTTCCGAGCGGGAGATAGTTGACAGCAAACCCGTTTGGATGCCGCCTGAAAAATCGCCTACATAGCAAATGTCTGAAAAACTTTGGTTGGTCCTAAGGTTCAAAATTTTTTCTTGGAGATTGGCGAAGAATGCTAAACTTCAAGTCCGCTGGATATGCAAGTAGAAAAGCGATAGATTATCAGTTTAATTTCCCCCTCTCCACTTGCGTTCGGTAGTCGTTTCACAGATAGCTTAAAAGCAGTTTTTAGTCAACTCTAAGGTTTCCAACTAGAGTGAGATGATTGATGTGGGTAAAACTGTTGAGTCTTATAGGATGGCTTTAGAATCGGAAATAGACACCGGTGGATTGGTTTTGCTGTGGCTTTGCGTAAGCCTGATAGGGAAACTTTTGATGAGATTATGGACATGTGCTGGAGTTATGCATCGGATTACTACTCCTGCGTTGACCCTTGGTTCTTCTGTAGGCGGTTACGACAGTGGCTATTACGAAGACTATTGCCAGAACAACAAAAACCAGAACTAAGGGTTCAAAAGGAAGGTCTGCAAAGTCGAATAAAGCATTGGGTTTTGTTTGTATCCACCACTGATTTACTGAACCAGAGTTAAAGGCAGATAAATCAGACTGAAGGTCTTGTTTACTAAATCCGCTTTGTTCTCCCGATCGAAGCGTTAGCATCTTATTCTTTTCTACATTTACTGTGTTATTTGTGACGATATCAACGAATACAACCGAGCCATCAAGGACCTGAACAGTCGTCGTTGTATCCGAGACCTCTACAATATACTCCGCGTTTTCTCCCAAGAATAATCCTTGAGGTACTTGAACTAAATGCGATCTACTTTCTTGAACATATGCGACCCCAAAATGTATCAAAAATACCCCTCCCTCGACAACTATACCAACTGCTACACCTGATGGGACTGTTTCCCCAAATAACCCTACAGCAATTGTCGCTTCTAACGAGATCGATATTAACATATCTTTGGCATCTTGTCCCCAGGTTGGAGGCAGAACAACGGTTGATGGATATACTGAGTAAGCGATTTGGCTATCTGGCGCAGGTTTCGAGGTGAGAGCTACCCATCCTGCTTCAGTGTTCTCGTTCAAATACACGGTCCCATCCTGCATGGGGTATGTGAAGCCGACAATCGAGTCGTTGCCAGTTAAAACTGTGGTTCCAGAATACATTTGACCTGAAGAAAGAGGCATATTCTCGCCAGTATTTGTGAACCACGCAGAGCCTTTGTTTACTGCAACATTACCCGAATAACGGCTGAACGTTGGCTGCGTTGTCGTTGACGGAGTTGACGTGGGAGCCTGAGTTGGAGCTGATGTTGGTGAGCTAGTTCTTGTTACAACTATGCCATTTTGAGCTGTGGTCTCGGAAGATCCACTAAGTGTCGCGGTTATAATGTCGGTGGTAAACGTACCGACTAAGCGTTCCTGAGTCAATTGACTCCCTTGCTCATCAGCTGTAAAACTTGAACTTGAAACAGTTCCAATAAACTCAATTGAGCCGCCCCCCGCTGGAGGAACGCCGGACAGCTGGTATTCTTGCCAGTATGTGCTCGTCTGTTACCCAACTTATCGGGTTCAAATGCAATATTATGGTTATTTGACTGTCCCGTTGAGTAATGTCCATAGCAAACGTGGCGGTTATATCGTTCATACGAGTGTTTGGATCTGACGGATCCATATCATAATACATGCCGGAAGATGAGCTTTGCCAAGTTCCAGTTAGATTTCTAGCAGGGCTAAGTTGAGCGTACACCGGTGTTATTTGTGCCACAAAAAGCAACAGAAATAATAAAAGTGGAGTGACAATTTCGAGCGGAGTAGAGAATCTATTTATGAACCTAAAGAACAAAACATTGACTCTTCTTTTTTGCATGTAAACTTGCTCATCCACTGGCATCTAATATTTAGATTGGCGTTTTTGCTTATCAGTTGAAATCTTATTTAACCTTTAAGAATTCATAATTCTGAAATTGCAGTTAATTTCTTTTCGCGGGTGATTCTCTGCGAAATCGAATCATCAAAAATGCATTCTAATTCATCCAGAAATAGACCTAAATTAACCTGCTTCACCCATAATTTATCCTTAACATTTTTCTGAGTCTTTGACAACAAACCAAGCCTGAAGCATAACCGTGATAGTAATTGTTAAAAAAAGAAAACCTTCTGATATTTCACAAGTTAAAGAACTTATGATAATATTTGATAATAAATTGGCGCAAACTCAAATTTTGGCTTGGGAGACATTTCAGCCGCTTCTTTAAACTAGCTATTTGCAGCTTCACATCATCTGTCCCTGATTGGAATGTTTGTAGCGAAATCATTTCCCAAGTGTTTTGACCCCAAAAAGGCAAATTAGCCTTACATTTATCATATTCCGATCAGCCATTCACACCGTCGGACCCCGCCATATTTAGAGTACATCTATACTGAATTCTCCAAATTCTATTTCCTTTCAACTAAAACTGAACGCAAGTTAAGGATATTAAGGTCTAACCTTAATAGTTCTTCACGGGTGTTTTGGATGAGCAAAAAAAGAAAAATGCCTCATTTGGATACAGATGATGTTAAAAAAAATAATGACGAATCAGAAACTGAAGATATTTATGATGATGCGCAAAGAGAAAACATGCTCGATGAAGACGAAATAACTGCTTCGGAAAACGGGTTCATGGAAGGAAGAGAGAAAAAACCCGAAAAGAAAACTGGTCACGATGATTCAGTCTCCGTAGAACTTGTTAAAAACGAATATCAAGAAGACTAAGGGTTGAATACCGTTTAGTTGTGGGATTAAAATTTAATTTAACCAACGGAAATCACTGAATGGTTTCTATAAGGACTTTAGTCCTGCATACTTGATTCAGGTCATACAAGCTATGAGCACGCATGGAAAGACAGAAATCCACCTCTTCATATATCATCAGTGGAGAAGGTTTTGTGATTAAAAGCAGACTTTTTGATCCACCAAATTGTGGAAGCTGC
Source organism: Candidatus Bathyarchaeota archaeon (assembly GCA_963831865.1). GTDB lineage: Archaea > Thermoproteota > Bathyarchaeia > Bathyarchaeales > Bathycorpusculaceae > Bathycorpusculum. The sequence continues at coordinate 59,110 of CAWHSP010000042.1, read as the reverse complement.
ATCTATAAAAGCAGCGTTACTGTTGGGGTCAGTGTTCTCTTAACATTTGAAAAAGATACAAAGATTACTAAAAGACTTCTACTGGAATGCTTGTGATATGGAAAGCTTTGAAAGATTAAGTTATAAAGTTCTAATTAGAACCTGCTACTGTGGTGTGGTATTTGAAACGTATGATTTAAAAAAAGTGTACCATTCAAACAGTTGTAGAGCCAGTTACGTTAAGGCAAAGATATGGAGCCATGATAGCCCAAAGAAGGAAACAAAAGCAAAAGAAGCTTGAAGAGAAAACCAAAGATCAGCCTAAATATGGAAAGGCAGAGAAAGTGACGTTGTCTTGGTTCTTCAACAGGATTTTCAATAAGACAGCAGAAGACCAAAACTCGGCGTGCTTTTACTTCTACTTAGCGTGTGTTTCGCGAAGTATTCCTACTCTTTTGTTAGCATTATTTCAATTGTTGAAACCATCCGTGATCTGGTTTCGCCTTCTCTCGGCGGCATCTGCTCTGTCCCTATAACGATTTTGTGTACTTTCAGGTCTTTTAGGAAGCGATTTCTCGTAATTTCAGCCGCGTCAACCGCAGTGGCTATTGCTTGTCCTCTTGCTTTCAAGGTTATTTCTTTACCATCGCCCGCCGACAGACCAGTAATAATTGCCATAACATAGTCCATTGGCATTTTATTTCCAACGAAAACAATCTTTGATTTTTCCGACATTTTCCATCACCATTTAATCATAACGTTACTGCTCTATACTACATAAACTTCCCTATAAAGCGATTAAACAAAAGTGCAGCACATTCAGTAACAAACATTTCCAAAAACTCTTGGCTTAACTATTGTATTCTCAGCTCAGAAGTTGATTGAGTCAGGTATTGAGAACGTTAGCAGAAATTGATAATGTGAAGCTTTTCAGAAAAAGAAAATTACCAAGCCAATTTTTCCGGATTAAAATTTAATCCAATCAACCATCAACCAAATTACTGCTAATCCATGTTTGGCAATGGTTAAGAATGATTATTTGTTGAAAATAACTGTATACTTGGTTTAATATACGTCTGAGGATATGGAAAAGGAAGGTATAACAAAGCGCATGCTTGCCATTGAGGGTGTTGAACTTGAACCCACGAAGGCCTGCGTCAGGAAGCGTTGACTTAGATCGCGCTTTCTTGATAGAATCAGGGCAAAAGACTTCCGGTGCAGTATTGAGCCATTTTCGTGATGGAATCCTGCTATTAAATTACAAAGATTCTGGAAAGGTCAAACAATTATGCCAGTAGAAGACTAGGCAAAAACTTCTGTGATTATTATGTTTTCAACTTTGGACTTGAGAATAATTTAAAAGCTTTAGAGCGGAAAATAATCAACCGATAGTTGCTTGACCTCAAATACACATACTCGACTATTTGCATTCTCGATGGTTTTAATGATAGCTTTTTTGTTGTATCCAATTGTCTACCAAACAGCCAACGCCCAGCTGGGTGCACAAGGAAAGCAAACAAGCTATTCGTGGCCAATGTTCCACCACGACGCTGGCTTCACAGGTTACACCGAAAGCCTAGCACCTAACACGCCAAACGTATTGTGGAATTATACACTTTCGGGAGGTGTTATGTGTGCTTCTCCTGCGGTTGCAGATGATAGGATGTTTATACAATCAGAAGATGATTACGTCGTTTGTTTGAACGCCAGTACAGGCTCATTCATTTGGAAATATAGAAGCGATTTACCCATGCGATGCACGCAAGGACAATATCACCCGAACAGGGCATCTCCGGCCATTCTTGATGGAAAAGTCTACATAGGATCTATAGATGATTACATGTATTGCTTGAATGCAACAAACGGATTGGTTATATGGAAATACAAAACTGGGGACGATTTGTTTTCTTTTATTGCTGTTGCTGAGGGCAAGGTGTTTACAGGATCGGCTGATTTTAACCTTTATTGCCTCGACTCGGAAACAGGAGCGTTGGTGTGGAAATATAATACTGGGGATTGGCCCTTTAACCCCGCAGTAGCTGATGGCAAAGTCTTTGCGGGAAGCAATGACAGATTCTTTGCCCTAGATGCGAACACTGGAGAAATGCTATGGACTTATACAGCGTCAAGTGTAATTAGCGATTCTCCCTGTGTTGCTGATGGAAAAGTCTTTTTTGCAAATGGCGGGTCACCGCAAGGTTGGGTAGGATCACAAATTCATTGTTTAGACGCCAATACTGGAACAATAATTTGGAGTTGCGATGCGCCGCCAGCTGTGTTCTCATCTTCCGCTTTCGCTTATGGTAAAGTCTTCGTGGGTTCATGGGATGGAAATGTTTACTGTTTGAGTCCGAGCGATGGAGCAATAATCTGGACACATGAAACTGGAGATTCCGTGGCTTCTTCCCCGGCTATTTCTGACGGTAAACTGTATATAGGCTCAAACGACGGACGCGCATATTGTTTAAACTCGACTACAGGGATGCAAATATGGAATTATGATGTTGGAAGCGAAGTAAAATCTTCCCCTGCTATTGCCGACGGCAAACTTTACGTAGTCTCAAGGGAAGGGACAGTTTATTGCTTTGGCGGTCCAATATCGCAGCTGACTTCTCCGTCTCCTTCGTCACCTACCTATGACCTTTATACAATGGCAGCTGTAGTCTTTATTGCGATTAGCTTCACTTGTGTGTACCTGTATGTTAGAATGAGAAAAAGTAAAGGTTGAACGTCTCATTCGTAGAGCCAATGGTCAAAGAAGCCTTACGTTTGCGACACTTATTTAAAAAAAAGCATTTGTTTTTGGTATTGTTTATGAGCTGAATTCAGGCTTCATTCTGCTTGCGCATGCTAGTGAAAGGCAAAAACATGGAAACATTTCGTTTATACTCAAGAAACTGTTCACCAAACTTGCCTTCTATGTTCTTTTCTTCTTTCTTTGCTAATTGGTAATAAATAACCACTAAAGCTGGCCATAGTATTACTGAAATTGGTGAGAACCTGTAGATAATAAGGCTAAGAGTAGCTAGTAGAATCCCTAAGTATTGAGGGTGCCTAAGATGCTTGTAGATGCCATCTGTAACAAGGTGGTCTTTAGCACTAAATATCTTTGACCAGCCGAGTATAACAAGCAGACCGCCTATGAAAAACAATACTATTCCAGATATTTCAAGGGGAAGATAGTCAAGTGGAAGCCATCCTTTGGGATCGCCGCCAAATACCCATAATATTGTATAAATGCTTACGGGAATTCCTTGCATTGAGATATAAAATGCTAGTATAAACGTTACTACGCCTGCCAAACGCTGGGAGAACCCGAAGGTTTCAGCAACTATAATTGAGACAGAAGCTCCCCATAATCGGCGTTCCCTTTTCTTTCTGAATTCTAAGGATCCTATTAATGCAAAAAGGAAAAATAGAATTATATTTAATACAACTAAACTTAGATCTATCAACAGGCTGGTAGCTCCAATCTGCTATTGTGAGCCATGCAAGATAAGATTTTTCCAATGAAAGGGTCAGTTTTGGGTTTGACTGCTAAAAAATGATTATTTTTTGCTATCATTTTAATCGCATACGTTGATGTTTTCGAAAGGCTTAAATAAACTTTATATACAAACTAGAACTTCAGGCCTTTTTTTGGCTAATAAGCAAAAAATAGGAGAAAAAATACATTTGCAAACAAACAAAATAAAAACACTTGCTTTAATCTTCATGGCAATTCTAATTAGTTCTATTGTACCAATGATAATGCCAATTCAGTCAGCTAAGGGTCAGCTTGCCGCACAACAGCCAGTTAGCGGACCAATTCCGGCCGGCATTACTGTTGCCAGACAATCTGCTACTAGAGCCTATCTTAGCTTCGCACCTCACGTCGTAGGCGTTGGTCAGCAAGTCTTAGTAAACATGTGGATTAATCCAGCACTTCCATCAAACAACATACAGATTCCCAAGGGATATGTGATCACAATCACAATGCCCGACGGAACAAAAGATGTTAGAACCTTAGATTCAGAACCTGCTACCGCTGCAAACTGGTTTCTATTCACTCCTGACCAAGTTGGACAATACCAATTCAAATTCGACTTTCTTGGAACATATTTCCCCGCAGGACGATACTACAACGGAAAAATCGTAACTAACAGTTCGGGCGCTAATCTTGAGTACGGCGGAAGAGACAATGTATACAACGAATGCTACTACAAGCCCAGCTCCGCTCAAGCACTAAACCTCACTGTACAACAAACTCAGGTGATGTCTTGGCCATTAACAATGCCAACCGATTACTGGACGCGACCCGCATCGATGAATAATAGAGGATGGTGGCCAATTCTTGGAAACTGGCCTGGCACTGGCTATGTAGGCTTTAACTACGCAAACTGGGACACACTTTATCCTGACACAACCAAACAAGAACAGCCGACTGCTGACTTCACCCCATGGGTTCAAGCACCAAACACTGCTCATGTATTATGGAAAAGACTGGGTGCCGTCGCAGGACTCATCGGAGGACCGGCAGGTCAATATGGCACGACAAGCAATCCAGGCTACCCAAGTGTGATTTACTCTGGAAGATGTTATCAGACAGTTACGAAGGCGAACGGAACAAGTGTAGCTCAATGCTATGATCTTCGCAGTGGAGAAATATATTATGAAATACCGGATGGCATAACACCAACCATCGTTTCGTATGTCAATCCAGTTGTAAATCCTGAAACAATCGCTGGAACCGAAGTAGGGTCTGCAACTTGGTCAGTGGAGCTGTTATCGATAAGTGGCTCATACCTAAGAAAAATCAATCCATGGACTGGAGCTTTAAGTGGCAACTACTCGATTGCACCATTAACAGGAGGTGTCTTCCACAATCAATTAGGTGGCTACGTCCTGAATATCCAAGACCTTGGCGCCGCTGCGGGTGCACAAAGATACCGTTTGATTAACTGGACAACAAGAGGAACAAGCACTAACTTCACCACTAGAATTGTAAGCAACACAACCTACCAGAGAAGCAGCCTACCTACTTTCCAGGATTTCGAAAATAACTTAGGTGCGGTTGTAACAGACACATACGGGCAGTCTAATCCACAATACGGGCAGCCATTTGATAGCCTAAGGTGGCAAATCGTCTGCCAATTTTATAAGCTATCAACGGGCGAACTAACGTACAACTTAACAACAACCGAATACCCTGACATACTTTACCATTCTGGGCCTGTAATAATGGATCATGGAAAAGTTGCGGCAATGGCGCAGGGAGGATACTTCGTCATATTCGATGGCTTTACTGGAAAATGGTTTAGAAGTGAAACAATGGACTATCCATGGTCATCTGCTGGCTTCGGAGCTTACGCAATCTCATCTGCCTACGGAATGGTGATCAGGTACGCTTATGATGGTGTCTACGCCTTCAATTGGACTGATGGAAAAATAGTCTGGCATTATAAGGCACCTACTTATGCTCCCTTTGAAAGTCCCTACACCGATAACGGAACCGAAGTATATGCCTTTAACGGAGATGGCGATATTGCTGATGGAAAGCTGTTCGTATCCAATACCGAGCATACACCAACTTATCCATTGACTAGAGGATGGGGTATCCACTGCATCAATATGACTGATGGCAACCTCGTATGGAAACTAGATAATCCTATGTCTTATGGCGCTGTCGCTGATGGCTACTTGATCGCAGCCAACTCATGGGACGGGTACATGTATGTAATCGGCAAAGGCAAAAGTGCAACCACAGTCACGGCACCTGAAACTGCAGTATCTGCTGGGAACGGACGTTCTGATTAAAGGTACAGTACTTGACATGTCACCGGCACAGTCTGGTTCGCCATGTGTTTCAAAGAATTCAATGTCAACACAAATGGAATACTTGCATCTGTCGCAGCCACACGGTGGAATCTTTAACAATGAAACGATAACTGGGGTTCCAGTATCCATTGATGCTATAGATTCGAACGGCAACCCAATTCATATTGCAGACGTAACCACTGAAGGATACAGCGGCACTTTCGGCTACACATGGTACCCTGAAATTGAAGGACAATACACTATTACTGCTACATTCATGGGCGACGACTCCTACGGCAGCTCATATGCAACTACTTATGCAACGGCAGCCAAAGGTCCAGTTTCAACTCCAACACCCACACCGCTAACATTGGCCGCACAAACACCTTTTGAGCTATACTTCGCAATTTCAACCATTGCAATTATTCTAGCAGTCGCTATAGTAGGACTTTTGCTACTCAGAAAGAAATCATAATCAATAAGCGCAAAAAACTATTTTCCCTTTTCTTTTGTTTATCTATATCACTTCTATAATTATTTGCTCTTCTTTGCCATTTACAAAGACCTTGTCACTATAGGATTTTTATTCCGCCTAACTCCACAAGCATAATTAACTTAACCTCAAAGACGTGCAAGGTAAGGTTATTTGGGGTGGAGAAATCGATTTTTAACGGAACCAGCTGCATAATCATTCACAGACGAGTGTTCGGGGGGGTTTGCGCTTTAGGTTTGAATCGAATGTAGCAGGTTTTGACTTGCTGTTCTGGAGTGACACACAAAATCAGGGTTCAACGTGCAACTGACAGCTTTGTCTAATCTATGACAAAATTGCCTAACACAGAAGCTGTGTCTGGCTATTTAGTCGGCGGACTGTAGATGCAATCACAGCAATAGTTTCAGTGTCATTTACGGATTCATAGCTTGGCTAATATTTTCGCTATCAATGATGGACAGAAGAAAAGACAGCCCACCAAAACGTGCTGCAAGTTGCAAACGTTAACGTTAGCGACAAAAAAGGCACAACATCATCAGCTAAATAACTTAACTTGGCAAACAAATCTGCTCTAATTTTTTCCACTTAAAAAAGTCGCTTTTGGCTCTTTGACAAAACAGAAAAAGTTATAGCTTTAAAAGAGAATATCTACTTTGTGATTTTATGCAGTTTTTCACTGTAACAGATCAATCAAATATAAAACATAAAGTTCTTGTTCTACCTTTAAGCGACACAGAAATGAATGAGGTTTCAGGCCAATGCGCAAAATGTATGCCCTCAGTCTCTAATTTCGTCCCTGGTTCAAATGGGACATCCATACGTAATTATTGATTTCGGAGGGGGCGACGCATGGAAAACTGCCATAGCCCTCGACGAAGAGTCGGAAGATGGACATAAACTCGGCGACGAGCTGGCGATGGGAGATACTTTAACGGTGATTTTAACCTCTAAAGCCAAAGCAATGAACATTTCTGAAGATAAGGTTTACATGAATGTGCCTCTTGAAGATGTGTTAGCGTTTAGCTTTCTATATACGGCGGACATTGCAGAAAACTATGCACTCTACAAGATGTACAAGAATCCGAAAGGCGAATAAGTATTTCTCATCAATGCCTAACTGCTTAAGTAGGTAACGCAGGAACCAATCTGTTGATATCTTCGCGACCTCTTCAAGCTTCCCCCGCTCCTCAAACAGATGCGTTGCGCCCGGGATAATCACTATTTTTTTTTCAGATGACATTTGCTCCATCGCAAGTCTGTTTAACTCGATCACCTCAGTATCCAATCCGCCTACCAGCAAAAGAGTTGGTGCCGTTACTTGAGGAAGATAATCCGCTGCTAAATCAGGGCGTCCTCCACGAGAAACCACAGCCATAATGTCATTTGGAAGCTTTGCGGCCGCTATTAAAGCCGCCGCTGCGCCTGTGCTTGCTCCAAAGTAACCGAAAACGCAATTTTTTGTCTTTGAATCTACTTTGAGCCATTCAGTTGCAGCAATTAGGCGCTTAGCAAGAAGAGAGATGTTAAAGCGATATTCGCCTGTTTCCAAGTCTTCTTGGTCTTCTTCATTAGTAAGTAAATCGAACAGTAATGTTCCAATTTTTGCCTTGTTAAACTGCCTTGCAACATATCGGTTTCGGGGGCTGAATCTGCTGCTTCCGCTTCCATGTGCAAACAATACTACCCCTTTAGTCTCAGAGGGTACGTTTAGGTTGCCCTCCACAATTGCTCCGCCGACAGGAATTCTAACGATTATTTCTTGATGACTCATGCTCTCACCTCCCAGCTGGTTTTTCGGGATGTTTTCGTCTACTTTGCCTAAGTATGTCGATTACCTCTTCATCCGACGTTTGACCAAAATCAGCGAAGAATTCTCCAATGGCTTGGAAATACTCCGGAGTGTATATGCAAACAACTCGGTCTGCTTGCTTTTTTAGTTCTTCTAAAGTTGAAGGTGGACCAACTGGAACTGCGACGGTAACAGTTCTGGCGCCCCTGTTTCTGACAGAGGCTAAGGCTGCCTTCATGGTTGAACCTGTAGCTATTCCATCATCCACAATTATAACGTCCCGACCTTTCAATTTTGGATAAGGCTCGTTTTGCCTGTATAATTTTAGTCGGCGTTCAATTTCGACTTTCTGTCGTTTGCTTTCTTCTTGAACATACCAATCCGGTACACCAATAAACGCGACTAATTTGTTATCCAGGATTATAGTTCCGTCTTCAGTCATAGCGCCAATAGCCAACTCAGGATTGTCTGGTGCGCCAATCTTGTGCGGAATAATAACGTCAAGTGGAAGATTAAGAGCCTTAGCAATCTCATAGCCTACAATGACGCCGCCTCGTGGAATCGCTAAAACAATCCCGTTTTTACTTTCAAAATCAGTCAGAGCTGAAGCTAAACGCTTTCCAGCGTCAACTCGGTCAGCAAAATAAGTCATTTTTTTCGCCTCAAAAATTACTATTTGATTAGAAGCGATTTGAGATATAAAAAGAAAGTGTTGATACGTTAAATCGAGTTGGTCAGTTTTTCTTTGTTAACCAAACGTTTTGCTTGTCAAAGTCGAATTCGCTGTACTTTTCCAAGTAGTAGAGTCGCAAGTATTCAGCTGAGTATTTTGTTTCAAAGGGCAGATCAGCTGTTGTTAGGCGCGTTTTTTGTTTTAGTTGATCTTCTATTGCAATTCTTGCCATTGGATAGTTGAGCAGGAGCTCTCTGCGTTCATTGTATAATGTTAGTGTTTGTATGCATTCATTGATGTAGCCTTCGAATTTTGGCAGATTTTCCATAATTTCGTTCACTTTGCTTCTTGGGCTCAGATAGTACAGTTAGTGCTTCTGTCATTCTTTCGTTTAAAGTAGCGTTTTTCTCCCAAAGGTAATTGCTTGTAGGCAGCATTTCCACGATGTCTTTTTCTTGGTTATTCAGCGCTTCGTTAAGTATAGAGAAAACGTCTTTGGAAATATCAAGAACGCCGTCAAGAAGATATTCGATGGTCAATAGGTTCAAAACATTTAGCTGTTTTTTCTCGCTGGTATCTTTAATTAATGATGCTTTCTTTGCATCCCCCAGTATCATGGGCATTTTGTCACCTAAGACTGGCCCTAAACTGCCACTTTGAAGGGGTAAATCAATAATTGGCTTCAAGGAGTTTTTGAGGTATTCTGTGGATTTTGCAATCTCATCGCCATACTGCTTGCGCCAATTGTTAAGCGCTACGTACAATGCTTCAACCGCTTGCCAAGGTGCTCTTTCATCAAGCTTCATTTTGGAATAAGCAACTGCCTCGCTGTCTTTAGGAAGACTTGGATCATACAAAACTGTTATAATTTCGTAGATTGGATTAACAACTTGGATGACATCAACTGCTAGAACTCTGCCAGCGTCTAGCACATCTTGGATACTTTGTATTCGCTCTTCCAAAGGTAAGTCTGCTTCATAATGTGGTTTCATGCTGGCCTTAAATTCTAATCCGATGTCATCTTTGAGTCTGCCAAGCCATGAAGCGTATTCCGTGTTGACGAAAATTTGGTATTCACTAAGAATAGCGTTAAGTTCAGATACCAGACCATCAATTTCCACGCTGATGTTTTTGTCTAGTTCATTGAAGATTTTGTCCATTTCTGATGGTTCATAGAATCCTTTAGAGATTTTATTTTGAATATCGTTCAGTTTGTCTTTAAGAAGCATCATTTTTACGTCTGTAGCACTAACGTTTACTGGAATGCTTGTTTTGACAATGTTAAGTTGAGTTTCAAAGGCTTGGAGCGTCACCATCAACTCATTTGCTTTTTCAGCAATCATATCTGCTGTTGCATTTTTTTTAGGTTGATAATTAATCATGGAAATAGGCAATGTGAAGGCAAGAGTGGCTAAAGTAGCTAAAGCGGTGGTTGTTCCATCAACTTTAGCAGTGTAGGCTAATGGGTTTTGAAGAGCGCCTAAAAAGACAAAGAATAACGCCGTAGCTACAGTGGCAACTAAAGATGTTAACACGCGGTCACCATATGCAATGTTTGTCTTCTTTACGAAACCGACGCCGAAAACCATGAGTGCCAAAACTACTCCGACAATAATAACCACGAACAAGAGTATGCCTGGGAAAGAGTCACGGTATTGAATAATCGCTGAGCGCATTGTTTTTCCTACGATATCTGGATTGGTCGTGGGCAGAAATTGATAGGTTATTGTGTCTGTAAGCTGGTTTGCATTAAAGAGCCTAAAAGAGCCCATAGTTGTTGATTGAAGTAGGTTAAACGTTTTTGTCAGAGGCTCAAAAAGCGGCGGAGCTGACCCCGGCGCTTTCCACCATTCTACGGCGGTAGTTTGTGCTATATAGAACTTAAAATATTCTACAATCATCAAAGGTATAGTTATTAAACCATAATACACGGCAGCTACGACAGCGTCTTTTTTGTAGAACACCACTGCAGTTAAGATTAATGGAATAGCTAAAAAGTATGTTTGGTTGCTGGCAAGCGACATCGCCGCCAATATGCCAAAGTCAATGGCAATAGCATGCCTGTAGCGGTAGAAGATTATGGGCAACGCAACAAATAAACCCATTAAAACACCAGCGAAGGCGAATCGGTAGACGGGTTCGCCTATCAGGGCAATGAAATTAATTGAATTTACAGGGTCATCAGCATTAAATACTGATAAATGATAAAGCAAGCCTATACCGATAATTATGCTTCCAACAGGCATTCCGATTCTGGGCTTTTGCCAAGTAACAAAAGCTACAAGAAGAGCTAGAAGTATTGGCAAAGGCTGTGATAATAGGGGTATTAACGAAAAAGCCAATCCCATTGCGATAAAAGTCATAATTAATGTTATGATTTTGATTCTGGTTGTTTCAAGCGCACGTTCCCTCTTTTCTGTCTCTTTCATCTTTTTTCTAATATTGGTGATGCTGAAGCGTGCGTTGAACCCCGAGGGCTTTTTTGGCGCCTGACTTGCTGCTGGCGTCTCTTCGGTTGTTTGATCTTCCTCGTTTTTTTTCTGTTTTGGAGCTTTCTTACTTCTGTTAAACAAGCGTTTGAAACGTGAAGTATTCTCTTTCTCTCCCGCTTTCAAGGGTAAATACCTAAAACCTTATTTTGCTATAGTCTTCTTAAGCTTATCGAGAAAAAAGCCCCGAAAGTGATAACTTTGCCTAAAAGAAAACTGAGATTATGGTATTCAAAAAGTGACTACTGAAAAAGAACGTGCAAATGGAACCAACAAACCGTCTGAACCAATCAATAACGACAACTTCACACAACGACCGTTGATGAAACAGCGAAACAGACCAATTGGGATTAACGACAACATTCAACCAATTGACAGCGATAGCAACTCACTGTCAGCTGAAAATATAAAACAGCCATCACAGGCTGAAGTCGAATCTAATACAGCCTCCACAAACAGCCAAGACAGTATCCGCAAAGTGAAACATTGCTAACTTCAACCGACAATCCGGAACAAACTGCTGACAAAGCTAATAATATTCAACCAGCCTCATCACAGGCCGCAACTCAAGAAACCAGCGTGGAAATAGACAACAAATCAGCAGAAAACGAAAAAGAAACGCTGGAAAAACCTCAAATCGATAACAATGTTCAACTGATTGATGGAAAGCAGAATCAAACACTCATCGAATTGAAATGGGTGAAGGATCAAGACAAACTCGCTGATCCATTGACTCGCCCCGACCTTGAACAAATTACGTCGCCAGTTGAAAGTGTAATCGAGAGCATGTCAATCGAGATTGAAAATAAAGTACCATTAACAGACAGTGTCGTGAACATAGGAAAATTCACTGATAACTTAAAGCGTCTTTTACCGACAAAAGCCGTCAGTATGCATCGGTGAATACCCAATAAACATTGTCTTAAAAGGCTCATTTGCAGGCTAAAAAAGATCAAGGGGTTTTGCCCATCTTCGTTGAAAAATCAACTAAAGATGTAGTTAAATGGAGTCAAGGACAGCTGGAACGAGAACAACATTGTCTGTTTAGATGAGGATATTGATACTCATTTCTGGTACGACATTTTACCATATGTTGCTGATAATGAAAGCTTTTTTGCAAAGATAAAGAGCAAGCCTATAGAGAAGACTTCAAGGCGCCATAATTGTTTCATCCACTTGGAACGGCATTGGTAGCGCTTTATTGCCAAGCTTAAATGCTCAATTCAAAGAATGGAACATAAACTCCATAGCTCTACCGCTTTTACCTTCGAAGGCGCAGCCTATTAGATGGCCAATTTAACACTTTTGCATCTGTGGGTATTTTGGCTTCGAAACAAGATACTGCTCTTTTGCTTTTTGACAGAGATAATCTTGAAAGTTACATAGGTGTTGACAGAAACGGTTACGCCATTAACGGAAATGCAGTAATCGAATTACCTTCTTGATTTAATGTTGGCAAAAGAAACTTTTGTCCCTGAATTGTGCGAGATGTCAAAATCTTTCGGTTCCAAAATGTTCACTGTTCTATTAGCACTCTGGCTTAAGCTTGAAAATTTACGGTTCATTAGAAAATATGCTTAACACCACTTTGCTCAGACCACTTTTTGCTTTTGACCTATCAACAGCCACTTTACTTTATGTTCTTATCCGAATGCCATTTCAGTCTAAAAGACAAGCTTACAAGAGGAAAAATTGAGTTAGCAATAGCCAACTGGTTCAAGAATAAAGCAGACCTTGAATCAATCTATCATAGCCGACCCAGTATACGTTGAAGACAGCAATGACCGCATAGACATAGCATTATTTGTAGGCGGCTTTGAGACAGCAACAAGATTTGCTGCACTAGAGAAAAGAGTTGAAAAAATGAAGAACAAAGCAGTCAAAAAAGGTTCAATAACTGAAGAAGATTGGCAGTTAATCACAAAAAGTTTATTGGAATAAAAAAGGAGTTAAAGCTCCCTTCTTACTTTTTATTGTTTTTGCCGTTGTTCGTAGTTTCGGTTTCGTTGCCGTTTCCGCTGATGTTCTTTGACTATTTGTGTTGCTGCAACGCCGTGTTCAAGTAGGTATGATCTTGAGAGGTGTCTTTCGAAATCGGTTGATTTGCTGTAGAGCAGTTGCATTTCGTCGTAATGCTTCCATGTCTGAGGCTTTTGCTCTTCCGCCGACTACTAGTATTCGTGTTGTCCATGGCGTCTCGTGATTCGGTTACTCGAACAGTGATTGTTCTTGATACTTCGCTGGTTACGTATCCTGCGAGTGCTGTGTAGACTTCTTGAGACATATCTTCGGTCCACATGTTTGGTGGGCACTGGACTGTTACCCAGATGTAGTCTGTTTTGTAGACTGGTTTGAATCCCATGACGCTTGGTGTCTTGAATGCTCTAATTACGCTTTTCATGTAGTCTTTGAAGTGGTCCATGTCCATTATGTCTTTGAATATTACATCTTTGTTAGCGTTTCTTCTTGCTCAGTCAGTATCTTGAATAGGATTTTTCTTTGCTCAAGTTCAGTTAGTTCAGCTGATTTTTCAAAGTATTTCTTTGGCGCGACAATTTTTGCAAGTCTTTCTTCGTATTCGTGTTGCATATCAACAATTTTGTTTAGTCGCTTACGGTATTCAGATATTAATTCCATCTTCTTAGCCAAATTCACGTATAGTTGAATTGAGTCATCAGCTTTACTTAAATTCTCAAGAGCCATGGCTTCTTCAGTTTCCATTCTCTTCAAGTCTCTATCTAAACTCAATAGTTGTTCTCTGGCGTACCTCTTTGAACTGAAAGTCTTTCGTAGTTGAGCTTCCATTTTGATTTGTCAAATTCTTTTCGTTTCTTTGATTCTTGAATTCTTACGACTTCATTGTCGACGGTGCTTCGTTTGTCCTGACGTTTCAGGACGATTCCGTTCACGTAAGCGAGGTGTTCCTCAATCATTTTTGCTTCGTCTTGAGGTGATCTAAGCATCAATTGAACTAAGAGGTAAATCGTTGCAAGTTCAGATTGTATGTCTTTTAATTCGTTTTGTTCGCATGCTGCATTCTGGCATAACATCATAGTATCTGACCAATGCATCAGTTAAGTATCGGGTTTCGTCGTAGAACCTCAGGGTGTTTAAGAGATTTTTCAGCAATCTCTGCAATGTTAACGAAATCATCTAGAATTCTCTTTTGCCTTACAGTGAAGACTTGTGAGCTTGGAATTAACTGCGTCAATCGTTCGATAATGGCTGCTTTTCGCTCTGAAAATTCAAGATGAGTCTTTGTTAGGTTACCAAGCAAAGCTTCAAGGCTGTCAATTTTTCTTGGTGCCTGCTTTTTTGAGTGTAAGGTCGATTATGGCTTCTTCAATTGGACCAGGTTTGCCCATGAATTTGATTGTTGAGAGGAACCTTGTTAATTCACGCATCCAGTTTCTAACTTGTATCTCGATACCTTTGACGTGTAATTCTAAGTCATCTTCCATTCGTGGGTTACTTGTGATTAATGCTTTGACTTTTTCTTCAAACTGCTCTTCGTTGTAAGTGCCTGTTTTTATCAGGTAGTTTTTGTAGTATTCTTTTGCTACGTCATAGTTGTTTTTAACTAAACAGTACATTGCATCTAGTAACTCAAGTTTTTCTTTTCGGTGCTCTTGAAGCAGTTGGAGGCTTTCAAAATTGACTTTGTATGCTGCAATGTAATCGTCCACTGGATAAATAACTTTCATCATGCCCAGAGTGTGTGCTGAATTATTGGTAAGTCCAACTTCTGTGCCTATTCCACCCATCAAGTCTGCTAAGTCAAAATCCATCAGAACATAAAGCATGTCTACAACCATGTCATCCATTTCTTTGCGGGCTGTAACTATGTTGCCTACTTTTGAGAATGCTGGAAGTAATGGCAAGTAGACAAGGGCGTTCAAAGGATTTCGGTACAAGTCGCCAAATTCTTTGATGACATATTGATTGTAGTCTTTGTTCAGTAACAAGCGAAAGCTCGTTCATCGCGGTGAATGCTGAGCAGCCTTTTGCTGGAGGGTCGTCTCCGCCACAAGGAGTGATGACGAACGCTATTATTGGTACGCCTGATCCTATGACTTTTCGCAGGTGCCTTGCGAAGTCAAAGAAGATACCGCTTCCTGTTCCTCCGCCTAAACCGTAGACTAGAACTACAGTTGGAGTAATAATTGATGAGAGAGCTTGTTCTTTGAAGACGTTTATGCAGTTTCTGAATAATGCCAAGTTGATAATAGTTTAAGGCGTAAATTGCTTTGGCTAATGCTCTTCTTCTGCCTGCGCCGCCAGCCATTGGTGGAATAGCCATTGTTGATTGAAGCCATGGTTTGAAATCTTCAAGTTTAGCGCCTTCGCCTATTAGGTACTCATTGTATTTTTGGTTGATGAAGTCGAACATTGCCTCGGCAGTTGGGAACTTTACTGATTGAGCAACTACGCGCAGTCTTTCTCGCGGAATACCTGCTTTTATCATTGATTTGGTTATTTTTTCGTCAGTTTCTAGTAGGCTTCTGATTTCGGGGTCAGCTATGTCAATTGCTAAAAGGGAAAGACGAGTAATATCATTCCCTAGCAGTTCCATGGTTTTTGCGTTTGTTGAGGAAAGCTTCGACGATGTTTGTTCCGGCTGAACCGAGGCCGATCACTTGAACGCTGTTTTGGTATATTTTCGTGTCTTATCACATCCCAACTAAACGTTTCAATCTGTCTTTAATGACTTCATCAAGTTTGAGAGCCATTGTTCTGTCGATTTTTGAAGCTCTCAGCGTTAAGCCTTCTAGGTCTTTGATTTGGTCTTCAACCACAAGTTTGTAGTAGCTTACTTTGCTTCTATTTCTCATGAACATGAATCCAAATAGTCCTGCTAAGACTGCGAATATTGCTATCAAGGGTATGAAGAGTATTTGGAGTGCTCCTGAAGCTGGTGCACTTGCATTGTTTAAGCTGTCAAGCATCGCAACTGCATTATCAGTTAAGCCTTGGTCAGCAACAGTTTGAGATGCACTTATCACATTTTGGGCTAAGCTAGTCCAAGATGGGTCAGCACCGCCAAGACTTGACAGTTTATTCTGTGCATCTTTCAGTTTAGTGTTATATTCGTTGATAGATGCATCTGTGATGTTTGGCTTTATTTCGTCCAATATTGTTCCGCTGGGATCTTTGAGTGCAACTAAGCTGACGGGTACTGACTTATGTAATGTTATTCCGCCCGCTGAAGTTGCAACTACGCCTGATGCTACTCCAAAGCAGGTTATTGTAAAGGTTCCAGCCGTCTGGGTGAATGAGAAAATTGCGGAATTAGGATTGTAAGCGCCCAGGTTGTATCCATCACTCGTATCATGCTCCCAATAGTGGTCACCGCTTGGATGAGCCATGCCTGTGCTAAGCGTTAAGCTGGATGATGGATTACTGGTGGAGATTTTTATTGTAACTGTAATTTGCAATTCTTGCCCGTTACTTATTTGTAAATTACCACTGGTTGAGCCGGTGGTGAGATCATTGGAATAAATAAAGTCTCCAGTGGTTCCATCCTTTATGGTATATTTTTGGATGTATGTGGCAGTGTCTGCTGCTTTTGCAGGTGCAATCGACGCTGCGCTTACATATATTGTGGTTAAAGTTAGTAGAAAAATTATACTTAGAGTTAAGATTTTGTTATTATTTCTCATAGTTAGCTCTCCCTTCCAGTTTTTTAGGTTAATGAAGCATATAACATTTGTGCTATTTGCTCTGACCTTAAGAAATTTGATCCATCTTCCCTTGAGAACCCGCTCAAAGGAAGGTTTGAGGGAAATTTCCCTTAACAATTTTAAGTAGTAAATAATAAGGTAGGTGTACAACTCAAGTAACCAGATGTGCAGGTTTTGGAAATCATAAACGTACGTTTACCAGACAAAGTGATTTCAGACATTGATAATCTAGCTAAAAAACATAGCCTTTCCCGTTCAGAAGTAATGCGTCAAGCTTTAACGGTATATTTGCACCTTGTGGAGAACGTCGGGACAATGCTTAGGCCTTTAGCGTTCCAAGTTAAACCAGCCCAAATTTCCTACACCCGCAGAGGCGACGTTTCAATTCTTCGAGTTCCAACAGGCCACGCTATTGTAACAGGATCAACATCATCAGGAGCAGTTGGTCCAAAAATCATGGATAAAGTCAAAGTTGACGGTGGTGTTTTGGGAAAGTTTTTGGCAAGAGTTGCCTTAATGGATGTGACTGCGACAGGAGCCTTTCCTCTGTTGTTATCCGTCACCTTAGGCGTTGAAAAGGAGCCAACAGGAAACGAAATAATTCAAGGCATAAGCCGAGAAGCCAGAAGCATAGGGCTTGACCCAAACCAAGTGCTCATGGAAAACACTGAAGACAATTTCGAAACTGTACAAACTGGCGCAGGGTTGACTGTAGTTGGTTTTGCAAATGAAGAAGAGCTACGACTTGGGAAAACAATCCCTGGTGACCTAATAGTTGCGATTGGCAAACCAAAAGTTGGCGAAGAAGTAATTTTGTCAGAAGCAAAAGGCGAAATTGCAGACCTCAAAAATGTAATTCAACTATCGCAGAAAAAATATGTACATGACATTGCAGCTGTTGGGACTTTCGGTATCGCTGATGAGGCAAGAATGATGGCTTATGGGGTCGGCAGACAACTCAAGCTCACAGAAGTGCAAGGTTTGGATTTCAACAAATCTGCTGGTCCAGCTACAGTAATTCTTGCCACTGTAGATAAAGAGAGACTTGAAGATTTAATGTCGTCAATTAGTAAACCTGTCAATGTGATAGGAGAAATATTGTAGCAATCATTGTGGATGTGTTGAGCAAGTGGCCGTTTCGGTCGATTTCTCCATATCTAATTCGAGTTGTAGAAATCGGCGAGCAGTTTTCCGCAGGAACCATACTTACGGTAACAATTCTTAACGGTGAAAAACCAGCTTCTTTTCGTATTTTATTTATTTTAGCGGCTATCACTTCTGTTTCTTTGCTTACAACTAATGCGTCTAAGCCCTTGCCAGATATTGTTAGGCCATAAGGGTCATTTAAAGGGACGATTTCTGCTCTTTCAGCCAAGCCAGACTTTTCTAAGTAAGCCTCTATTTCCCTATACCTTTCGGCGTAACGTGCAGTTATGTGTGGTTTGCCCATTTTTGATACGAATTCATCTGAAGACAAGCCTATGACAACTTTATCGCCGATTTCAAAAGCTTTTCCTAACAGCGCTTTGTGTCCTCTATGAAGTTCATCAAAGGTTCCGCCAACTGCCACTTTCTTATATTTCTGCATTCCCAATCAGCCTAGCGCCTTGAAGTCAATTTTGCTTACTAAACACTTGTTCAGAGGGCAAAACTTGCTTAAAAGCTTCTGCCACATGCCCGCATTTTCTTCAAGCACCAATGCATGTACTGCTTCCCCAATCATGTTTTGGGCAGCACCAACTGCGCCAGCCTTCTTAGCTAATTTGACTAGTTGACGAATATTTGGCGTTGCAAAACCTGCTTTTTCCGAGAATTCCCAGCACCACTCTAGAAAATTTTCAAGACTTGGTTCATCAAGTATTGCCTGTAAAGTTTTCTTGCCATAGCGGTTAATTATTTGTCTTTTTCTCTGGGTCTGATAAAATTGTTTTGTTTAAGATAGTTTGATTGGAAAACCCCGCTACAACCACGATAGTCGGGGGTTATTGGTATGCGGTCAAGTTGGCAGATGCCTGGTGCTCCTGGTTCAACGACAAGAACGCAGCCACCAGTAGATGTTAATGAGCTTACTGTGCCTAAGCCTGTTTGACATTTAATTTCTGCCACGTGGGCTATTTTGCCGATTTGGTTGTAGGTTAAAGGCAAATCTAGTGCTTCTTTGAGAGCTAATCCTGCAGTTAATGCTCCTCCTGCGCTTGTTCCAAAACCCTGTTCCGATTGGAACATCAATTTTGATGGTCAACCGAAACATCGTATGATTTTTCGCTGGTTCGCTAAGTAATGTTTCAATCACCAGTCTAGTTGTTTTTGCTTCAGGTGCATGCTTGCCATTAATGATAACGGTGACGCCTGATTTTTTTGCTTCTTCAACGGTAACTTGAGTTAAAACGCCTTTTTGCAGCCCAAATCCGCCGCCTCTTGCTCCCATTTTTTCTAAATCAACTAATCGGCTTCTTGCCTTCTGTATCGTGGATTTCAAAGAAGCTGGAAATTGCTGCTGGAGCAAAGGCTTTTGCTGTTTTTATTATTTGCTTACTCAATGGTTTCGCCTTTTTGTTGGCCTTCTTTGCCTCAGGCTTGGAAACGCTCTGTAGCACGCTTTGATTATTGGTGGTCCGACGAGGAGAATGAAAGGGATTTCAGTGGCGAAAGTCCAAACAAATAGTGGAAGAATGAAAGTAGGTCCGACAGGCGCTTTAAAGTAAGAGAGGAAAAGTGGACTGACTGCCCAAATTGTGACGGAAAGTAAGCCTGCTCCTGCCGCTTGCCCAATGATAGCAGCAATAGCAAAGCTTCTCCATTGTTTCCAACGAATAGCCACAGCACCAATAACAACTAAACTTAGCACGACAGTTAGACCGAACACCAGAAGTATTTCGGCTGTTGACAAGCCACCTGTTAATGCTGAGAACTCAGTAGGATAAATCAGAGTAGGCACTATCAGTCCAACGATAACTACTGCAGCAGATAAGATTAGGGCAACAGCGATTTTCTTAGTATCGATATTTCTTGCAGCGATATAACCGATAAGGAAGAACAAGATAAAGTTTGGAGGGACACCTGCTGCGAAACTTAAAGCGGCGTTTCCGTGGAAAAGCATGTCTCGAATGAAAATTCCAATTGCTCCTCCGATACCACCTACCCAAGGTCCATATAAATACCGCGAAAATTGCAGGTATTACAACAGCTGGCCAAAATGCCACACCAAGAAATGTTACGCCTAAATCTGTTAAGCGTCCAACTACAGCATAAAGTGCCGCACATACACCTATAACGGCAATATCTTTTGTTTTCAATTGTTGATCCCTTTGAGGCAAGTTAGATTACATAAAGCCAATCATGCTCCAATTAAGGGTTCCGTTTATAACGTTTAAACATGTTTAAACATCAAAGAGGAAACCGCTTGCTCTAACATTGACGTTAGAAAAGAAATTAAGCATACAAAGGAGATCTTATTTTTTGTGTCTTTTATTCGCTCTGACCGCTGGGTCTTCATGCGCCAATCTTTCTTTCTCTGAGTTGCCACTGTGAATTTTCCTGGTCTTTCCATAGGCTGATCGAGTTTGCGGAAACGTGAAATGTTAACGTAAAATGTTTGGGCATCTATTTTGTTTTCTTTTAAATCTTCAAGGTTCTGGTTAAGTTCTTTTTTTGCATCCTCATTTGCCCCGTCAAATGTTTCTGAGTAAACAAGGTATGCAGCATGGAACTGGAAGTTTGAGGGGTCGTCGATTAAAAGTTTCTCGATTTGAGGTGCTGATGGGATAGGGTTGTTTTGTTCGTTTGGTTCTTGAGTCATGTTATTCCGCTTGTATCGATGAGCAATGTTGTTTTTCACTCTTTTATATGTGTGCCTTAGAAAAAGGCTTCTAAACGATTCTTCGTTAGGCGTGTTCAACTTTTGGCTGAGACAGCGTCGTCTAAAGAGAGAGCAAGAGATTTTACCTTAAAAGTAGAGTTTACAAAATGCTGATGGCGGCAGTGGGAACAAATTGTCCTAAAAATAGGTCGATAGTTTATTTGTTTAGAATTTAATATCAAATTATACCTTCTACTTGGTCCAACAAAGCTATTGAACATGCAATCTGATTTTCTCAGCGTCTTTCTCCAGTAATTCAGCCGTTTGAGTGAATCCGAAAAGCATTCATGCCAGAATTGGTTACTTGGTTTCATGGGAATAATGTGAACGTGCAAGTGGAAAATGACTTGTCCAGCGTCTTTGCCGTTATTCTGCACTATTCTTATTGCGTCAGAGTTTGTAGCGTCTTTAACGGCATGAGTAATTCGCTTTACAATCCTGAAAAGGTAAGCTGCTTCTTCCTCTGGAATCTCAAAAATGTTATCATAATGTTTTTTGGGAACAACAAGTGTATGCCCCACGTTCACAGGACGATTGCTTAAAAAAGCCATTACTTGCTCGTCTTCATAGACTATGCTTGCAGGCACTTGTTTTTGGATTATTTGGCAGAATATGCATTCAGACATGAGTCATACCTTTCAGCGGTTTAAAAGTAGGATTATGTTTAATAGAATTTCCTGTAATCAATATTGTTTATGGATACTTTAGTTGATGATATAGGCAGTTTTCCCGTTCGCCAAATGGAGTGAATAAGGATAGCTTTAACAAAGCCTACCGGCTGGCAAGAGAAGCAGCAATTCAAGGAAAAGACCTCTCAAAAGATGATTTTCTCCAAAAATTAACTTCTGCATAGCCTAGTTCTTGAGTTCTTTTAAGAAAAAAATTGCTTCAGGCTTAGATGTAGTTAATTTTCCGCAGCAGTACGATGGCATTAAACAAATCGGCGATGTAATTCATGTAGCAATGGAAGCAGGCTCATTTCTTGTGGAAGAGAAAAACGCCATTATTGCCTGAAGTGTATTTAATTAATCAACAGGCTAAAGCACTAAGCGAAGAGTTTGGCAAAAAAATCCAGCTGCGAGTATCAATTTTTGGTCCGCTCGAGCAATATCTGCATGAAATCGGAAAAACTCCTTATCAAGATGTGCTGGATTCTTTGGCAGAGACAATTAGGCGGTTTGCAAAAAATAGCATCCTAAACAGCAAATACATCGAAACAAAAGTTGTTTCGATTGATGAACCAAGTTTCGGCTTACAACAATATCCAAGCCGCACCGAAATTGATTTGCGGAGTACTCGAAAAAGCCTTTGATTTTCAAGGTGCCACACGACAGATTCATTTGCATTCAGCTGCTGGAGTACACGATTTGCTTTGCTATCAAAAACCTTGACGTATTATCGTTTGAGTATGCAGCTTCGCCAAGAACATTGAGGCAGTTCCTAAAAGCATGCTGGAGAAGGCGGATAAGCAAATTAGAGTTGGCGTTTCCAGAACAGACATTGACACTATTTTGGCTGAACTCTACGAGAAAGGCATCACTAAACCTTCAGCAGAGCAACTAGTTGAATCAGAAGATGTTATAAGGAAAAGGTTTAGATTTGCTAAAGAAAAGTATGGCGAGACGGATGACATTTACGGGTCCTGACTGCGGTTTAGGCGGTTGGCCAAGCCAAGAAGCAGCTCAGCTTTTGCTGGAGCGCACGGTGAAAGCAGTAAAAGCAGCCTAAATATTTGGATTGACCGAAGCGAAAGAGAAAGAAAAAATCTTGTTTACTCAGGTTGTTCATGGTTGCGGCTAGGTTCTTGGTCTGGGTATTGGTTTCTTCTTTGCTGCCTGAGCTTGTTGTGCCATGGTTAGATCTTTGAAGCCGTAGGTTCCAACTGGAGGCCAACCTGCTTCCGGCATAGACTGCTGGCACTAACATGATTGTGTTTGTTTGTGATTGCTGACCTAACTCGTAGAGTATGTTCATCCATCTGAGTCTCAGACCTTCTGGGCTTGCCTCGTACATTTTTGCTGCTTCAATCATTTTTTGCTGACGCTTCGAACTCAGCTGTGGCTAAAGTTACTCTTGCCATGCGTTCTCGTTCAGCTTGTGCTTGGCGGCTCATGGCGTCTTGCAGGTTGCTTGGGATTATGACATCTCGAACTTCGACGGCAGTGGCTTTGATTCCCCAAGACTCCGTTTTTTCGTCGATGATTTCGCGTAAGTGAGCTCCGACTTTTTCGCGTTCAGCAAGTAACTCGTTGAGGCTAACTTTTCCGATGACTTCCCGCAAGTGTAGTTTGTGAAGCCAATTGGGTAGCTTGATAGTAGTTTTCAACCTGCCAACACTGCTTTCTCCAAATCTACAGGCTTCATGTACAAAACTGAATCAACATTTACTGGAACGTTGTCTTTGGTTAAAGTTGATTCTGTGCGGAATTGTATAGTGTCTAAGTCTTGTAGAGATTTTTATGGGTGCCCTGTCAATTAATGGAATAAGATAAATGAGTCCAGGACCTCTTCAAACCGACATAGCGTCCGAGCCTTAAAACTGGCATTCGCTCCCATTCTCTCAAAACACGAATACCGCTTAACAAGAAAAGTGCAACTACAATAGCTATAAAACCGATGATTGGAGTTAAAACATCTACCAATTCTTCACACCCTCAACAAGTATTGGTATTTGCTGCTTTGGAGAATTAAGCTTTTTGCTCGGCTGGTTTCACCACAAGAAACATGCCTTCCATGCCTACGACTTCCACAGGTTGACCTGCAGCTATTATTGCATCTTTTGTGGTGGCTTCCCAGAACTCACCCATTACGCGGACTTCACCTTTAGGTTTAAGGTCGGTGGTTGCTATACCCTTTAGCGCCAATTAAGGCTTCTTTGCCTGTTTTTACTCGTCTAAATTGAGCTTTGACCCCTGCATAGAATATGAGCACTACAATAATGCAACAATGATGAGGGTTACTGCAAGTGTTACTTCAACCTGAACAGCCAGCCCATAATAGGTTGTTCCTGAAATTGCAGCGAAAAATAGGAAAGCCGCAATAGTTACTAAAATGCCTATGAGGAAAGCTAATCCAGCATGCATGCAAACCACTTGTAGTAGTGGATAGTTAGAATCTGCTTATAAGTTATTTTAAACAGGTTTAAAAAAAATGAAGTGGGCTCTCTTCCTAATCAAAAACAGACGGAAAAGGAGCCATTGAAGCAACAGCGCTTGCACTGCTAATTTGTGGTATCGGGTAAGGGGAGCGTCTAAGCGGTGGTGGTTGCATTGGTGTTGGCGGTTCAAGTTCTAATGGAGAACGATTTATTATTCTTCTTCGCCTCCGTGAACAGTTGGGACTATGGTTGTTTCGATTAGGTTTTCTCGTCGGATGATAGTTAGTTTGGTTTCTTTGCCTATTACGTCTTCAGCGAGTAGTCTTGGTAGGTCGTAGAATTCGGTGACGGGTTTGCCGTTGAATTTGACTAGTACATCGCCCATGGCTAAGCCTGCTTTGCGTGCTGGCGAACCTGGTTCAACAGAGAAAATCATTACTCCAGTTTCCTGTTCTAAGCCTGCTTGTTCAGCGATTTCTTCTGGAATAGCAACTGTGTTGGCGATTATGCCAAGATAGCCTTTTTGAGCTGACTTTTCCAGTCATTAGTCTGTCTGCGACGGCTTTTACCTTGTTTATTGGAATAGCAATGCCTCTTTGCCAAACATAAGCTGTGTTTATGCCGATGATTCTGCCTTCTACGTCAACGAGTGGTCCGCCACTGAAGCCTGGGTTAAGTTGTGCGTCGGTGGCGATGACGTTTTCCATTTGTGTCATTCCTCGCCAGCCTCTGATTGTACTGTTTACGCTGGTTACCATGCCGGTGGTTGCAGTCGGCTGGTTCCTGTTAAATGGGTTAGCAAGAGCCAAAACGTATTGGCCTACGCTTAGTTTTTCTGAATCACCCATCTCTATGGGTGTAAATTCTCCTTTCTCAGCCTTTAAAAGAGCTAAGTCGTTGTATGGGTCTGTGCCAACGATTTTTGCGTTGAATGTTTTTTCTCCTTGACCAACTTTGACTGTGTTGCATCCTGCGAGGACATGGTTGCAGGTGACGATGTAGCCGTCTTTTGTTAAGACAACGCCTGTTCCGCGTGACATTTGCGCTTTTACGCTAACAACTGACTCTGAGATTTTCTTGATTAGCATGCTTGTTGCTTCTGAGAGCGATTTTAAAACCTCTAACGGGTTAGCTAGTTGAGTCATTTTGTTTTTCACCAAAAGAGTATATAGTCAAAATGGTATTTGTTGACTAAGGAATAGCCAAAGTTAGTCACAAAAAATTAAGCAGGCATCATAAAAGGTGAGCTCGCCATAGTAAGCGACGTTTCTGGCTAAGCCGCGTTCTTGGTTAAGCTTGAGCCTTGGCAGAGCTTGCCGATATTTGCCATAAGCTGATATGAAGCTTTCAACGCCAAGTTTAGGTTGTTGTTTGTTAAGAATTTGGCTTCTATGTTTAAGCGCTGTTCCTTGAATGTTTGCGGCTATTTGGATTCCGCCGTCTTCTGTGATCCACTTCAAGGTGACGCCTTGATTGTTTTCTGAAATGCCAAGCCAACGGAGAACACCAAACCATTTGCCTTTAAGAGACAAGATAAGCTGTTGCGTCATGAGGTCTGATGGAAGGAAAGTCTGGATAAGCGGAGTTGTTGGTTCTTCCTGTGCGTGGCTGGTGAAGTTTTAGTTTAGTTATTTTTGGAGTAACTCTGTAGCCTTCAGGTCCTTTTTTTACTATGCCCTTCTTCTTCTAGTCGAGCTAAGGATGCGAGAGAGCGTTTCAGAATGGAGTCCTGTGCGTCGTTTTAACCCATCGAACGTGAATATAGCTAAGTCTTCTTTTTCTATTAGCGCCAACACGTCAGCATCGCGTTCGCTGAGGGAATAGTCGGCTGGAAGACTTTGCCAATTAACATTCAGAACAGGTATCATTATTCTAATCTTTGGCTGAACTGTTGCTTTTGAAGGTTACCCTATTTTTGCAGGAAAAGCAATATTACTAATAGGAGATCTGACTAACCTCATTTCTTGACAAAAAAAAGGCACGAAGAACCCTCTGGTACTGAAACAATATTGACATGTATTGAAAAACAGTGATCCGCAAACTTCTGAATATTGCATTTCTCGGTAAGAAGACATTGTTTCTTAGAAAGCGAAGCAAATAGCAAATCAATTTTAACCCTAAGACAAGAAAGGAAAAAAATTCAGCCAGAAATCTAGTAGCAAAGAAATTAAAAAGATCTATCTTAGGGTTACTTTTTCGCCTGTCACTATGTAAACGATTGATTCGCAAACATATGTGGCGTGGTCTGCTATTCGCTCTAAATACCGTGTCATTAAGACACTGGAAATTACGCATTTGCTGTTGGTTTTCTCACCATGAATCAGTTTTTCGAGGTAATCGAGGTACATTTTGTCGACTTCCCGTTCGGTTTGTGAGATTGTTTTCGCAAGAGTTACATCATGTTTTCTTAAAGAGTCAACGCTTATTCTGACCATTTGGAGAACTTTTTGACTCATTTCCTCAATTTGGTCTTTTACCCAAGATTCACATTCTTTTAAGCCGTTTAGTTTGTCGTTAATGAATGATATATCAAGGGCATATCTACCATATCTTGCAAAGTCATTGCCTATTTTCATGTAAGATTTTATTGTTCTAAGATCAGAAGCAACTGGTTGGAATCGAGCGATTAACTCGAAGGATTGATCTTCCACTTTAGTCTGCCATTGCAACAAGCATATCTGACATTTCTCGTACGTCTTCTTGAACGCTTTTTCCTTTAAGGTACCCCTGTATGGACATAGCAAGCGTTTCGTAGGTTAATTCACCCATTCTTGTCAATAAGCACTGATTGTTCTTCTAGTCCATCGTCTATTATTCTGCTCATAATTATTCTCCTTTATCCGAATTCTCCTGTTATATATTTTTCTGTTAATGGGTTCTTTGGTGACTCAAAAATGTCTTGGTTTCCCCAAACTCAATCAAGCGCCCCTAAATAGAAAAAGGCTGTGTAATCTGACACTCTAGAAGCTTGTTGCATATTATGAGTCACAATAACAACGGTGTAATCCCGCTTTAGCTCAACTACTAATTTCTCAATTTTAGCCGTAGCAATTGGATCCAAAGCTGAACAGGGTTCATCCATTAAAATAACTTCAGGCTGCAAAGCAATCGCCCGAGCAATACACAACCTTTGCTGTTGTCCACCTGAAATGCTTGTTCCAGGCTTTTTTAGGTCATCTTTGACTTCATCCCAAAGAGTTGCTTGCTCTAGGCTTCGTTTCACGATTTCATCTAGATTCTGTCCTTTTCTGGCTCCTGTTAACTTAAGTCCTGCTGCTACATTGTCGTAAATTGACATTGTTGGAAAGGGGTTTGGTTTTTGGAAAACCATGCCTACACGTCGCCTAATCATCACTGGGTCAACGTCTGAAGCATAAATGTCTTGACCATCAAGAAGTACCTGTCCAGATCATTTTGGCGTTAGGCACCAACTCATGCATCCTGTTCAAGGTGCGGATATATGTGGATTTTCCGCATCCGGATGGACCAATTATAGCCGTTACTGCATTTGCCTTGACCGATAAGTTAATGTCTTTTAGAACCTGTTTTTGTTCCAAACCAAGCGTTTAATCCAATACTTTGCATTTTAGCATTGTTACTCATTATCTTTCACCTTGCCAATTTACCTCTGCTGACTAATCTGACGCCTATGTTAAGGGCTAAAACTATTAAAATCAACACTAAAGCTGCTCCCCAAGCTTGAGCCTGTACTTCTGGAGAAGACTGTCGTGAATTAAGAAAAATTCTAAGTGGAAGCGCATCCATTGGCTGACTTAAACCTTGAAAGAAAAAGCTATTGCCTAAAATTGTAAAAAGTAACGGTGCTGTTTCACCTGCAATTCTGGCAACTGCAAGAAGAGTACCTGTAATTAACCCACTACCTGCTGCTGGCAAAACTACGCTAATGGTTGTTCGCCATTTATGTACTCCTAAAGCCAAGGATGCTTCTCGAACAGAGTTAGGCACAAGTTTTAGCGATTCCTCTGTTGTTCGTGCAACTATTGGAATCAACATGAAAGAAAGCGCAACAGCCCCTGCAAGCGGCGAGTAGCTTCCTGTAACGTATATTATTATTATGCCAAAAGCGGTGATGCCGATTACTATTGAGGGAAACTGTGTAATTACATTGTTGATGACTCTCAGGGTTGAAGCATATTTGTTATTTCCAAATTCTGACAAGTATACACCTGAAAGTATGCCTACTGGTATGCCGATTAGGCTGGTTAAACCAATCATTATTAGAGTGCCCTGTATCGAAGGCCCAATGCCTCCTTTCAACCCGTTGGCAGTTAGAAAATTAAGATTTATTTGGGATGCTCCTCTTACAATGACTTCGAAAAGTATGCTTAACAAGGGAATAATCGGCGATGACTACGCAAATGCAGACAGAGAACAAAGAAGAGTTTGTTCTTGAATTTGCGGAAAGCATAACTGTTAGCTATTATTTTACATTATTCAACGGCGCCTCCTTTAACTTTCAAAACACGGGTAACCATGAGGTAAGCCAATATGCTGATAACGATGCTTATGAAAGCAGAATCAAAGCCGCACCTACGTAAGCTGATTTTTCAATTGGCGTGGGCGATTCAATAAAACCGTTGGCTATTAAGGAAGGCAACGTTTGCCCAGGTTTAAAAAGTGAAGTTGGCATTGCATTTGGACCAACAGCATTACCAATAACCATGGTAACTGCCATAGTTTCTCCTACCGCTCTGCCTAACCCCAAGATTATTGCGCCAAAGATTCCTGAACGACCGTAACTGAGAACCCAGTGGCGGATTACTTCCCATTTTGTTGCTCCAATGCTGTAGGCGCCTTCTCGGATAGAATTGGGAACAGCACTGATGACTTCTCGGGAAACTGAAGCAATCGTTGGAATAATCATAATTGCCAAAATAATTCCTGCAGTAAAAATGTCTAACCCAAAAGGAGTTCCGCTAAAAATTGGAATCCATCCAAATACTTTGTTTACAGGGAGTTTCAATATAGTCTTGTATCCAGAAGCGTAGAACAAATAATCCCCAAAGTCCATAAATAACGCTTGGCACTGCAGCTAACAGCTCAACCAGATATGATAGAGGTACCCCGATTTTTTTGGGTGACATCTCAGCGAGAAAAATTGCAATACCTAAACTTAATGGGACACCGATTAGAAGAGCAATTCCTGAGGTGACTAGAGTTCCAAGAATATAAGGCAACACGCCGAAGGCTTCTCTGCCTTCAACAGGATTCCATTGTGTATTTGTTAAAAAACCAACACCAAACCGCTGAAAAACAAGTGTTGATCCGCTGGCTAAGAACATAAGTGTTGGCAATGAGGATGACAAGAGCTGAAGCTGCAATTACTGCAACTAATATTTTGAATATATTGTCGCCTGTTATTTTCCTCGTCATTGTTGATCTGCTCATCAAAGATTTTCAATAGTTTTTAACAAAAAAGGGAATAGGTTGCAATTCGCTGCATTTTGTTTAGCTCACTGGCAATGTTTGTCCGTTGAAGGTTATCGACTTGATTGTGGTTTCATCGATTGATACTACGTTTGCTGGAAGCTGTGCGTATTAAAGGTTGGGTGCCTAAGTTTTGTCCGTCATGGACAACATACCACATGTACTGCACGATTGCTGTTGCTTTGTCTTGGGTCATGCCTGGAATTACGTTAAGTTCTTTGTACTCTAACAGGTAGGTAAAAGATACAATTGGATATGCTTGTGGATCATTAGTGTTTAGGAGGCTTACAGAAGTCCATGATTGACCTCCTGAGGGCAAACCTTGTGAAGCACCTGATTGAACTGCTGTATTGGTTGAAGCAAGTGATGGGGCTATAAAGTTTCCTGCTGGATTCTGAATTGATGCAACTGTCATATTGTTTTGTAGGGCGTAGGCTAATTCAACGTAGCCTATAGCGTATTCTGTTGAGACAACAGTAGATGCTACAGCTGAATTTCCGCTTTGACCGTGTCCACCTGGCCACTGAACTGATGTGCCTGATCCAATTTCACTTTTCCATGTTGTGCTTACATTGGCTAGGTATTTGGTGAAGACGTTGGTTGTTCCAGAACTATCAGAGCGGTGGACAGTTGTTATTGCGTGATCTGGAAGTGTTGTGCCTGAGTTAAGCGCTGCGATTGCGGGGTCATTCCACTTGGTTATTGTTCCAAGAAAAATCTTAGCAATAACATCACCTGACAGGTGAAGACCTCCCGAAATCCCAGGTAGATTGTAAGCTAATGTGACGGCACCGATTGTTTCTGGAATATGAACTGCGGGGCTGGTTAAAGTGGCTAGTTTGGTTACTGCTTAGGGGAGCATCGGAAGCCGCAAAGTCAACTGTTTTTGCTGTAAGCGCGTTTATTCCTGCGCCGCTGCCGACTGGTTGATAGTTAATTTCCACATTGGGTTTTATTGATTGATATGCAATGATTGTAGCATTAAGGAATGGCTGTGGAAAAGTTGCTCCAGCACCATTTAATTGAACCGAAGTTGCTGACGGTGACTGCAATGAAATGTAGGCAAAAGCTCCGCCTATGATAATAGCGATGACGACGATTGCGACAATAATTAAATATTTAGTTTTCATATTTCTTCCTTCATTTTATGTACTCTTTAAAGCCATGTTTTTTATATAGTGAATCTCCATAAAATTTATAGTCTATATAGATATACCTAATATAATGAGGCATCATAGAAAAAGTAACTTGGAGTCAAACGTGACCAAAGAAGCCGAAAAAATAAACGAAGAACAACGCAAACTTCAGGTTACAGGCGGATCAACATTCATAATCTCCTTACCCAAAGATTGGGCCACTCGAAACGAGCTGAAGAAAGGAAGCTCAATGATAGTCCGCCAAGAAGACGACGGATCACTCTCAATATCACCTTCAAAGTTTGCAAAAAAAGAAAAGCAAGATGAAGCCTTCATCAAAGCATCATTAAACGACAATCCTGACGCCGTCATGAGAACAGCAATCTCCGCTTATTTAGACGGCTACAACATTCTGCATATCCGAGCGCAAGGACAAAAAGTGCTCTCCTCCAAACTTAGAAACCACCTCAAAAACTTTGCCAGACACTATTTGGTTGGAACAGAAATCGTAATTGACACCCCAACAGACTTAACACTTCAAGTTTTACTAAATTATCCAGAACTCACCGTTCAAAATGCCCTTAGTCGCATGTCGATAATAGCTTCATCTATGCACAAAGAAGCCATAGGGGCATTAAAAAGACTGGATTACCCAACTGCAAAATCAGTAATTGAAACCGACCGAGAAGTAAACCGATTTGGCCTCTACATTGTAAGGCTTCTAAAATTGGCGGTTTCAAACCCAAGAATCGTTAAAGAAATCGGATTAAACAACCAAAAAGACTGCTTAGGCTATAGACTCATAGCGAAAGCCGTTGAAAGAACAGCAGATCACGCAACCAAAATTGCTGAAAACACCCTTCTTGCTAAATGACCAAGTAAATGAGGAACTTTTGGAAAAAATCGATCAGCTAAGCACCTTGGCTAATTCAATGTTTGAAAGCGCAATGGATGCGTTATTTAGACATGACTTTAACCAAGCCGAAAGTGTTATTGAAAAGCTAAGTCAAGTCCACAAATTGGAGAAGGAAACTGTTCTCTCGTTGCAAAATGCCAAGATTGAAGAAATAGTCAACTTGCGATTAGTCATTGAAAGTGTAAGACGAACAGCAGAATACGCAAGTGACATATCTGAAGTTGTGCTTAACTTAAACTGTTGAATCAGTTTTAAGCTAATTTTTCTTTCAAAAAATTAATCTTAAATAATCAGCCAATTTTTGTGTTTTGTAGATTAAAAAATAGTGCTGGTTAATACAAATAAAAAAATAAAATTTGGGGGTTGTTGTTTTAGCTTGTATAGACTACTTGGCCATTGAAGGTTATCGATCTGATGGTTGCTTCGTCGATTGTTACAACGTTTGCTGGCAATGAAGCGTAAGCTTGTCCTGCTGCTTGGTTTTGACCTGTATGCACTACATACCATAGGAAGTTACACGATTGCAAATGCTTTTGCCTGAGTCATGCCAGAGAATGATGTTAAGTTCTTTGTATTCTAACAGGTACGTGAGAGTCACGATTGGGTACGCGTCTGCTGCGTTGGTGTTAAGAAGGCTTACTGAGGTCCATGAAGCGTCGCCTGCTGGCAAAGCCGCCGAAGCGCCAGCTGATACGGCAGCAGATGTTGAAGCAAGCGATGGAGCAACAAAGTTGCCCTGCTGGATTCTTAACTGAAGCCACTGTCATTCCGTTTTGCAATGCATAAGCAAGTTCAACGTAACCTATAGTATATTGTGTCGTAGTCAACTGTTGAGGCAACACCTGCGTTTCCTTGAACACCGTTCCCGACTGGCCATGATACCGAGTTACTGTGTCCAATTGCGGCAGCCCATGATGGAGCTTGACACACTAAGATAGCTTGTGAATACATTGGTTGTTCCAGA
Organism: Candidatus Bathyarchaeota archaeon; assembly: GCA_963831865.1. Taxonomy (GTDB): domain Archaea; phylum Thermoproteota; class Bathyarchaeia; order Bathyarchaeales; family Bathycorpusculaceae; genus Bathycorpusculum. The sequence continues at coordinate 26,790 of CAWHSP010000042.1, read as the reverse complement.
ACTTTCCGCTCGGTAGATTGGAGTTATGGAATGGTTTGGTAAAGATGTGCCTGGATTGAGGTTGACTATTGCTGCGTCATTCCAGTTGGTTATTGTTCCATTGTAAATCTGCTGCCGATAACGTCGCCTGTCAAATGGAGACCACCGGAAATGCCAGGTAAATTATATGCTAACGTAACTGCTCCGGCGGTTTCTGGAATATGAACAGACGACATTTGGTGCATGCTGATGCGTTGGGTATGCTGTTAATGGTGCGTCAGAAGCTGCAAAATCAACAGTTTTTGCTGTGAAAGTGCACTTACTGCCTGCTCCGCTACCTTGCGCCTTGATAGTTAATTGTTGCCCATGGATTTGCTGTCATGTATGCGTTAATTGCTCGCTGTTAGGAATGGGACTGGGAAAGTTGCTCCTGCACCGTTTAGTGAAACGAGACTGGAGTTTGAGCTGGTGATGGACTAGCTGTTGGAGTTAGAGTTGCGGTAAGATTGACCGTTGGTGCGGCGGTTGGAGTTGGTGTTGAAGTAATGACGTGCTAGATGTTGAAGTGAGACTGTTGGAGAGGCAGTATGGATTAGAGGTTGGTGAAGCAGTAGGTGTTGGGGTTGGTTGAGTTGAATTGCGGTGAATTAGAATTCATCATGTATGAACCTGCAAATACGCCTGAGATAACTATAGCGATTACAACTATGCCTATGGCAATTTTACTTATTGTATTCGTTTATTTTCTCCCGGTTTTACGTTTAGAGATAAACGGAGTATTAGTCGTTCAATATAGAATACAAAGCACCTCATAGATAGCATATAATATATAGAAAATCAGCTTCAATTGAATCATAATGTTTAAAATTGGTTACCGCTGGAGAAATTTGAAAAAATGGTGGTATAATTTTAGCTGCCGCTCACCCATTGAGCGCTATTGAATCAAGTTAGGTTAATCATTGAAACCCTTCAAAGAAACAAATAACTTCTGAGCTTTGATTTATGCTGTATCTGTCGATTAGGTGGGCTGTGCCATCGGGGCAGTAGACTTTGTCACCTTTCACAGCTTTTTTGTAGCGTGTGCTGCATTCTTTAAGCATGGAGCAACCGTCGCAATCTCGTGAGATCATTCTTTTTTTCACCTCTACTCTTGTTCAACGGTAAAGCATCACGCGAGCCTATAGAGATTCTCTATACAATCTATATAGACACTATACATCAAATTGATCCTTCGAACAGGTAAGAAACATTTAAGAAACATTGAGTCCCCATTCAAGAGCTACAGATGATTCATGAACGAAATCTGTTTGAAAGTTAAAGGCATTTTCTTGGACTTGGACGGCACAATAGTTGACTCTACAGAAGCATATATTGAAGCAGCCAAAATAGCGTTCCAAAGTATAGGGCAAAAATCTCCTGAAAAGCAAACTGCCCTGGAAATTCCAAGAAGGCTAGAACAAGGTCTTTCAATAATCGATATTACCAATGGCGATAGCAAAAAATTTCTAAAGGTGTATTTTGAAACTTACTATTTAGTCAGTCATGAAAAAACTAAGCTTATACCAAACGTTCAGACAACGCTTGAAACGTTATCGCAAAAAGCTAAACTTGCATTAATAACGATGCGTTACGCTCCAAAAAATGCGATCATAGAAGAGTTAGAGTATTTTGGCATATCTGAGTATTTTACTCATGTCGTAACAGCTCTGGACACCGCCAAACCTAAGCCTTCCCCTGAAGCGTTAATAAAATGTGTAAAAGCACTTAGATATTGACATATGTGACTGCGTAATTGCCGGAGACTCCGTAAGCGATGTGCGCGCGGGAAAAGCCGCTGGCGCAAGAACTGCAGCTGTATTATCGGGGCTTTTTCAGTGTGAGGAGCTCTTGAAAGAAGAGACCAGATCTGATTCTAAATGATGTTACCGAACTTCCAAACTTTATCGAATAAGTCTTTTTGATATATCGATATTTGAAGTATTGCTAAAAATTCAATTACCCAATTATATGTAATTAGGAAATAAAGTTTAATTAAAACCTTAATCTTAAATCAATATTGGAGAAGGCTTCAGAGCGGGAATTAGTATGAACTTTGTCGAATTAATGATAGGGGAGAAATTGAAGGAAATAGATCCGGCTCTAGACATCATGGGATCGGACCGTAAGGTTTTGCAAGTTGCTTGCCAAGACTTCACAAATTACCTCAAATTCCATTGGAACTTGATGGGAAAAGAAGCAAACCAATGTGAACTAGTTGAAAAACTTGAAAGCATTTTCAAGGAAGACTCCTCTGAGCTTGACGAGTTTTTGACCATTTGGATTGGAATTTGGTTTAAGAAATGGAAGGAGCGGGTTAAACTGCTCATAGGTGACCAAAACGCTAATCGATGGAACAAAATTTCCAAGACTCTCACCAACGCTGAACCCCTATGGAAGAAAATCGAGCGTAAGCAGGAGCTCCTCGAGATTATTGTAACTACGTTGCTAAAGAATGGTGAAATCTGTGGAACAGAAATTTTATCTGAAAACTTGCTTAAGATGGAGCTTGGAGAAAAACGAGTTCAAGATCTTAGCGACAGAGATAGAGTATTCACAATAGTGAATGAAGCATTACGGAAAGCTCGCGAGATGGCGCAAAGCAAAGGTCCACTGATCTTTGTCAAGATAGACAAAGGCTACTACAATACCACAAACACGTAAAACAGCTAAATCCTTTTTTCAATTTTGAAGAAAAATATCGAAAATACTCTGACCAAATGGGAAATTAGGACTTTTTTGAATTAAAAGAAAGAAAATGTTCTACAGTTTCTTAATTAAAGGAGAAAAATAACTTGACTAAAACAGTATTAACTGGTTTTTAGACGACTCTTACTCTTTGAAGAGTCTTACGCATCCAAGAATAGTGCCTAATAGTTGTGGTTTCGCCGAAACCGCATGCGCCACAACGCTTATGGCGTACATGGTATGCTCGTCTTCCGCAACGCCTGCACTTAATATGGACGGTTTTCCCTTGGCGCTTGCCCATCGATGGAGTGCCTTTTCCCACGACGGTCACCTAGGCGGAGGCGATATAAGGACTACGTTATCTCCTCGAACGATTATTAGTCCCAGTTTCTTTTGGTTTTCAACGGCTGTTGTGTCTTCTGTTTCTTCTAGAACTAGGTTTAAGTGTTGGTCGAAACCCTTCAGTCTTCCTCTGAGGCTTTTTCCACCTTTAAGGCGTACTAATACGACTTTGCTGAGGTTTTGTTCAAGGATTTCGGTTGTCATTTCGCTCATTCTGGAATCCTCATGTATCTTTATCTCCTCTATACTTTATCTCTCAACATTTAAACCTATCTCACGGACTGTAGAAAAGAAACACAGGTAGAATTCTAATTTTTTAGGTATTTCAAATTACATGGATGACACAACAATAATTTAAAACCTGCGAGAGAACATGTATTTTATAATTAAACTTTAACTCAAGGCAATTTTTATGGACAATAACGAGAATTCGAATCGGACAAACGATTCCAACAAATCAACTTCAATTTCACCACTTCGACGTTTCGAGAAAAGTATGGAAATAGATTATGAAAAATGGCATGAGGGCATTGGATACGACGTAGAAGCAATAGGAGCAGCATTCTCCACAGAACACAAAGCAATTGTGCAAATATTAATCAACCATTCTGTCAAAACGCATTGCAACATGCTGAAGTATTCAGTGGCCTCTCACAAGTTCTTGACGATATTGAGGAATATCATCCAGCGGAAGCAAAGAAAGCACTTATTTGCGGGATTATTAAGCCGCGAAGGCGTCATTGCCATCCTCTTCGAAGCAATGCTCTTCTACCTGCATGGAAAAACAAATAGCCCTTTAACATGAAACATCGCCAATTCTTCTGCGTTTCAACACCGAAAAAAGAAAGAATGAGTGCAAGCATTCCTCGAACTATGCAAGCAGCTGAAAATCAACCCTGAAAAATATCTAACATCAAAATGAAATCGGAACAGGCCAAATAACCGACTTTACAGGAGTAAAAAAGATCAAAATTTGAACCACCACCAAACCAAAATAAGTCAGCATATAGAGCACAAGATTATTTTTTTCTTTAAGTCAGAGACGACACAAATTATTTAAAGATAAAAAAGCAGATAGTTAAGTGATGCTTTTCATGAAAAAAACGGTTGTCGCAATAATTGTTTGTCTGTTGCTCAGTTGTGTCTTTTTCTTGAATCCTGGGCAAGTGAAGGCTTCGAGTTCTTTTGGCGTTAAGCCTGGCGATTGGATAGAGTATAAAGTAAGTACAACTGGTACCCCTGCATTAGGGCATGATTTGATTTGGGCAAGAATGGAAGTCGTCAATATCAGCGGCACCAAAATGTGGGTGAATATAGTTGCAGAAACTCCCAATGGATCCCTTTCAAGTGCAATCAGAGACATTGACTTCACAATCGGTGATGTGGAAGCATGGATAATTATTCCAGCAAACCTCAATCCAGGAGCCTCCTTCTACGACGTGTTGACAAACAGCACAATAACAATTCAAGGCCAAAAAACTGAGACAATAGCCGGCGCGACCCGAACAATAACTTATGTTGACACTCCTCAAAGACACAAAGAATGGGACAAAGCAACAGGCGTGTACATACAAACCTCCGACTATCTACCAGGTTACACAGTAAATGCAACCGCTTTTGCCACAAACATGTGGGCACCTCAGATACTTGGGTTAGATCAAACTATGTTCTATGTCACCATTCTTGTAATCGCTATCGTGATAGTTGCCGCATTAATAATTGTGTTTGTTAGAAGAAAAGCCTCTAAGCGAATAGTTTAGTTATATGGACTAAATCTGCCCTGTTTTGCTTACTTGTGCTTATAAGTATGCTAGTTTAATTGTTTTCTGGAGAAACTGGGAAGAGTATATGCTGTTTACCGTTGAGTTCATCATCACATTCTTGGTAGCCTTCGGGTTAAATTTGATACCTTTCTTAGGCCCTTCAAACCTCCTAATCGCATCCACAGCAGCGATCGGCTTGGCAAACGCTGACGCAGCTGACGCAACTGCCCTAATCACAATAGCTTTCCTAATTGCCCTAGCTGCAGCCCTAGCTAAAGGCATCCACTACATGATCACCTTCTTTGTAAGCGGGCATCTGAGTGAAAAAAGTCAAAAGAGACTTGATGTCGAAGCTGGAAAGGTTAGGCGCTGGGCTTTTTTGCTGCTCTACATAGCTGCAGCTACTCCCATTCCTGATGAACCAGTCGTTATACCGCTGGGGCTTATGAAGTATAGCCCCACAAAATTTTTTCTATCCTATTTCTTAGGTAAAATAACAATAACCGTTGCTGGTGCTTTTCTGGGCAATTGGGTTGAATCGAACTTTTCAGGGTTGTTAAGTCCATTAGAAATAGTTTTGATTTCTATAGCTTTGACAATTATTATTACGGTAATAATGTTTAAGGTGGATGTTGGCAAGATTCTGGATAGAATCTTTAAGAAAAGGCAAGCCAACAAAGAGCAAAGATAAATTTCCCTTTCACAGTGACTTAACGGAGAGAACAAGCATGCCAACAAAACAACGTCGATTCCCACTCAAAACCAAAGAAGCAAAACAAATTCTTGAAAAAGTCACACCTATATTGAAGACTAACTTGGAAACGCTTTACGGCGGTAAAGCAACCGTGGAAGTTGTAGAATCTGATGTAGGCGAAGTTTACCTCATCGGTGCAAAACCCTTGCTCTTCAAAGTCGGCGACAATATTCTACCTACCCTGCACTTCACCGAGTTCACTGCTAAGGCCCCTAAAATCGTGGTTGATATGGGCGCTGTACCGTATGTTTGTAAAGGCGCGAACGTAATGGCACCGGGGATTGTGCGGGTTGAAGGAGAATTTAGCAAAGGCGACCTCGTAGTTGTGGTAGATATGAAATTTGGCAAAGCATTGGCGCTGGGCGAAAGCCTAATGGATGCAGAAACCGCCAGAGCCACCAAGAAGGGTCCAGTCGTTAAATCACTGCATCACGTAGGCGACAAAATCTGGGACTATACTAAAACACTAACAGATTAACCTTGTTTTTAAAAGTGGATAAAGAGCTTTCTTATTTTGAAAAGAAAAGATTAACCCTTTTCTAGCTATAGTTGCTATATTATTGGACTTTGACGTATCCTGTAGGTTCTTAATGTTCTCCTTGCTCCTCCAATCAAGCACTCTTAATGCTTTTTACTTAGGAGGTGATCCGGCCGCAGGTTCCCCTACGGCCACCTTGTTACGACTTTTCCCTCCTTACGAAACTTAGATTCGACACCGCCATGAAAGACGGCGCCTCACCCAAGAGTCGCTCGGATGGAACGACGGGCGGTGTGTGCAAGGAGCAGGGACGTATTCACCGCGCGCTAATGACACGCGATTACTAGGGATTCCATGTTCACGAGGATGGGTTACAACCCTCGATCCCAACTACGGCAGGCTTTCGAGATTGCCTTCCCCTTTCGAGGTCGGAACTCATTGTACCTGCCATTGCAGCTCGCGTGTGGCCCGGGAGATTCGGGGCATACTGACCTGCCGTGGCCCGCTCCTTCCTCCACTTTATCAGTGGCGGTCTCCACAGTGTGCCCAGCACAAAGCTAGTTGCAACAGTGGACGCGGGTCTCGATCGTTGCCTGACTTAACAGGACACCTCACGGCACGAACTGGCGACGGCCATGCACCTCCTCTCAGCTTGTCTGGCAAGACCTTTAATCTGGCCTTCACTCTGCTGTCGCTCCCGGTGAGATTTCCGGCGTTGACTCCAATTAAACCGCAAGCTTCACCCCTTGTGGTGCTCCCCCGCCAATTCCTTTAAGTTTCAATCTTGCGATCGTACTCCCCAGGCGGCAGACTTAACAGCTTCCCTGCGGCACTAGAACGGCACGTGGCCGTTCAAACACCTAGTCTGCATCGTTTACAGCTGGGACTACCCGGGTATCTAATCCGGTTCGCTCCCCCAGCTTTCATCCCTCACCGTCGGGCGCGTTCTAGCAGACAGCCTTCGCCACTGGTGGTCTTCCCGGGATTATAGGATTTCACCCCTACCCCGGAAATACCGTCTGCCTCTCTCGTCCCCTAGCCAAGCAGTATCCCCCGCAATCCAACGATTAATTCGGTGGATTTAACAGGGGACTAGCCTAGCCAGCTACGGATGCTTTAGGCCCAATAAACATCCACACCACTCGGAGAGCTGGTATTACCGCGGCGGCTGACACCAGACTTGCCCTCTCCTTATTCCCCCAGCGTTCTAGACTGGGTAAAAGCCTTCCTCAGCGGATGGCACTCGGGATAGCCCTGTCAAGCTTTCGCTTATTGCAAAGTTTTCGCGACTGCTGCGCCCCGTAGGGCCTGGGCCCTTGTCTCAGTGCCCATCTCCGGGCTCCCGCTCCCACGGCCCGCACCGGTAAAAGGCTTGGTGAGCCATTACCTCACCAACAACCTGATCGGTCGCGGCCCCATCCTTGGGCGACACTGGAGAGCATAACCCCAACGTCTTTTAAGCGAAAACTCATTCCAGAGATCTTCACCTATCGAGAATTAGCCCCAGTTTCCCGGGGGTGTTCTCGTCCCAAGGGCAGGTTAGCCACGTGTTACTGAGCTGTGTGCCGCGCTCCCAAATTGGCTAGGAAGCGCACGACTAGCATGTCTTAGTCCTATCCCGATAGCAGTGGGGTCCGGCAGGATCAACCGGAGTTATGCACTCCAAGTTAATTTCTGCGGATCTTTCTATCTTGTTTTTTGTGTGGTACGTTCTGCACTATTTCGCATGATTTGTGCCTAACTGGATTTGGAGGGAAAAACATTCCACTCAATACGTCAAAGCCCAATTCAGACCTAATTGAGCAATTAATCAGGTCTACATTCGTGTCCCCGCAATTGGAGGCCAACTCCGTCATTCCTGCAAGGCAATCGCCGTTTCGGTAGGGGTTGAGCCGCCGCCATGTGAAAACTGCGGGGTTAGCAATTATAGCTGAATTCTATCAGAAGCGAATCCAACTGATATAAACATTACGCTGCATCAGAATTAAATGTTAACTTACTCGCTTCCAACGTAACTGACCGATGGTCCTTCTAATTATCACGGTTGGGCTCTAATTTCTCATAAAAATTAAAGACTGACTCGAAATGCCCAATGCATATAAGATTTAAAATCTCGTGAAAGCACTAAAGATGGCTCAACATAACAGTGAAGGCTGCATTTTCTGCAGTTTTCTATTTTTTTCCAATCAAAGTCAGAAACAGAATTTTTAATACTTTTTTCAAAAACGGAAACGTTGCTCACATAATCATTGTGAACATAGCAAGGCAAAACTAAATTACCGTTGGGATCGATGTTTACCGTCGCCCATGGTTTACATTGCCATTTTTTCTCTTTAGCCATCACTTTCAAGTAGCCGATTGAATTAACAATAGGGTAACCTTCTCGCTTCATTTCAATCAGCCTATGGGCTATTTTTAATGCTTTGCTAGTGGCTGGTGAAGACGCGTTAATATTACAATATTCGTGAGCTACAGCTAAAGATATCTTTGTACCTAACTCTTTTGATAGCTTTATCAAGTTTTCTATTTCGTCAATATTTTCAGCCATTATTGTTGTGTTTATGGTTACGGCAACTTTTTCTTTCGCCGCACATATGCCGCTCACCGCTTTTCTAAAACTTCCGCCGACTCCCCTGATTGCATCATGAGTTTTCTCTAAACCATCCAACGAAACATAGACGACACCGTTAATATACGGAGCAATTTCGCCTATTCTGGATTCGAGTAAAGTACCGTTAGTTATAATGCTAGTATGCAAAGGCAGAGAGCGAGAAAAAGCAAGAATTTCGACCAGATCATTCCTGAGGAGTGGTTCCCCGCCTTCAAATGCGATGCTACAAGCACCAGAATCATAAACCTGTTTCAGAATTGCTTTTTCCTGATCAATACTTGAATCAGGAGTGATTCTTTTCCAGAAAGGACACATTTTACATCGAAGATTGCAATTATAGGTCACTTTATGTCCACAAAAAAGAGGAACCTTAACGTCCAACAAGTTTGAAATAAGGCTGCGATAAATTCTCATCCCTAGCCAAAAGTTCTCCGCATAATGGTGAATGTTTTTTTCTTCCAAAGAATAGTGGGAAACCCTTTTCCATCCTCCAAGATCGAATGAACATAATATGCGAGGTCATATAAATAAAACAAGCACTTTTCTTTTTTGTTTTATTACCACATTTTTTGGTTTTTGAGTCAGAATTTGAATTTTCAAAAACAATATACCGCTTTGTTGCTGTAGAGATACAGCAACACAAGTTTAATAGTCATTTGCAATTATATTAAATACCTGTGGAGTTGTGGAGCTTTGGACGCGTTAGGTCAAGTATTTAATTTTATTACTTCCGGAAACATAGGTGGTTTGCCACCGATTGTCGTTATTATAATAATGTTTGTTATCGGACTGATCGTTGGCTACTTAATCCATTTATTCCTAAAGATAGCTATTATAGCTGCAATTATACTCTTCGTCGTTGCCTACTTCGGCTTCTGGGGTTTGAGCCTTAACGTGCTGAAGACTTATGTGGCACAATACGGTTCCATTGTTTACCAATATGGTGCACTTATCATAGGGATACTACCACTAAGCATCGGATTTATAATAGGAGTAATAATAGGCTTCGTATTCGCATAGAATAAACGTCATCAAGCCAAGCAGGAAACAATCAATTGCCAATCACAAAAACAATACGCTAAAGCGCCTCAATATTTTTTTACCAATATTTCGAATAAACCCTACTCAACCCTTTCCACAGCAATTTTCCTGTCTTTTTGGCACAAGTGAAACCTTAAAAAACAGAAATAGCAAATAGACAAAAGTGAAAATAATTACTTGTTTTGCCAAAACGGGCTAAAAGCTTAAATATAATTGGAAAAAATATTATTGACTGAAAATGTCCAGCGATGAAAGTACGGATTTATTGCTAGGTTTGGGCTTAAGTCTTAATCAAGCAAGGGTATACTTAGCAATACTAAAGCTGGAAAAAACTACAGTGGCGCAGGTAGCAAAGTTTTCAAAAGTACGCAGGGAAGATGTCTACAGAATCCTGCCATCACTTGAAAAAATGGGGTTGATTGAACGATTACTGGGAAAACCAACTGAGATCCGGGCTACTCCCATTTCAGATGCCTTAAGCCTCTTGGTGTCGGAAGAAAAGAACAAATCTGATGACCGGTTGACAGGTATGAGGAGTAGTGTCAAGAGACTGTCCCTAAAAGATTGGAAACAACCGCTTCCTGGGGAAGAAAGCATTTACATACTGATAGCAGAGAAAAAAGCAATCTTGGCAAAAACTTCAGAACTAATTAGAAACTCCAAAACAGAAGTCGCGTTGATTGCAGACAAAGGAAGAATCATTCCCGTTTTATCTCAGTTCTTAGATGAATTCAAACAGGCAATAAAGAAAGGAGCTCAGATTCGACTAATTTTTGAAGGACAAAACCCTGATAGTTTGTTAAGAGAAAAAGTGAAAAAACTCATCGATGTGGCTTCGGTTCATGTTAAATTTCATCCTGAAGCCTTAAATCACTTCATAATGTCCGATGATAAGGAAGCTTTGATTACCGCTGACAAAGAAAGCGGATTAGGTGAAAGCCCTTCTCTTTGGACAAATAACAGCAACCTTATTGGCGTACTCAAAACAGGTTTTGAATCCGATTGGGAAAAAGCGGAAGCCTGACTTTGGGATTTCATATCTCTTGCTGCTAATCAGACAGTTTGTCTCTCTTAGGCTTTCTCAATTTATCTGGGTCTTTCAGAAAATTATTTAGGAAATCTTGTATATTTTCATGTAGCTGGAGAACTGGTTTTCGCATTTCTCCTTTCGTTTCTGGGTTTGGCTGAAAGAACCCGTTTTTGGCCATGTAGAAGAATACACTTGAGAAATCACCGGCTAGTGCACAATTAACTTCTTTCTTTCCCAATTCTAAATAAGCATAATATCTGTGGTGACCGTCCAAGACTGCGTACACTTCAAATTTTGGATGCTTGACCACAATTATGGGTGAAATTTTCTCTCCGTTTCTGATCTTCTGCTTGTAGAGCTCTATGGCTTCTGAAGAGACTTTGGTGTCGGCAACGATTTTTTCAATGGACAACCGTACCAAATACTTCTCAGGATTAGAAAACACATCAATGTTAATTTCTCGCTCTCTAAGCCTCATTAACCGCATAACTCTCAATCTTAACGAATCCATAATGTCTAGAAACATGTTTTGCCAAATGATCTACATCTCCCATTAACAAATTCTCAGAGACCCTGACTCTGAAAGCAAATATCATCCATTATTCTACTAGAAGAAAACATTAGAAAAGTCTCAAATATCTTTCGGAACAAATATGTTTCCAAAAAATTATTCGCCTGTTTCCCTTACTAAACAAAACAAAGGAAGCCGGTTGAGTCTTACGTTAATGATTCTACGTATTCAGTAACATTCTTTTTCATTTGATTGTTAATCTTCTCAGTCCGTGCACGCAAAAAGAAAATCTTGTCTGGAATATTCCAAACAACTATTTTGTTTTTGCAATCAGGACATTTCTTTAAGACTGAGTCTTTGTGTCTTTTTTCCATAGCTATAATAATATTGTACTGCGCCAATTGTTTGCTGTCAATGTTTTCAGGTGACTTCTTAAGATACTGCAGAGCATCTTCTGACATTAAATACTCTCTTGCTTCTCTTGTGATTCTTTTTGCAATTCTTGTCCCTGCAGAATCCACTTCCAAATCTGGTCTAAGTTTTTTGAGAAGTGCTTCGCAAATCGGACTACGATATGCATTACCGGTACATACAAACAATACTTTATAAACGCCGTCTTCATTTTTCATACTTTCAGACTTCATTTTCAGTAATGGATATTTTTGAGTGTACCCACTCAAATTTACTTTGCCCTTGAATGGATGGAGAGATCTCTAATTGACTGCGATGACAAGCACCAAATAAGCAGACCATTATACCTCAATTAGAAGCCGAACTTAAAAGAATAAAACGGTTTAAAGGACACCAATACATACATAACAATTATACCAGACCAATTAGATGTTATCTTGGTTATTTTATGTTGAAGTATGCAACTTCTAAAGAACAGAATATTTCAGATTCAAAAATCATTAAGATCTTAAGCACTATGCCACATGATAAAGGGTTCCATTTTTTCATTGATCTGGACCACAACACTGGCGAGACTGCTAACAGTTTAGAAACATTCACTCAAAAACTTGAAACAATAAACGCTAATTCAATCACGTTTCATTTTCAAAGAAAAGATTTTCAAAACTGGATAAAAACCACTGTTGGAGACGATGTGTTAGCTGAAAGGATTAACCACATAAACGAACAGCTTTCCATTGAGGACTTGAGGAATGAACTAGTCAAAATCGTGAAGAATCGCATCTCTCAGCTAAGACTTCTACATGGTGAAATGATACCCTCACAATAAGGCATATTCCGCTTTCTTGTAACAAAACTCTAAGACCTAATTAAAAATGGTACCTTAGTAATCATATTAATCCTGATCCTTGCCTCCATCAGAAACTAAGTGTCGCTTCGTTTACTAATTTTCATTAGTGAAAGTTGCCTTAGCAGTTGATTGATTTTGCCAGACATGGTTAACTTCTTCTTAGTGTTCTTTTGGTTCCTTCTGTGTTCGGCCATATGAGTTTTGATGGCCCGATTCATAGCTCTTAAATCTGGCACTACGAGTATTTCGGCTCCACATTCGCAACTAATGATTGGCAAACGTTTCCTTCAAATATCTGTCAGAATTAGCGTTTCTGCTTTCTAATACGTTTGCAATTTTTGTGGACTCAGTCACCAGAAGTTTCTGAATTCGCTCAACTCTTTTCTGACTCATCCGAACTCAAATCATTTACTTTCTCGATGGATAATCATATTGAGGAATGTCCTTTTATGATCATGTCTATATGGCTACCACCTACAACATTAAATGCTTTTGGAAAACAGATGTTAGTTATACAATTAGCGGCTCTTTCTTGCTATCTACTGAAAAACCTCGCGTCGAAAAGATCAGCACACCAAACGCTACAAGAACAAAAACTACAACCCCAGCAGCAATGAATGGCATTATGCTTAGCGTAGTGAATACAGCTGCCGGATTCAAAATCCCCCCAAGAACTATCGCAAAAATCATAATTCCAATCGAAAGGGCAAACGAAAACTTGTATGGTCTATCTGACTTGGTCTTAACCAATTTCTTTCTGTCAAGTTCACCAACAAGAAAATTCAAGAAAACTCCTATCGAACCAATTAGCAACGGAAGTACAATGAAAGGGTGTCAATACGTGTGCTGAAATCAATAAACCGTCGCAAACCGAGAACAGAAAAGAGAAGCATAAGCAGAACAATAGCTATGGATCCATAAGAAGATACATTTGTCAAGAAACTTCCCTGAGAGGGCTGGACCGTAAGTTCTTCTATTTGGCATAGGTATTTCGCCAGGTTTAATATCTTTTGTAGTTCTTCGTGTCAGTCCTGGCAGATCATTCGAAAGAAAGTAGATCTTATGTTTCGGATCAAGCGCCAATTTGTTTCCATCAGAATCATAAACCGCCTTGGTAACAATTCTTGAAAAAGGATATAGCCATTCAACGCCTCTATCCCTTGTTGTAGTGAATGAATCCAGGAACGAGTGAAGAAACGCGCCAATGCCAAAAAAAGGGTTTATCAAATAAACTGCGCCAATAAATAAAAAATTATGGAATAAGGCACGATGTATTTGTCGGCGACGAAAAGACTCCTTGCTAAAAAAACCATATTCCCTATCTAGATCATTAATTGCCGAACCCACACCAACCATTAAAGCTATCTCTGGTCTGCCAAACAATAAGGCTCCAACTAGTATGCCAACCATTATGTGGGTAGAAAGATTCATGAGAACAACCCGTTATCTTCTCATTGGGCAACTATAATACAAATAATTTTTTAGAATATAAAGGTAATTAGAGATAGAATCTTCGTTTTCCATCATATTTAGACCCGAATCTTCAATGGCCTAATAAATTTTGGCTTTATATTTTTCCAATCGCCTAAGTTCCAACAATACCAATGACAACTATTAAAACTCCAACTATTGCTCTTATCATCCTAATTAGTTGTTCAGGAAAAGTTTGCTTGGGATACTTAACTATACTCAAAACGCCGTCTACGATGAGCCAAAGACCTAAACCGACCAGAACTACCGAAAGAACATTCAATAATCCTCACCTACTTTCTCTGCCAATTTGCTCTTTTGCGAGCACATATTCTCTCTCAGATTGTCTCAATTAAAGTTAATCTTTTTCGGACTTCTTTACACCAATCAACCGTTAGTTAGATCACTAAAACATTGCAAGATTTAATTGCTAGCTTAACTCTACTCAAACTCTAGGGTTAAGTTTTTATGTTGGACCGTTAAAATTATAATATCAGAATTGTTTGGTATTTGCAACATTATCTAAGTTCTGATTGTAAAACAAATTCGGTCCTAACAAAATCAGCTGAAACTGATTTGTTTTCAGATTAGAGATGCGCTGCTATCAAACAATTTGTATCTTACTTAGTTGATTAGGGAGGTGAATTTGAATATGTCAGAAATTTCTCGAATAGCATACTACTTAGCGCTTATAGGAGGAATACTGCTGGTAATCTTTGGATTATTGGATCTGATTGGTTTCAGTGGACTGGCAATTTTCCATTTTAGTTTGTATGCCTTCGCATATGCTGGGATTGTTACTATAATTTGCGGCGTTATTGCAATCATCGGTGCCAAAAGCGCAAGCACTCTCGTCTGGGCAATCGTACTCATAATCGTTGGAATCATTGGTGGCGGACTTGGCGGACTGCTAGTTGTCTTAGGAGGATTACTTGGACTTATTGCAGTGTTAACCAAAAATGCATAGAGAGCTATAATACGTCTGGATTAAATTCATCCAATCAAACATCCCCATTTAGTTGTCTCTGCAGTCAAACTAACCATCAAATTTGCAAGTATTCTCTTCATATATGTTCGGTCAATCTTAAGCGCCAGCGAACCATCTCCGAGTAACACAGTAACAAGTACGGTTTTTGGAATATCTGTTGTTGATAATACCTCTTGAACGATTTTTTCTACTGCGATCTCTTCTAAGATCGGTTTCGGAGGCTTAGCAAAATCTTGCAAATCAAGCACAATCTTATTTATGTAGGATAAGGATTCTTCGATGTTACTTAGGCCTTCCTTAAAGCTCTCTTTGACTTCGCCCTCAGGCAGAGAGCCCACATCACTTTTCAACATGTATTTTCGCCAAATATGGCCCGTAGAGGGGTTCTTATATCATGCCCAATCATGCCTGCCGTTTGCCCAATTGCAGACAGTCTTTCAGCGTTCTTAAGCTGTTCAACTTGTTGCAAAACAAGCTTTTCCAAATGTACTAAATGCATGTCGAGTTTATTTTCAAGTTCTCTCTTTTCTGTAATGTCTTCGAAAATGGCAACAGAGCCTATGATTTCGCTTTTCGCATCAGTTAACGGAGCCGACGTTAATGAGATTAGTATTTTTGAACCATCAAATCTCTGAATTATTGCTTCATCATTGAATTTTTTTTCTCCATTCATAGCGCGACTGGCTGGAAGCTCTTCAGGAGGATAGATCTCGCCATTTAGTTTTAGCAGCTTCATCAACTTCGTTGAATGGTTGTGGACTTCTATTCCTATTGGGTTGGCACCATAAAGCTCAACGGCACGTTCATTAGCGTAGGTGATTCTTCCAGAAGGACTTTCAAGAATAATTATGCCCACCGGAACAAGTCTCAAAATTGAGTATATGCCAGTTCTATCAAATTCACCATTAAGCCTGTTTGGTATAGTATTATTCAAATAAGGAATGGTTTAATACATATGTTTTCTTCGTTTAAATTGTAAAAATAGTGTTTACTCGAACCCAACCTGACTTTCAACTAATAAACGGCGAAAAGAAAAATGAGGACTCATTAATTTTCTGAGTTCCAGACGTTTTTGGAGATCTCAATTGTTTTCTTATGATAATGAAGAAGCACCAAAAAGAGCTGCGCACCGATAACACCTGAAATGAGACCCACGATGTACCAAGATTTCCACGGCGGCATAAAAGTGTAAGATACTTCACCGATCCAATGAGAATGAAAAGAGAAGCGAATCAGATAAATGCAATTACCAATACCAACAAAACACTGACAATTATTCCAGTGATTAGAATTCTTTGGAGATGTTTTCTTAAGATCAGGCTTTGTTTAATTCACATATTCTCTGAGAATGGCTCTTATCTCATTGAGCAAATCATTGATAATTTCCTTAAAAGAGGCATCTAATCATTACCTCTTCTTTCAAAGAAGGATCTGGTCTCAATCCCCGACCATAAATTATGTACACAAACAGATGGAAGAGCGCAAACAACTTGCCAGCGAAAACTGAAGCCAGACTACGCACTCATTACCAAATAATCCCGCGCATTTTGGACAAGCCCGGTTGAAAAGATTCCCTTCAGAGACGCCGGAGCGATCATTTGGGCGCGGGAGGAGAATTAGAAGCATTAGAGGTGCTTGCATATCCGGTTGAAAAGGGTGCTTGGAATTTGCCAATGTTCTCTCTGACGATTCCATAAGCTTTTTCTGCTTCTGAGTTAGGCAAATCGCCCAATGCAAGTGGCTCTCCGCCGAGCCTGAGCGTACATCTGATTGTTGACCGAAGTACTCCTTTTTCCAACACAACGTTAGATATATCCCGGTAATTATAATCGGTATAGTCCTTCTTCAAGCCAAGCGCGTGAGGATGCCGCAGAATCATGCGTTCGTTCGTAAAGACTACAGAGTCAATATTAATTTGGGGATGGTAGATTTTCTGCTTAATATATAACTCAACCTTCTCGTTTGGACCAAGAATTTTCGCTATATCATCAGGAACAGACATAACAATCAACCAACATATAGAGTATTTATCAACTGTACAATTATGACCAGCCGAGTGATAAATAGCTATGTGACTGTGAGACCACAGTGAAAAACGAATTATAAATATTTCATTGAATCTACAGCAAGTCATGCCTAGTTTGTTAGAATCACCATGTAGGATTTACTTAGACAAAGCATGTTTTCGTGGTCTTTCTCAAAGCATCGGTTTAGAATTTTACGCGTTTGTAAAAGATTCTTTTTACAACTTCACCTGAAAATCAGTAGAGCACTACGATTGTGACCATTACAATAACGACTGAAAGAGGGATTGACTCAAACCCGAAAAGCCGTCCAAGCAGAGTGAAAGGCAAAACAAGTGTGACGCCAACAATCAGCAAGGTGGTTATTAACAGGTACTTCCCTGGGGAACTTTTGAAGAAAGGTCCTCGGCTTCGAATAACGAGTACAATTAGACTTGCTGAAATAATCGATTCTACAAACCAACCTGTTCTAAAAAGGGTCATCGGGCTTTTAAAAACAAGAAGAAGCACTCCAAAGGTGAGATAATCAAACACCGAACTTAGGATGCCGAAAACTATCATAAAATTGCGGATGAAGCCAACGTTCCAGCGTCGAGGATGTTCAACCATTTCGCTATCTACATTGTCTGTGCTGATGGTTGTCTCTGGGAAATCAGTCATGAGATTCGTTAGCAACATCTGCCTGGGAAGCATTGGAAGAAATGGCAGAAAGAGTGATGCTCCTGCCATGCTGAACATGTTTCCGAAATTGGCGCTTGTTGCCATGAACACGTACTTGAGGGTGTTGGCGAAAGTTTTTCTTCCTTCTTTCACTCCCTTTGCGAGCACTGCCAAGATCCTTTTCAAGCAGAACGATGTCAGCTGCTTCTTTGGCAACATCGACTGCGCTGTCAACTGAGATGACCGACATCAGCTGCATGAAGAGCGGAGGCGTCGTTGATTCCGTCTCCCATGTAGCCTACCATGTTCCCTGCTTTCGTAAGAGCCAGAATGATGCGTTCCTTCTGATTCGGTTCGACCTCTGCAAAGACGTCAACTTCTATTGACTTGCCCGAGTAATGCTTCATCACTCATTACACGAAGTTCTGCACCCGTGAGGATTTTTGGAGTTGGAAACCCGACCTGCTGACTAACGCTAGCTCGCAACTAGTCGGTTGTCTCCGGTTACAATTTTTAGCGAAATTCCCAAGATGCTTCAATTCGCTAATCGTCTCTGTGATTTTGGGCTTGGCGGGATCATAAGAGAACAAGGAATCCTAAGAAAGTCATGTCCGACTTCACTATTCTTTCGTGATGAGTTTTTCAGATCCGACCTTTCTGTAAGCGATTCCTAGAACTCGAAAACCCTTGGCTGCTCAGGTCCTCGAAGCGTTGATGGATCTGTCTTTTGCACTCCGCGATTTGCACGATGTCTCCTTCGGAAGTCTCAACTGTGAGCAGACGTCAAGAACGTTCTGTAATGCGCCTTTGGTCACCATCAGATTCTTATTGTCCTTGGATACAAGGATGCTGAGGCGTTTACGGATAAAATCGTATGGGACCTCATCCAGTTTCTGGTAACCCGACAGATCAATTTTGTTTGCTCGAATTGCTTCATCGATTGGGTTTGTGAATCCTGTCTGGTAAAAAGCGTTGAGGAAAGCGTAGAGTAGGGCTTTCTCGCTTTGGTTGCCGTTATGAATCAATGACGGACTGTATCTTTATCACGCCTTCAGTGAGAGTGCCAGTCTTGTCGGAGCAGAGAACGTTCATACTGCCGAAGTTCTCGATTGATGCGAGTCGTTTGACAATCACTTTTTGGGTTGCCATATTTTGGCTCCGTGAGCGAGGTTAATGCTGATGATAGCGGGCAGTAGTTGCGGGGTCAGTCCAACGGCGAGAGCTAAAGAGAAAAGAAGTGATTCCAATACTGGACGCGCAAAATACACGTTTATGGCGAAGGTGACGACAACCAGCACCAGGGTCACTTCCATGAGGAGATACCCGAAATGTCGGACTCCATGTTCAAACTCTGTTTCAGGTGGTCTGAGTTTTAGCCGTCTCTGAGACTTTGCCAAATTCCGTTTTTGAGCCTGTTGTCTACAACCACTGCCTGTGCAGCTGCCGCTGACCACATTAGTTCCCATGAAAAGACTGTTTGTCCGCTGACTAAGCGGTGTTCCTGGTGGAAGAATCCCAGCAGTTTTCTCTGCGGGATAGGTTTCTCCCGTCAAAGATGCTTCGTTTACGAAGAGATCTTTTGATTCTAGAACTATGGAATCTCCAGGTATCAGGTCTCCAGCATTGAGGATGATGACATCCCCCGGTACAATCTTTTCAACTGGAATTTCCTTTTGATTTCCGTCGCGAAGTACGGTCGCTTTGGTCTGAACTATGGCTAGCAGCTTTTTGACGGCATTGGCTGCTCCTCTTTCCTGCCAAAAGCCAAGTAGGCTGCTTATCAGAATGATCGTTAGGATAATAACCGCATTGACAGAGTCGCCTAGGAAGAATGACAGTGCTCCTGCAAAGATGAGGATAAGGATAAGTGGACTCTTGAATTGAGATAGCAGAAGCGTGAGTGCGTCTGATCTTTTCTTGGGCTTCAGAAGATTGGAGCCATATTGTGTGAGTCTTTTGCCAGCTTCATCGTCAGTCAAGCCCTTTGGATGTCGTTTGAAGTTGCTGAAGAAGTTCAGAAGTGGGGACGCTCCAGAATGACTGATTATTTTGGCTATCTTGATTATTCAGAGAAACCGCCTGGTAATTGACTAATGGGACTAAAATAAATAATAAATAAAAGAGGTCTATAAACAGTTTTACCGATCATCCGATTGAAAATGCAAAAATATTCATTTGCTTAATAATAAAAAGTAGAACTTCCCAGCGAAAGGGTAATTCAAAACCTTATCGGCGGATTTAGAGCAAAAGCAGTTTTATCCTCTGTTTGGGGCAAGTTTGAATTGTCGTCTTTGTTTTTTTCCGCGAGAGTGTGTAGATCCTGTTTCCGTTTCATTTTGCTTCGCACCTATTTTTTCGTTCTTCTTCACCCGAATATCGTTTTACTTCTTTTGTTTCACGCGATTTTGGCTGTGGGCTTCCTGTTTTATTAGGCATATTTTCTTTTTCAGTCATGTCTTTCACTCACCTTTTCAATCTTTCAAATTAATGAAAATAATGTGCTATTTTAAACTGCTATCGAAAGGACTTTGGTTCTATATCTTCATTGTAATCTCTGTCCTCATGGGCTTCCTCTTCAGCTTCGTCCTCGCTTTCTTCTTCGGCCTCGCTAGCTTCTTCACCTTCAGCCTTTGCTTTATCTTCGGCTTCACCTTTTGGCGGATAAGCCTTATCTAACCAAACTTCAAACTGCCTCTTGCTGTCAGAGACAGAAAAAGCCCATTCACACAATCCACTAATAACCTTACCAACGTCAATTTCGCGGTCGTCAGCTAAACGTTTAAGAAAATCTTCCCATTCGCAGATAAAGACACTGAAAAACTACCCATAAACAGTCTCCATTATCATTTAAGTAAAGCTATATTTAAACTTCAAAATACTGCTTTGGAACGTTGTTTCTACCTTTGCTCTTTTAACAATTGAAGTCGTTTGGCGACTTCTTTGGAAATTTTCTCTAAACCTTGCGCTAATTCTTCCCGATCAACTTCATCTAAGGGGTAGTATCTTCCCTTCCTTATCGATAAAAACAAGTTCTAATTTTCTATCAACCATAATTTTCCACCTAACTAATCAAATAATTGTGTGTTCAGGAAACGATTAAACTTTTCTTGTCAAATGCCATCTCGGGAACTGCAAGAGTTTTGGCATGAACATTCTTAAAAGGGGACTTTCAGCTAGATTGCCCCTAATGACACCCTTACTGGGTTTAAGGCTAACTGGCTTCCCTGCGCCTATTTCCGAGGCATACTTATAACAAAGTTAATTGGCTTGAAGAGGCGGCGACGTAATATTTTATTCTTTTTGATTGATCCATGTTTCTACTGCTTCTTGAACTGCTCGGGATAAGTCGCCTTTTTTGCCCCCGAATTTTTCAACGGTTTTTAGTCTTAGCTGCTTTTCTATTTCGTCTGAGATGTCAACATTGATTCGACCCATTTTTAATCACTTGATTTCGTGCATGTTTTGTGCGTCACATATTTTGTGAGTAAGCGAAATGTAAATTTTCTTCTTGCTTGTTTTCTTAATTTGTGGTTGATTCACTTATTCACATAACATAATATGCGTATACATACTTATAAGTATATGTGTTTAAGTAGTTAAAAAATTGGGCACATTACAGCGGTTTTGTCATTGTATTCCTGTTTGTAAATTAGGAATATTGCTTTATAGTATAGCTTTCTTTAACATGGATTTGGGTTTTAGATGCCAACGTTTATGTGCAAAGTGTGCGGTCATAAGGTACGAAGTGAGTTTGAGGTTTCTCGCACCGGTAACGTTAGACGTAACGTGGAGAAGGCTCCTGAGTGCTGCGGACAGCCTATGATTGAAATAATTGATGACTAGGCATCAGAGAAAAGTTCGGCACCCGATGCGATTTTGCATCGATTAGTTTTATTCTTCGGGATCCAGTACGCATGGTTCTATATCCTTTGGACGAGCAATATGGCAATTGCATTATTGCCATATTTTTTGGTGTTTTTGGTTTGCTATCGTAAAACTTTCTTTCTTACCTGTATACTCTGAAAGTGATACACTCTACAGGCTTGTGTGTAACTGTTTTTCAACATAAGTCATAGTTTCATAACAGGGTCGTCTACTCCGAAAAATACCACAACCAACTGCTTACCATAAGGTTCAGCTGTAAGTTTACCTTACTCGTCAAATTCAACTAAAAGTTAAGGTTTTTAAATTGTGTAGTTATCGCCTGTTTCATCTTCTTCCGTTAAATAAAATGTGGAGCAGAGCTTGCAGAAATCAAGTGTAACTTCATCCCAGGTTGTTTCTTGATTTGCAAGTTGTTTAGCGGTTTTTTTCGCCTCTGTTTGGATTCTCGGCAATATATCGTTGAATTGAATGACACCTTTGATAGCGCGTTTTGAGTTTATATATTGGCTTACTGCCGCTTGGGTAGTTTTGAGCCTCTTTGCCGCTTCAACCTGTGTTAAATGGTAAGTGTTTATGAGTTCTTTTGCAACTAGGGATCTGAAAATAGGAACGACGAATTTTCCTACAGACTCGCATCGAGCACTCATATTGATTCGTAACTATAACATCATTATATCTAATAAATTAAATGTTATATCAGAACCTTGAGGTAGAATAGGACTAGATCATTCTTAGCAAATCAGCCTTCGTGATAATGCCTATTACTTCGCCTTTTTGGGAAACCAAAACCGCCGAGTAAGTCTGTAAGAGGCTTGAAATCAACGCTAATGGTGCATCTTCATTTATCTGCGGAAAAGCTTCTTCCATGATTTCTTCCGTCGGCAACTTAGATATCTCGTCAAGGTCTTTGCCTGCCAAGATTTGGCGCAGTATGGCTTTTTCGGATATGCTACCAACGGGGTGTTTGCCTTCGAAGACTGGTATCTGTGAGTAACCGTATTCCTTCATTATTTTTACCACTTTCGATATGGGTTCGTCCTTTTGGACCGCTACAACATTTTTGTGAAGAACCTTGTCGGCTTGAGTTTTTGTCTTGAATTCCAATCGATCAAGGACGTCAAATATTGTTTTTACTTTGGTGTAGGATGAGTCGATGGCTCCTGCTTCTAACTTGGCGATTAGGGATTGGCTTACGCCTGTCATTTTGGCTAGTTCGGACTGTTTTAGTCCTAGTTGGCGTCTGCGTTTGGCTATGTCTTCTAAGGTTGGGAACATATTTCAGTAATTGTTTTGTTGGGTAATATTCTTTTTGGAATATTTTTGTCAAAAACCAATATAACGCCGTTATGCAGTATTGCACCTAAAAGGTGAAAACAAATAGCACCAAAAAAACTTGACACTCTCGCCGTCCATGCTGGACAAGAAACAGCTGACCCAGCAACAAACGCAAGAGCAGTCCCCATATACCAAACATCATCATATGTATTCAAAAATACAGAGCATGCAGCAAACCTGTTTGCCCTAAAAGAACTAGGAAATATTTACACTCGAATAATGAATCCCACAACCGATGTTTTCGAGAAAAGAGTAGCTGCAATAGAAGGCGGAACTGGCGCACTTGCCGTCTCATCAGGACAAGCAGCCATATCTCTAGCGCTATTAGGTATAACTCAGGTTGGAGACGAAATCGTTGCTGCAAACAACCTCTACGGAGGAACCTACGAGCTACTCCACTATACATTCCCTAAACTGGGCAGAATCGCAAAATTCGTAGACTCTCAAAAACCAACAGAATTTAAGAAAGCAATAACTGCTAAAACTCGGGTAATCTACGCCGAGACAATTGGCAATCCCAA
This sequence comes from Candidatus Bathyarchaeota archaeon, assembly GCA_963831865.1. Taxonomy (GTDB): domain Archaea; phylum Thermoproteota; class Bathyarchaeia; order Bathyarchaeales; family Bathycorpusculaceae; genus Bathycorpusculum. Next base: position 3,413 of record CAWHSP010000042.1, on the reverse strand, counting down.
ACTTGATGTACCTGACTTTGAAGCCATCGCAAAAATAGCCCATGAAGCAAAAGTCCCTCTGGTCGTTGACAACACCGTTGGAGTTGGCTTAGTGAGACCCATAGATTTTGGTACTGACTTAATCGTTGATTCTGCCACAAAATACATAGGTGGACATGGCACCAGCATCGGTGGCGTCATCGTTGACAGTGGCAAATTCAACTGGAGCAATGGCAAATTTCCCGAATTCACGGAACCTGACCCAAGCTACCATGGAATCAAATACTGGGACACATTCGGAAACTTCCCAGGCTTAGGCAATGTCGCATTTATTTTTAAAGTGCGAGTACAACTCTTGCGCGATTTAGGACCCTCTCTCAGCCCGTTCAATTCTTTCCTATTCCTCCAAGGCTTGGAAACCCTCCCTCTACGACAACGCAAACACTCCGAGAACGCACTGAAAGTTGCCACCTACCTCAAAAGCAAACACTCGGGTCAACTGGGTTAATTATCCTGGCTTAACTGACAACCCCAACCACAAAATTGCCGCCAAATACCTCAAAAACGGCTACGGCGGCATCGTTGGCTTCGGAATCAAAGGAGGGTTGGAATCAGGCAAAAAATTCATCGAATCAGTAAAGCTCCTCTCGCATCTAGCTAACATTGGCGACGCAAAAAGCCTCGTCATCCATCCAGCATCAACAACACATCAACAACTAACCCCTGAAGAACAGAAGGCAACAGGCGTAACCCAAGACTACATTAGACTTATCAATAGGCATCGAAGACCCCGATGACATTATCGAAGACATAGAGCAAGCCCTGAAAAAATCAGACAAACCCTAAATTTCACAATTTGTTGGAGGCAACAAAATTAACGACAGTTAACCAAACTCAATCAGATTCAAAGACAATGTACTTTACATTCGCTTATCCACCGAATGAACTTCTTCTTGAATCAGGCGAGAAACTTGGTCCAATAACGCTTGCTTACGAAACATATGGCGAACTAAACTCTCAAAAATCAAATGCGGTTCTAGTGCTTCACGCGCTTACTGGAGACGCTCACGCTGCTGAAGCCAATGGTTGGTGGGATAGCTTAATTGGTCCAGGTAAAGGCTTAGACACAAACAAGTACTTTGTAATCTGCTCCAACGTAATTGGCGGATGCCAAGGCTCAACAGGTCCATCTTCACCAAATCCAAAAACAGGCAAACCCTACGGCACCGATTTTCCACTAATAACGATTGGCGACATGGTGAATGCTCAAACAAATCTAATTGATCATTTAGGCATAGAGAAACTACTGACGGTTATTGGCGGTTCCATGGGTGGAATGCAAGTTCTCCAGTGGATGGTCGCTTACCCCGAAAGAATCCGCTCTGCTATACCAATAGCGACGACAATGAAGCATACGCCTCAGCAAATTGCGTTCAACGAAGTTGGTCGACAAGCAATCATGGCTGATCCTGACTGGAAGAATGGCAACTACTATGGCTCAACTATTCCAGCTAAAGGCTTAGCGGTAGCAAGGATGATTGGTCACATAACCTACATGAGTGATGTTTCAATGGCTGAAAAATTTGGGAGACGAACGAAACATCAAAGTGAAACAGCTCAAGTTTAGCGCTAGAATTCGAAGTCGAAGGTTATCTGCATAATCGAGGCGACAACTTTGTTAAGCGATTTGACGCAAACTGCTACCTTTACATCACCAAGGCCATAGACTACTTCAACATACTCAACGGTCATTGCCTGAACAATATATTCAACGGCTTAAGAGCGAAGGTGCTCGTTATAGCGTTCAAATCTGACTGGCTATATCCCGCATATCAATCTCAAGAAATCGTTAAAGCATGCAAACTTGCAGGAGTCGACACTACCTACTGTGAAATAAACTCAACCTATGGGCATGACGCGTTCCTTTTGGAAACGAAAAAGGAAAATGAGCTAGTTAAGTCACTTCTTATACGCGTTGTCAAACGGACATAACGGCGGTGCCACATGAAGCAGACACCAATAAAAGCTGAGCACAAAATCATTCTTGGCTGGATAACCAATGAAGCATCAGTCCTGGATCTTGGATGCGGTGACGGAGAGCTTTTAGCACGCCTCATAAACGAGAAACATGTTCGCGCACAAGGAATAGAACTAAGCGAAAGCGCCATCCACCGCTGTGTAGCCAAAGGATTAAGCGTTTTCCAGCAAGACATAGACACAGGACTTTCTGAGTACGCTGACAACTCATTTGATTATGTTATACTAAACCAAACATTTCAGCAAGTGAAAAAACCAGATTTCGCATTGAAAGAAGCTTTGAGAGTAGGAAAGAAAGTCATTGTTGGCTTCCCAAATTTCGTGCAAGCCTCAGCCAGATTCCAAATATTCTTCAAAGGAAGAGTCCCAGTAACAAAAGCATTGCCTTACGAATGGTATGACACCCCAAACCTTCATTTTCTCGGCATCGCCGACTTCAAAGACTACTGCAAAAAGAGAAACATACACATCGAAAAATCAGCCTTTATTAGAAAAAACGGGCGATCAAACTGTTTCCAAACTTATTTGCAGAAATAGGGCTATTTATTTGTTCAAAAGCTGCTTAACCCGTTGCATTAGTGCAAAGTTTTCATATTTGTTGTTGTGTTGCTACAATCACTTAGTTTTAAGAGCAATAGGCTAAGCAAGTATGCGCAGACTTGCGGGTAGCTTTCACATTCTGCCATTAATTACGAAAGAATGATAACGATGGAAAGCATTATCTCCAAAAACTACAAGCGCACAACCGGAAAAAATGTTTGGCGGGAAAATCTGCGCTTAGCCATTTTTGCAGCCGACAAAATCCGAAGCACTCTCGGTCCTCAAGGAGCCTACAAGCTTGTAGCTTACAATAGTGGTCCTGAACAAGTTGTTAAAATCACCAAAGACGCGATTGCAATCCTAGACGAGCTTGCAATTCAGTATCCACCTGCCGTTATTATTTCTGAGTCTGCCAAAATGCAGCGAAACGAAGCAGGCGACGGAGTAGCAACGTTTGTCGTTTTCTTGTCGGCGCTACTAAAGAAAGCAGATGAACTCTTAGCTATGGAGATTCATGCTAACACCATTATTCACGGTTACTCTTTGGCAACAAACAAAGCGCTGGAAGTAATAGACCAGCAAGCCACAGCCTACGGAAGCCTAAACATCGATGTTTTAGACATAGTTGATTGCAGAAGAAAACTTTTGATGCCTAACATGCGCTCAATGATAATGGAAGCATACCAGCTGGCACATTCAGACGGCAAATTCGAGAAGGATAACTTGAGATTTTTGAAGAACCTTCGCGGCAGCATCCAAGAATCAAACCTAATCAAAGGAATTGTAATAAAGAAAGAAAAAGCTCACCCAAATATGCCAGACAAGCTGAAAAACCTGCGCATAGCAATCAATAGCCA
>CAWHSP010000041.1:0-10605 GCA_963831865.1 Candidatus Bathyarchaeota archaeon | reverse complement strand
CAAAAAGCGCCTTCATTAAACCTTAATAAAAACATGTGTCAACGCGTGTTCTTTTCTGTCAGCCTTTAGCAAAAAATCAAAGTGCTATCTGACTTGATATATGTAAAGAATAATTATCGCAGGGATTCTTAACTTTATTCTTAATTATCCAATTCAAGGGTTATTCAGCATACAAACATTTTCACTAGCGGTGTCAGTTGGCATCGCCTTGAAGAAAATTGGTGTTTTAAGACTCCTCAAACCAGTTTTTTCTTACCTTTGTTTCTCATTGCTTTAATGCCAATGGCAACAGTCTTGGCTTTTCCAGTTAGCCCTCCTTTAAAGCTGGCATTAACCATTTCCCTATAGTCGTTTTTAGATATTGGGACGTCACTAATAGTTCGCATTGTTTCAGCAGATATTGTTCCATTAACCAGCTCAGCACCAGCTTGTCTAACCGCATCAATATTGTCATCAAGCAAATGCGGAACGTTTGCTGCCCCAGCAGCTGGGATTAGAACTTCGCCAGCCCAAGTTAATCCCATGTGCATCAAAATCTTCTTAAAATGTTGACTCATTAAAGTAAAATTCTCCATGTCTGGAAAACCGCAAGTCGAAACCAATACTCCTTTTGCCTTAGGCGCATACCGCTGAGGGTGATTAGTTATCCCATTATCCATTAAAATCTGAGAAGATTCCAAGTTTACAAAGAACCTATCTATCACATTTTTTACAGTAGCAGGAAAACCAAAAACGTACACTGGTGCAGCGATAATAAAGTAGTCACATTTTTTGTAAACGTTGTATATTAATTGAAAATCGTCTTTCTGGGCACATTCACCTTTGTTCTTCCTTGCCAGCAGCTCCAACAGCTTGTGCAAGGTCCAATCTTCATTTTATGCGGATAAAACTTGTGAACCTCTACTTCACCCATTCCTTCAAGCAAGCAGTCTAACATTTTTTCAGTGAAAGAAGGACTTCTAAGAGAACCCGATATTGCCAAGACTACAGGGGGCTTTATGTCAGACATCATTCGTGACTTCCAATAAATCAACTTGTTTCCACTTTTTAAGATTCCTTTTAATACCCGTGTACTCGAGTTCGAAATTTTACCTCTATGAAAATTTTCTCGCTCATATACCGAATCGCTCTATGTTGTAGCCTTATTTTCCCTGCCCTTGCTGTAAGTTGAAGTAGTTGGTTGAATTAAAATTTACTCTAATCTCTATTGTCCTAGCAGTCGAAAATTCACAAATGTCTTAAACCTTTTATTAATTAAATTGAAAAAGTCTCTTTACATCATCAACGGCATAACAAGTAACAGCCGTCATTTCGTTATCGTGAAAAATCCGCCTTCTAACCCTTTCGCAAATTAGCTTCACTTGTTCTCCAGTGAGGTTAAAATGTACCTTAAGAAATTTTAAGGAAGCATATTCAACATTGCCATATTCGTGGTAGTTATCAAGAAAATATTTGTCATAACTCAAACAAAACAACCTTGCTTCAGCAAGATTGTAAGTAATGATGCTTCTATACTCATTGGTCTAGGTTTAAGTTCTTACATGGGGTTTGTGATAATTTTTATAAGTTCTAAGATTTGCATTTCGCAAATTGAAACTCTAAAAATAAGCACCCCCTCTTTTTTTCAGAAATCAATGATTAAGAAACTAAATGATCAAGTTTATTTTTTTTCATCCTTCAAAACGAACTTGTAACATTCACATTTAGGTTTTATACATACTCTATCTAAAAAATGTGAATGTTCACTTTTGAGATGTTCGCAAGTGCATACTTCATCTCTAATTTTAGCTTTATCCATCATAATTTATCCTTCTTATATAAACAACTAACCTTCAAAAGGATTTAGGTGTGAGCTGACACAAACCAGAAATGCTCTAAAGCATTGCAGTTATTTAAATGAAGCAAAACTTAAATTGCACATTTCAGGCACTCAATGTAAGACAAATTAAGAACAAAGTACTATATAATTTAGGTGAATGTTTTGCGTAAACAACACAGACCAGAAGGAAATACAACCTCCCCAAACAGGAGCAGCCTAACAAGAAAATCAAATGCCGCCAACAGTTCAAGACAAAAACAAGCCAACGCCAACCGATCAAGACAAACCCAAGCCGACAATTCAAAGAAGAAAAACAGTGCTTAAACAAAATAATAGGTTTGCTTTTGAGGCTTGGCATGGAACTGGAGAACACTAAATAAGTCTACTTATTATTCCATCTCATCAATATCAAATGATTCAGGTTTTAGCGCTAAATCCAATAGTTATATTAACAAATGACTGGACATTGTTTGTAAGCTCTGCATTTCTGAGGATCATTTGTATGTTCATAACCAAAAAACAAACTCTCCTAGCCATAGCAGTTGTTATTTTGATTACAGCAATCATTTTGAGCTCATTTGTTTATCTTAACTCCCAAAAGGCTTACTCAGGAACGACTGAACAAATTATTCTAGCCGTACCACCCCATGAAATTAACTCGCTGATATTCGTTGCAGAAAACCAGCAGTATTTTGCTACAAATGGACTCAACGTAACAATGAAAAATTATGCATTAGGCCAAACTGCGGTTAATGCAGTATTGAGGGGTGAAGCAGACATTGCCCTTGCAGCCGAGTATAATGTTGTTCAAAAAGCTTTGCAAACGAGAGTATTGTCACGTTTGGGAGTGTCTCTAAGAACGCCAATTTGTATCTGATTGCGCGAACAGATAAAGGAATTAATAGTATTGCAGATTTGAAAGGCAAGGCAATTGGGGTTCCCCTTGGAAGTTTACCGCAATTCACTCTTCTGGCAGATTCCTTGAGCTGAACGGATTAGACATAACTCAAGTAACCCTCGTCAATACTTTGCCTGCAGAAACGCCCAATGCGATGGCAAACGGCACAATAGATGCAGGCATAATAGCGCAGCCCAATATTAGATTAGTGGAGGATATGTTTAAGGATAAGACCATTAAATGGCCCGCTCAAGCCGATCAACCCTACTATGTTGACGCAATCTGTACAAACAACTTTGCAAAAACAAATCCCGAATTGATTATAAGATTCTTGAAAACTATTGTTCAAGCCGAAAAATACGTGGCTAACAATCAGGATAAAGCTATTGGCATAGTTGCGGCAAAGCTAAACTACACTAATGCATATCTATCAAGCGTCTGGTCTGACCTCCAGTTATCTGTTTCCTTAGACCAGTCGCAAATTTTGGCTATGCAAGATGAAGCACGCTGGGCAATAAGTTACCATTTAACTAATGCAACCTCTGTTCCGAGCTTTCTGAATTATATTTACGTTGATGGTTTGAAATCTGTGAAACCAGCTGCAGTAAACATCATCGGTTAGAGGAAAAATGTGAGAATAAAGACTCAACTTTTAATCAGCATCACAACCTTTACCGTAATATTGGCAATAATTGGGTCGTCAGTGGCTTTAATGCAACTGCAGATAACTGAGCTAAACAATCAAAATGTTATTACAAATGACATTCAAACTGGAGCAAGCAACCTCAATTATATCTCAAGCAACTACTTCCTCTACCAGGATAGTTCCTACATTACTTTATGGCAAACCAAGTTTACAACACTATCTGACGAATTAAACAAATTGAACTCCACTAATCCTCAACAACAAACACTAGTCGATACAGTTGGCAGTGATTTGGCGCATCTAAATACTGTATTTGCTGGAGTAACGACTTATCTTTCTAATGCTCCAAGAAACGTTAGTGTTCGTGTTCAACCGAGCTTTCAGACGCAATGGAACAGAATGGCTGTGCAAATACAAGCCCTTGCTTTTGATTCTCAACAGTTATCTCAAAATATACAAGACCAAACAAATCAGGCTATCCTGATAAATACAGTATTGACAGTTGCTCTTTTGGCGTTATTTGCAGCATTCTTCCTTACTATTTACCTTTTGTAACTATCGGCGAACAGTGCAGTCAATATCTAAGCTCAAAGACGGAATAGGGGTTATCGGGTCTGGGAATCTCGATTATACTAGTCGAAGCTGGTAAAAAAGATGAAATTGCAGATATCTCAAAATCTGTCAATCAAATGGCAGCCAATTTGAAAACTGTAACTGCTTCCAAAACAGAATTGGAACAAGCGCAAGCTTCTCTGCGTGAGAGTGAGCAACGTTGGGCAACTACCTTGGCAAGCATCGGAGACGCTGTCATTGCTACCGACTTATCGGGAACGATTGTGTTCATGAACGGTGAGGCTGAAAAACTGACCGGTTGGACACTGATTGAGGCTTCGCAGAAACCGGTAAAAACCGTATTCAACATTATAAACGAGCAATCTCGTTTGGAGGTTGAAAACCCAATAGACCGAGTTCTCAGAGAAGGCATGGTTGTTGGTTTGGCTAATCACACAGTCTTGATTCGAAAAGACGGCGTAGAAGTTCCAGTTGATGATAGTGGAGCACCCATAAGAGACAAAGAAGGCAAAACCTCGGGTGTGGTGCTAGTTTTTCGCGATATTTCCGACCGAAAGAAAGCCGAAGAAGAATTGCAGCAAAGTGAGAAACGACTGAACCGAAGTCAGGAGATTGCTCATCTTGGCAGTTGGGAACTTGACGTAGTTAAGGACAAATTGTCGTGGTCAGATGAAGTTTACCGTATTTTTGGTTTGAAACCACAAGAGTTCGGTGCTACATATGAAGCATTTTTGCAAGCAGTACATCCGGATGATCGTGAAGCTGTGGACGCTGCATATTCGGGTTCTTTGCGTGAGGGCAAAGACGACTATGAAATTGAGCATCGTGTGGTAAGAAAATCAACTGGTGAAATTCGTATAGTGCACGAAAAAAGTGAGCATGTTCGAGATGAAACTGGAAAAATTATTCGTTCAATTGGAATGGTTCAAGATATTACTGAACGAAAAATGATGGAAGATAAGCTTGAAGAATACAGCAAACATTTAGAAAATTTGGTTGAAGAAAAAACTAAGGCAACTTATAGATTCTGAGCGATTAGCCACTATCGGTGCTACCGCTGGTATGGTTGGGCATGACATCCGTAATCCGCTTCAGGCTATTACCAGCGATGTTTACTTAGCTAAGACAGAATTAGCTTCGACACCTGAGAGCGAAGAGAAAGAAGAACGCATTAGAAAGTATACATGAAATTCAAAAGAACATTGACTACATAAACAAAATTGTGCAGACCTGCAAGACTATGCCAGACCACTTAATCCTCGAGCTCAAGAAATTGACCTGAAATCATACTCAACGAATTAGTAGTAAAGAAGGTATGCCAGATAACATCGAACTAACGTTAAAATAGAAGAAAAAGCAGAAAAAATAAAGGCTGATCCTATTACATCAACCGCATTATGCACAACTTGACTTTAAATGCTGTCCAAGCCATGCCAGATGGCGGCAAACTAACTATTCGTACCTTCCGAGAAGCAACAAATGACCTTTGATTACGGTTAAAGACACCGGTGTTGGCATTCCTAAGGATATACAAGCTAAGATATTTACACTAATGATCACGACAAAATCGAAGGGTCAAGGCTTCGGTTTACCCGTTGTCAAACGCATGACTGAGTCTTAGGCGGAACAGTCACATTTGAAAGCACAGAGGGCAAAGGAACCACTTTCACAGTAAGTTTGCCCCCCCCCCCAAAGAGCTAAACGGTAAATGGACCTACAAATAGCCAATTTAACGCAAGTTAGTTGCGTCCTGAGTTCCAATACGTAATGTTGTATGTCTGGCCCACTTACGAGCGTCGGATAAATCTTTTGCATCTGGATGCCCTCGCCTTGCTAAACTAAAGGTCTTACCCAAACATTTGTAGCAATCATCAATTAGCCTTTGGTTCTTAGCTTCTAAAAGCTGTTTTACTCGGTTAAACGTCAAGCAGTCACTTTTGCCGCCACCTGCCCACGTCATGAAAAGAGCAAACTGCCTACTGCTGTCTTCAAAATTCAACTGCTTTAAGAAATTGAGCATATCCGGGCTTGGTTCTCCGCCGCGAACCCAAGTCCCAATAAACACAAGGTCAAAATCCTTATGTGATATCGTTGAAAAATCTGATCCTCCTGATAAATTTATTGCTTTACAGTTTAATTCTTGAGCGATTTCGAGTGCTACTTTTTCAGTGTTACCACCTTTTGTCGAATAAATGACAACTGGATTCATCGGATTAACCTGCCAAACAAATTATGGCAACAAATTAAAGTTTTCCTGAAAGAACACCCTCGCTCTTCGTTAACCCGAGCTGCTTAAAGAGTAGACTTTTTGGTACTGAGAAGGCAGAGCAAATTCGCTGTCTGCATAAATTATGTCGGTATTAAAACCTTGTTTCTGCAACGTTGACTGCATGAGGTCCCATATTTGTCTTGTCTGGTTATCCGCCTTGAATATGCCCCAGACCTTATCCTCCATCCACCTTGTTCCCCACCCGTAGTTTTGAGGCAAAACCAATACAGAGTTAGCTTTGATGGAACCACGGATTTCATCGGGGTTTTTAATGACATCTTTCCAGAAGGATTCTAAGGCTTGAAAATGCTCCTCTTGCATAGTTCCAAACGGGTTAGAATCCGAGTCATAATAGTCGAATAAAACAATGTATTTGCCTCCGCATTCATAGGCAGTACGCATTTGGCTTAGGATTTCCGTGCCGTTATCAAGATAAGGTGGCTGCTGATATTTCCAAGTTATAACCACTCCCCACTCTTTGCCCTGAACTTGTGCAGCTCCACGAATTTGTGCAATCTGCTGGTTCAACGTAAGATTCCATCCCACCTGACTTAAAACCACATCATAACCTGATAAATAATCAAACCAGTATAGACCATAATCTGAAGTGAAAACTTTCGTGTTACTCTTTAAATAATCAATGTTCACCTTGTCCCGCTCAATGAACCTTTGAGCCGTATCGTTTACGTCTTTGAAAGGTCGTATGCTTAGGAGTTGCTGGTAGCTTTGGTAGCTAAAACCGTTGGGTGCGGCTTTAACAATGTCAACTGTGCCATTTTGGTAGAAAGTTGCTTCGCTGTTGATGTCTGTGTCACTTGGCTCAAACAAGTGTATAACGCCATTAAAGTCATAGTTAATCTGAACACCGTTGGGTTTTTGAACAAAAATGTCGCCATACTCAGTTTTGGTTATTTTGTCTCCAGTTGCTGAATCTTCAAAAGTAACGTAGCTATCGAGCATTTTTCCACCTGCCTCATCAGCATAATAAACACCTAAGAAATGATCACCCCACCTCACTTTTGCGCTCTCAAGCCAACTTGAAAAAGAGGCTTGAACATAGGCGCCAAAATAAGGTAGAAAAAACATACCCGCAGAAACCGCATAATCACCCAATTCATCCACACTTTTGAAATCCCGCTGCAGTAGACCAGACTGCAAAACAAAGAGGTTCGTGTAGCCCTTGACTTTGTCAATCAACATTTTTCCATCTGCAACCGAGTTCCCACAATAAGCTACCCCAACATAGGCATCCGCGGGTTTGCCAGAAGCATCAAATTTAGTGACAAAAAATGCCGCCGACAAAACTGTGATTATAACTATGACTGCTAAAGTTGCTGCATATGTCCTCTTCACGGGATGCCCACAATGTATGGTTAATCAAGGTTAGTTGATAAGACTTTCTTTAAACGATGTTTTGACATCAACTTTGGGTTCTCAGACTCAAAAAAAAATAATATCCGATATGAATATCATGAAATAACTGACACGATTAATTTGCATAGATGATGTTCATCTGTAGTTCAATATTTTCTTTATTGCTCGTTTCCGAAGAATTAATAAGCTCATAGAATCTAAACTAAACTTGGGTATTATAGTATGCTAAAGGGTAAACTGAAAATTTTTCTAATTGCTTCATTGATACTTGCATTAATTTTGCCAACTTATCTTTCTTTTGTTTCATCCTCAACCGGAAGCATAAAGATTAACACTTTAGGCGCCAGCATTCCTGGACAACAAGTTCAAGCTGGAGACAACATAAATCTATATTTTGGGGAAATTAGGTGGGATGGACCTCAATTTTACCTATTTTTAAGTCCTGACGGTACCACACAACTTACATCAGGTTCAGTTTACACTCCGACTTTTTCAGCTATACGATGTAGCAGACACAACTAAAATCTCTAACTATACCGGTGACAACGGAGTTTGGCTTTTGGGAACAACTGGATAAACGGCAGCATACCCTCAACGACTGCACTTGGAAGCTATTATATAAAAGCCGTCGACCAAATCGGGTCATCTGTCGCCGTAACAGACACATACATAACAGTCAACCCCATAAACTATAATGCCCAACTAAGCATTTCGCCTCCTTCAGGACCCGGAGGAGTTCCAATAACATTCACAGGCTCAAACTACCCAGTCGGAGCCAACGTAGTAATATCCTATCTTGACCCAGCTTTCAACACATGGAATTACCTAACAACAACAATATCTAACGCATCCGGACAAATCTGGGCAACTTCAACAGCTCCAGATTTGTTGAAATCTCTTGGCACCGCAGATTATCCCGAGACGTACACCTCAATTTATTATAGATCAACAGTTGGAACTCAAGTATTGAGCAATGCCAACTACAACGAATATCAACGTGGATTAAAAACAGTTGGCAACACAACCGCCTACGGACTTTATGGCAACGGCACAAACTTGGTTTCAAACGTCAGAACCATAGTCGGCGACACAATTGCCCTCTCAGGAAAATGGTTCAACCCAGGCCCCATATACATTCGATGGGACGGCGTTAACGTCGTCGGAACCGTCTCTAGTAATCAATGGCTAAACGCAAACATAATCGGCACCACCGCAACAAACGCAACTGGCAGTTTTAGCACTAACGTAGTAATTCCAAACGCTAATGCAGGAGAACACTACTTAGCCGTAGAAGACTCCCAAACAAGAATAACTGTGAAAATCTTCGTCTCCACCGCCTCATTACAACTTACACCCGCTTCAGGTCCCGGAGGCGCAACTGTCCAATACAGCGGTTCAGGCTATCCCGCTTCAACGTCTGTGAGCGTATACTACTTGGATCCCACATTTGGAACATGGAACTACTGGGCCACTACTTTCCTCTGATTCAACAGGAAGAATATCATTCAGTGCAGAGATGCCCGACGTAAAGCAGTCATCAACCAATGGTGACAGCAACTTTTCCACCACACTTTCTTTTAGAACACAAATAAACGATATCCCCTACTCTTATGCAGACTACATCGAATTCGCAAGAGGCCTACAACAGATTGGATCCCGCACTGCTTACTCACTTTTCGGTAACGGAACAGATTTATCTTCATATGTAAGCGTAAAACCTGGCAACAGCTTATTCATTTCTGGAAAATGGTTCTACCCTGGCATAATTTACGTCAAATTTGACGGCGTTGCAGTAGTAGGTACAGTTACTGGTCAAGAATGGCAAAACGCCCAAGTAATCGGTTCAACAACTGCCAGCCAAACAGGTTCTTTCCAAATAACAGTAACAATTCCAACCGCCAGCGGAGGCGCACATTTCTTATCTATCGAAGATACACAAACAAAACTGATAACCAAAGTAAACGTTTCAGCACCTGTAATTCCAACTGCAACTCCAACACCTATTCCTACATCCACAACACCCACCACTAAACCAACTAACAACCCAACTCCAACACCCACCCCTAACCCATCATTGCCAACACCAACAATTGACCTCACCTGTAAAAGTACAACTTCAGCCAGCGGCTCCAAAGTTGAAATAAATGGCAACTTAATGCTCAACGGCAACCCCATTGCTGACTCACCCATATTGATCTCATATAGCGTTACAGGCGGCAACTCTTGGGAAAGCTTAACACTTGTAAAAACTTTGACAGATGGCAGTTTCAAAGCTGTCTGGAACCCTGATGTAACTGGAAACTACCTCATCAAAGCAACCTCAGATAAAACCTCAAATATGAACGCAGCAAGCAAAACCATTAACTTAGCATTAACACCTGACTCCGAGCACAACGTATTCACTTTAACCTCCAACTCGACCATAACACAATTTGCCTTCAACCCAGACACCAAAGAATTAAGATTCATTGCCTCAGGAACTTCAGGCACAAAAGGCTATGTTAACATCTACATTCCAAAAACGATTCTAAGCGACATTTCAACACTCAAAGCATACATTGATGGCACCCAAACAAACTTTACGAGTGAATCCCAAACAGACTCATGGCTCATATCCTTCACTTACTCACATAGCACTCACACAATAACTATGGCAATGGGTGATGATCTTCAGGGATCCAACACAAACTCGGATTCACTTCCTCAATGGCTACTATACGCAATACCAATCGCATTAGTTGCCGCAATAGCCGTCGTAGCGATCGTATTCAAAAACAAAGCCAAAAAAACTCTATAACTCTAAAACAAAACTTCTTCTTTTTCCTTAACCGGTTCTTTCATGCTGAACAAAATATTTAATCGGTAAAAAAACGTTTTAATCTGCAAAATTATTGACAATTTGTTCATCTTCTCTTGATACTATTGCAATGATACTAAAATTGAAAGAAAAAAATCAGTTTTTTTAAAACATCGCTTATCTATTCTATTTCTAAATCTTCAAGAAACTAGAGATTTGGAAATTTAGT
>CAWHSP010000040.1:0-25861 GCA_963831865.1 Candidatus Bathyarchaeota archaeon | reverse complement strand
GGGCAATTTTTTTGGAAGGTCTTGAAAAAGTCAAGTGGGATGGTTAGAGTTTGCGGGAGTGTATGAAGATGGCGAACCATCCAGTATTTCCTCTGAACTTACCCAATCAAGCGAGGGATTTATTTTTCTTAAACCTTAAGAATCCAAGATACACAAGAAACCGCGTAATGCCCAATTGCCCTGATACAGCGTAACGTTGCATGGGCATCAGAACTTTTTATGTGCATACTCAGGTTTCGGCTTTTCCAATTCTCTGCTTAGAAAATCAGGATGCGCCAAATATCCGAGCCATATCTTGTAAACGCAAGACAGGCAATATCGCTTTCCTAAATTTATGCCCTCATCGGTCAATCGCTGATAAAAATTGCCAAAATTGCCGTAGGAAGAAAATAGACGCCCAAACAATTCACGTTCAGAGTCAGAGTCTTCCTCCATGTTCGGTATAAGCTGTTCGCATTTTGCGCATATAAAGTCCATGTTGGGCAATTCGTCGCAAACTGTCAAGCAGTGAACACAAACGCCCTTAACTGAGTAGCTTGAATCGATGATTTGTTTTTGTTCAAGAACCAAGACTTCGAATTCAATATCATAGCGCAGCTTGCTCATTTCGCACCAGGGACAGTTTATGTCTGCGGTATATGTATCAACGATACTACCGCTTGCCATTTGCATGCTTTGTTTTTTTGTTTTGATTTGCTTTTATGATTATTGGAATGAAGGGCATTTCACAAATTTGATACCATAGTATGAGTGAAATTTAGACGCCTCCAATCATGAAACTAAGTTGACCTATGTTGAAAAACCGTGACTCGGAAGTACATAGGCAATATTATTTGAAAAAAAGGTGCGAAAAATGAAATTTGTGTTTGATGCCTCCACTTTGATGAGAGCCAAATCCAGTTGAGTCAGTAAGTAGTGAGACTGTTTTTAGCATTTACTGCAATTTATATTTTTTACGACCAAAAGAAAAAGGCGTGTTAATAGTTTTTCAAAATTTTTTCCTACACGGTCATCGGCATTATTTCAAGGACTTCAATGCTTGCTTTTGGCATCATTAAGTGCGGATGATCAGCAACCATTGCCTTCGCTTTATTCATGTCAGTTGCTTGAATAATAGAATAACCTGAAACTTGAGTTTGATCCTTAGCTGTTCCTTTCTTGTCTATGCAAGTTCCCTTTCCTAAGGGTGCTCCCTTATCAACGATTGCCTTCCCGCATTTTTTATACCAAGCCATCCATGGTTCCATTCCTTTCTTCATCTCTTCAGGACTCACGTTCATTTGCTCTTCTGCGGCTACCGGCGCCATGTACAAAACCATAAATTTCTTCAATTCAAAATCACCTCTTCTAACTTGTTAGCGATTGAAAAAACAATCACTTAATTTATCATAACAACATTTTTATCTTTTTCGAAAAAAAAGAGTGCCCGTTCAACTTTGGCAAGAACAAAACCGAATTCCGTACTACCATTAAATCAAAGAATAAAATTGCATATTAAATTTACTTAACGATCGTATATCTTATTGGATTTGTCAGTTGAAAAGTGTTAATTGCTACTTCTGTAAAGGGGCTTTTCTCTTTTTGATTGCGACCGCAAGAGCGATAGCTGTAACAGCTGCAATTACGGCCACTGTTCCTATAGTTTTAGGGATTTGTTGTATCGGATTTTCTGCAAGTGAAGCTGCTGATATAGATGGAGAAGTTGAATTTACTCTTGGAGATATTGGAGGTGTTTCAGTTGGCGATGGAAAAGCTGAAGGAATTGCTTGTGTTGGTATTGAAGGAGATGGCAAGATTGGATTAGAAGGAAAATTAGTTTGTGCAATAGATCCATCGTCGGAGTAACCTTGGCTTTCCCATTTTCCTTTGAAGTCGTAATTAACAATCTCTATTCCTACCACTTGTGACACCCACTTGTAACCCCAATGTCCAGGAACCACTAGACGCAGCACTTCACTAAGAGGTGCTCCATCTTTTGCATAGGCTACAATTATGTTATCGTTTTTTGCTTGATCTAATGTCAAATCTGATTGGTAGCCATCTGATGCAGAGAATGCAACCTTGATTGCTCCGGGCAATATCCCTGCTTGACTTAGAAGTGCCCAAAGTTTGACTCCTTGCCAGTTGCCTTGTGTAACCACGGTAGTTGGGAAATCTACACAGTATATTGCTGCTGAAACTGTCGTTTGAGGTAGGGCTTCTAAATCAGTTAGAGTCAAATTTAAAGGGTGATCGACAAGTCCATTTACGTTTAATTGCCAGTTGGAGTTGCTTGATTGTGCATGAACGACAAATAAGGTGCAACTAAAGGAGGCAAAAGATAGGCTTATGACTAATAAAATGATTGATGCAAAAAGAAATAGGTGCTTCACTTTGCGTTTATCCTCCTTCTCTTCATAACGACAGAAATATGACACGTGACATATTTAAGGCTATCAACTAAAAACTCCCAAATAGATGAATATTTCGCAACTAAAATAAAAAACTAACAAGCAGGTCAGAACAAGTTATCCACGGACTCTAAGACCAATTAGTTATTGGCGATTTATGGCTTAAACCCTATCAGTGCACAGTGCTTTCGCCAAAATGTTACTAAAAAAGAAAAGGGAGGAGTTAAGTTCTGGTTTCGTTTTGTTTTCTATTTCCTCTTTATCAGCATCACTGCTACTGCGATTGCAATAACTAGTGCTATTATTATGGCAAACGCTGCGGCAACGATGGTCATTGTGTAGTCTGGAATTGCTGCGGCTGGTTGTGGTGTAGTTGTTACGATTGCTGGGTCAACTGAGACTGCTGTTGATGCTGCTGAAATGCCATAAGAGTCGTCTCCTGCGAAGGTCGCCATGATAGTGTAGGTGCCTTGAACGTGTGGTTTCCATTCAATGCTGAATGTGCCGTAATATGGGTTTGTTGTTACTGTGCCGATTTCTGCTACATTGTTGTTTGGATCTATTGCAGTTAAGGTTACAGGAACGCCGGTCATTGAGACGTTGTGGTATATTCCGTCAACAGGTAATTGAATGTGTAAATATTCCATTTGTGTTGTCATTGATCCTCTTGAGACGCATGGTGTACCTGCTTGAGCTGGGGAAAGATCTGTTACTGTGCCTTCTATTAGTACTGAGGCTCCGTCGGTGACGACTTTGGGTGATGCGGTTACTGTTGTGTCGCTTTTGCCTTTGCCAAATACATACATGTATCCGTCTTGGCCGCCTGCGGTGGTGTATCCGTCAGCCATTGCGCCTGGGCTCATTGGTGTAGTTATGTTCCATATGCCGACACCTGTGGTTGCGTTGAAGCAATGGAATTTCCAGCTTCTTTCTACTGGTAGGGCTGGTGTGTGTTCTGTGTTGTAGGTGTAGACCATTCCGTCAACTATGCTGACTCCTGTATTGAAGGGGTTCACGTTTATTGTGTTGTTGTCTGTTGTGTATGGAGTTTCAAATGCAGGGCATGGGTCTTTGTATATCCAAGATATTTTGCCGTTGTCCCAATTGAAAGCGTAGACACCATCGTATTCATTGAGGATTAGGTTGCCGCCGTAGGACGCTGAACTGTAGGCGCCCCAGATTCCCCAAGGATAGCCTCCAGTAGTGTAGGTTTGCTGGCTCTTCCATACTCTTTGACCAGTTCCAAGGTCCCAAGCTGCTGCGTAGCCGTCTAGCATTAGGCAGGCGATTTTTCCGTGGTCAACAATTGTTTGAGATGTGGTGTATGGGCAAAGTGTGTCTGTTGTGTTGCAGGTCATTTTTCCTGAATATACGTTGTAGCCGATAATGCGAACACCGTATGGCGCTCCTTGATATGACAATGTGCTTAAAGAACCGAAGTAGCCTGAATCCCAATCGATGCTAGCGCCTATACTGCTGAAGGTAACTGACCTGTTCTCTACTATTCTTGAAGTAAAGTTGGTCGACGTTCCTCTTGTAGTCCAGTTGATTAGTCTGTTGCCTATCGCTGTATTGTTTGTCTGCATGCTTATGACGAATTCTCCAATTTTGGTGCCCGTCATTCCTGTGACGTTGGTGTTAATGGCTCCAGTCAATGGGTTAATTTTCAGTAAGGTTGTGCCTATCGATAGAAGTTCTACTGCAGTGCCTACTTCTCCTGTGCCGCCTGGTACTTCACCTGTCAGTCCGCCTAAGCCGCCACCCCAAATGTAGTTAATTGATGTTGGCGTTGTGCCGCCTTGCGAAGTTGGTATAGCATAATATTGTTCACCCGTGCGGAGGTCATAGCATACTGCACAGCTTGTTGGTACACCGTTAACGGGAATTGTGCGAGTTTGGTAGCATCTTCCAGCGTAGATAAAACCTGGAGCGCTGCCTGAAGTTGTTAACGGATCAGTGCCTGCTTCGGGTCCAGTCATGCCTGAGATGGCATCGAGCCGTTTCCATAGAATGTGAGGAGTGTTTGATGCTTTTGCGAAAGCGTTGTATTTAGTGCCGCCCTGGGTGCGAGTAGTGCCAGCGGGCCAGTCGGGGTATCCTGTGCCATCGCCGCTCCATGGGTAGCCTGCCTAGCATAACTGCCCACTCTCTGTTTACAACGTGTACTGGTCTTGTCCAGTAGTCGGTTGGAAGAGGTGACGCAGGCCAAGAAGGCACCATGTCATTTTGAACTGTAATTGTAGTTACATATGGGGTTGAGGAAGGCTTGTAGTATCTTGATGAAGTCATGTTAGTATATGTGCCGGAGCCGCTAAAAGCGCCTGGGTTTGTGTAGTAGACTGCTGCTGGGAAGTATCCTCCTGGGAAGCTGAAGCTAAGCTGGTATTTGCCGACTTGTGTGGGCTTAAATTCTAACCATGATGTATCGTCGCCGTTATAGGAGTTTAATGTAACAGTTTGTGTTGTTCCATCTGGAGCAACAATTGTCACTTTAAATCCAGTCATGTAGTTGGCTACGTGAACACCAGGGGTAATCCAAATGTTGACTAGTAGTGATTGACCAACTCCTATTGGATTAGGTCGGGCGCTAAGATAGGCATAAGTATCAACTTGGTAATCTGGTGTGACACCGGAAGGTAAGGCTATTGAACCTCCGCTAGTGCCTGGTGGTGCGCCACCCGTTGTTAGTATGTCGTCAGCTTTTGCTGTTGGCATTCCAATGAATGCAATTGTAGATACCATCAGAAATGAAATTATGATAGCTATCGCTTTAGATTTATTTAACGTCAAATGTGTTTTCATTCTCCTTGAATTTTTTGCAAAGCTAGGGTTAACTTTGCGAACTCCATATTTGTTTCAGTAGCTTAATATGCTTTGCGAAAGAAGAGCTGCTCAATTCCTTCAAATGTTCTTTTGTTGTGTTTGAGAGCAATTCAAAAAAATGCTAAATCGCATAAAACGCTTATGATAAGTATGATGATTGCTAGTCTCATGCTTCTGCATTCATCACTATTAACTACATTTTGTTTTCATCAATCGAAGAATAATCAGAGTTTACGTTATCGAAGTTGCTAAATCAGCTTACATTAGTCCATCGATAATAAAACAAAAATCCCGTCAGATTCACTTCGCTTTGTCGGAAAGGCCAAATTGTGTAAGATTTAAATGACTTCTCCTTATTACTTGCTTTCAATTAAATTTCCCTTGAGACCTCTTGCATGTCGTTGATACCTGAAATCTCTAATCCGTATTTAGGAGCCTTTGCTGGAGGATTATTATATGGATTAGTTGTCTGTACTGCTTCATGCCTACCTTACATCGCAAGCTATATTGCAGGTATAGGCGCTGGCTTCCGCAAAGGCATCGCAGTCACCGTGATTTTTAGTTCTGGACGGATTGCTGCTTATGCCTTAATCGGCGCGATAGTAGGTTTATTTAGCGGTTTGTTTCGGTTATTTGTGTCTGAAACCGCGATTTCTCCTTTTCAAGTTTATTCTTCTCTCGCTTTCGGTTTTGTTACTATCATAATTGGCATTAGTGTCCTGTTCAAACTCAGGTTCCCAAAATGTGAATGTACCCCACAAAACAGCAAAAGCTTGATGGCGACTGGAAAGAAAGGCAGGTTTGGATTTGATTTTGGAGCTTTCTCACTTGGTTTAAGCCGAGGATTAATCCTGTGCCCGCCACTGATAGCGCTGCTGATTTATTCGTTGCCTTTCGCCAGTCCGCTTGGCAGTGTAGGGTTAGCGGTCTTGTTTGGCTTAGGAACAGCTCTCTCGCCAATACTTTTTTTGGGCGGAGTTACTGGTTGGCTACTTAACAAGGCACCTTTATTCAGAAAATGGGTTTCAATAGCAGGCGCCGCAATACTAATACTGCTTGGAATCGTCACGATAATAAACTCATTAATCCAACTATAATTGCACAAACATCCTAGTAGCAATGCCAATGGAAAGATGAAGAATGGAAAGCAGGAAAAAAGAAAAAAGTACATGCCTGAAGTCTCAGCAATAGAAATCAAAAACCAGAGAAGCTCCATAGTAGATGCACCTCAAAAAATATAGTGCAAAGGAGATATGCGTTTGATTGTGCACTATGGTTACACCGATGGGTCAGGCGAAAACTATCTTACCGTAGACACGGATAAGTGGTGCCTGCGGCAAATGCGTTAAGCAGTGTTCCCAATCAGCCCTTCAGCTAGTAAAATAGCATTCATTGATCTTGAAGACAAAACCATAGCATCAGTAGAAGAAGAGCATAGGAAAAAAGTGAACTAATCGCCCCTTCCGGCGAACATCTCCAATTTAGTCCCTGTTGATATATTCTTCAATTTTAGCGCTAGTCACGATACCTACAGTTCTAACAGCATAACCCTCCGATTCTACAAATGCCCGTCCCCAAAGCCGCAATTTTAACTCTGGAATACTCTTTAAACAGCAACTTGGCTGAAACACACTTGAAAACGCTAGCCATCATAGGAATAGAAGTCTTCGGCGGAGCAGAAACAAACAAATGCACGTGATTTGCATCGTGAACTCTGGCAGCTATCAGTTGATAGCCATGATTGACAGCAATCATTTTAAGTACTTCCACCAGCCTAACCTCAACCGAGCCGAATAGTACCTTTCGCCGGTATTTAATGGCCCAGATGAGGTGGTAATTGGCTTGGAAGCACACGTCCTCGCTTTCTCCAGATCGTAGAAAAGATAGAATTTGTGGACGAATATCATCCTGCCGCTACCGCGGCAGGTATTCTCGTTAGGTTTTTATAAAATACACATGTACATCCTGCAAGCCCGAAAGCAAGAGTGTTCCCATGCGTATAAGCTTGTGATACAAAAGCGATAAACTGCAATTGGAAAAAACGTAATCTTAAGCTGCATCTTGCTGGTTTTGGCTATTTTCTAACCAATTTCTAGATTTCATCATAGTTTTTCCTGCAAACTTTATCGACAATGCACCCTCATAGGGGCAAATTTCAACACACCTTGCACATAGAATGCAGCGGGATTCCGTTACGTCGCCGCCTCTTTTTATCAAAAACGTCGGTGGCTTGGGTGGGGCAAACACGTTTGCAGACTCCGCATTTTGTACATTTATGTTCGTTCTTGATTAGGCGGGTTAAGGCGATTTGTTTGAAGGGTGTGAAAGTGCTGAAAAGACCTGTCAATGCGCCCAGTGGGCAGATTCTGCACCAGAACCGCCTGTATGCCAACGCTAAGAGGGTAACTGCGATGAGGACTGCAATATTTATAGATGTCAGATAGAAGCCTGAAATCCAGAAACGCCCATAGACTATTTGCGAGATGTATGAATAATGTATTGAGCCAATCGCGGCTTCTATTGCTATGCAGAGTGGCCTCATAGGGCAAACAAGACAAAATGGTTCGTTTATGTTGCTTACGATGCCAGCTTCCGCTCCTTGAGGGCCACCGGCTATGGTCCCAGGGATAAGTTCAGCGCCAAAAATTGCGTAGGAAGCAAAAAGTACGCTTAAAATTAAAAATATAGCAATAATGATGTAGCGTGATTGCCCAAGTGCTGTGTTTGTTTTTTCGGAGAAAGTCAGGTGTCGTCTCCTTAACACTTTGCGAATTCTTGTTAACACATCCTGGTACAAACCGAAAGGACAGAGCCAACCACAGAAAGACCGCCCTAAAATGATGGACGCTACCACTACTAAGCCTACGACTATACCTATTTTTTCTAGCCTGAGGTAGAGTAGAGGACTTCGTAGCCTCTTGGGTAATTCCAAAGGGAAAAATGTAGGCTTGGAGCTGCCAAATTGGGCAGGTGACGGTTCGTCCGTTAGGGTAGTAGCAGGCTAGAACAGGAAAGGAGATACCGTCTGGAAACTGGTTACCAAGTAGGTTAGCACCGACTAGGTGGTCTCGTGGTGAAGGCCCTAAGGGCAAAAATGCGGGTAAGTTGAAGGGACCAATTATTATCCCCATGAATATAGCGACGACGGCGGCTATTTGAATGAAAAGGCGTAAAGAACTAACTTTTCTTGTTCGGTCCTTAACCAGTTTGTAGATAAGAAGAATACCTATGGCTAATAATATGACGTAAACAGGCAGTGCTATGCTTACTGGAGTTTCCGTCACCATTGCTAAGCCGCGCCTCCGTTTTTAGGCAAATGTGTGAGCTCACTCAATTTATTCCGCCATACAATAACGATTGCAGTAATAACTGTTAGAACGACTGCAATTGCTACCGAAATCGCCACTGAATGCTGTAGATAAAAGGGCAAATTTGTGTCCAAAGCCCCGTTAAAAAAATAATGTGTAATGGTCAAATTGCCAGTCAATTTATACACCGTTATTGTGCCATCATTTCCCATATTCCAGTCGTGCCCTTGAGCTGGGAACAGCGTGGAGTTTGTTTGGCGTTTCGTTACGGACCAATCCCCACCATTCCAAATTCCTTTTTCTGAAAGCCCAAGGTTCACCATCAGCTTACCTTCTCCCTCAATTCTGTAGCTTAATGTTTCACTTGGCAGTGTTCCATTTCGAGTTCGATATGAGGTAACCGTCACGTTAGAGTTTTCTGTTGAGATTTTCAGGGCTGCAAGCGGCACTGATCCGTTAAGGCGCAAATCCGTAAAAGACCAAAAACTGTTTTGTAAAGTTGCAGTGTCGTATGAGCCGTTTCCGCCAAAACTGATTGTGCAATTATTCGCTGGAATGCTAAATTTATCTGAACGGGTGAAATTTACGCGTTCTTGTGCTTGAGCGCTTGGGAAAATAAGTGAAACAAGAAAGACGGCGGCTATTAGGGAAATTACAATAGAAAACTTGCCACGACTGCTTCCCATACCCCAACCCGGTGCCATGATAATTTGTTGCTAACGTTTGGTTATAAGGCTTTTCAACGTTACTCAAATAGCTATTTACAAATGAGTTAAAATCTAGAGCATAAAAATGAGAAAACAATGAAAGCAGTGAATATTGACGAGTTAAAATCACTCCCGAAAGATGCAATCGCTAAATCAGCCAAACACCTCTCTGCCGGCGATATCGATCTTCTTGTTCAAACCTTAACTGAAAAAGATGACACAACCAGATATAACGCATTTTTACTTTTGCAAGCCAATTAAGCAGAGTTTCCTCATGTCTATAGATATTGGAACGAACTGGATAAAAAAAAATGGGAAAGCGCCAACTCTTATCAACGAAGTTTAGATTTGATGCATATCGCCCAAAACGTAAGATGGAATAAAGAAGGCAAGTTCAACGCAATCATCAACAAACATTCAGCCTGCTGCACGGATGAAAAGTTTATCACTGCTAGACAAGCCATTCAAGGTCTTGCAAACATTCTAAACGTAACCGACCAATATGACGACAAATTAGAAAAGCTTCTCACAAATCTGTCACTTGAGCAATACAAGGAAAACCAGCAAAAAATCCTCTAAAAGGACATATTTGAATATACGGAAAGTATGGAAAAACGCCATAGAAGAATTTAGCTATCCTTCAATTTGATAATTCTAGTAAACTCCGGTTTAATCGCTTTGCATATAAATTAGAAATGCACTTGAGATTACGATGAAGAAGTCAATAATCATAGTCGCCGTTATTGTTGCCGCAATTATTTTGAGCACTTCAGTCCTCGCTTTTATTAACATCAATAAAACGCAAGGCAACTCCACACCTACGCCAACTCCAACACCCACACCAACAGAAGAACCCACACTGACACCCACTATCTCGCCATCGCCAACTCCCATACCAACGGTAACTGATTATTCCTTTAGCATAGTTAATACGTATCCGCATGACGATAACGCCTTCACTGAAGGTCTTGTTTACTCTAACGGTTCTCTTTATGAGAGCACTGGACTTAATGGTGAATCATCTTTGCGTCGAGTTGACTTAACCAAAGGCAATGTATTGCAGGAGATATCGTTGCCAGAAGAATATTTTGGCGAAGGCATAACGGTCGTCAATAACACGATTATTCAGTTAACTTGGCAATCCAACATAGGCTTCATCTATGATAAAAACACATTTGCCACTTTGGGAAACTTCACTTACCACACAGAAGGTTGGGGCTTAACGTATGATGGCAGACAATTAATCATGAGTGACGGCACAGACAAACTATACTTTCTAAGTCCAACAACGTTTCCAACGGATGGGACAAGTTGCGGTACATTACGGAACCACATCTATAGTAAAAATTAACGAGCTGGAGTACATCAACGGTTATGTCTACGCTAACATCTGGCAAACAAACAGAATAGCTATAATTAATCCTGTTACAGGAGAAGTTAAAGCTTGGATAAACCTTGCAGGATTACCTGCGCCTACACCTGACGGCAACAACGTTCCAAACGGCATAGCTTATGACCAAAATAACAACAGGCTTTTTGTCACAGGCAAAGATTGGCCAAACTTGTACCAAATAGAACTTGTACCTGAAGATTAAACTGGTTGCAACTCATTAATCTTGAGATAAATGACAAGACAGAATTACCAATGGAACCACCAGAGCATAAGAAACCAATGTTCCCAACCAACCATTAAAAATTGAATAATAAGCCGAAATAAAACTTGGAAAAAAATATTGTTATAATAACAGAAATAAGCCAAGGACTTGGTTATGCTGTACGAGACCCATCCTCTGATTCCAAGTCGAACATGTTCTCCTGACTATTGGCCATTTGATTGTATTCAATCCATTCTGAGCATCCATATGTAGTTCCACCCCATCAGTGTTATTCTATTTATCGTGAACACTCATATTTTAACGGAAATTGAAACTTCAACTCTAACTTCGACAAATAAATCGGATAGACTCTCTCTTGTCTAATTTTGCTTCTTAAACCAAATTCACATAAATTAAGAAGCAGAAGAGAGTGAATTTTCAAGTATTATTTTTTGTTCGTTTCTTTAGCGTGAAAACAATTGCAAGACTAACAACCAATATGATTATTGACAACATTACTAATGATTGAAACTCTGGTACGTCAGGTGTAGCTGTGGGAGACGAGGATGTACCTGGTGAATTGGATGGGCTGTTTGTGGGGTTTGTTGATGGCGAAGATGTCGAGGTAGGTGAAGTTGTCTGAGTGTTGGTAGGCGCAGGTGTTGGAGTAGGCGTTGGAGTGGGAGTGGCTGCGAGCGGGTTTAAGGTCATGACAACATTGTGGTTGCTGTGTTGATAAACAAAGATTATTAACCATACGTTGCCACTTGATAGATAAGTGGTATCGACTGTTGAGCCGTCTAACGTTACTTTCATTACTGTGGGATCGGGTAAGCTCGATTTTGGAATGCAGACTTGGACAAATCCCATTGTTCCATCTGGACCTGAAACACCGAAGGTTAGCTGGGTTGTTACTGCATTGTAACTAAAGCTGGTTACTGTTGAGTTTGAAGCTACCGTGAATAGCGTTTGGCTTTGGCTGTCTGGTGGTGCAATCACAAAATTGACTCTATTAATTACGCTGGGGTAAAAGTTGTTGCCAAACCAGACTGCCTGAATTATGTAATTGCCCGAAGCTGAAGGCATCCAGAACGCAGAGAAGTTGCCTTCGTCACCAGTAAATAAATATGCTAATGGTTGCCAGCTTGATCCTCCTGTTATGCTATAGGAAAGCTGTATTGCCTGGTATGGCATGGCGACTGCATTGGCTGATCCGTTAGTTACTAATGACCCATCGATCCTGACATTAAATCCGCTTAAACTTGTTGAACTTGTACAGTAGAACTGCAAAACCGGTCGACTATTATTGGTTATTGGTATTATATTGGGTGAAGGAGTCGGAGTTGGTCCCGGAGGAAGAGTTAAATTGCCTGAACCACTACTGAAAAATGCGTTAAGTTGATGATCCATAGTCATATTTACTCTGGCCGTAGTTCCAGCGCCTATGTATGTTCCGTCAAGATACCAACCGCTGAATGTATAACCACTGTTAGGAGTTTCTTGAACATTAACTAAATCACCAAACGTGTAATTTGCCACTCCAGCTCCAGGGGCGGTGGTTCCACCAATTGCTGGATTGATAGCAATTGTAAGATCAACAACCCGTCTACTAAATGAGGCTAATATGGTGCAGTCTTGCAACATCGTTGCTTGAATACTTGTTTGGTTGCCTTGGTATATTCCGTTTACGTACCAGCCATCAAATGCGTATCCTAAATTTGGTTGCTCAGTTGCAGTTACAATCTGACCATAATAGCATGGACCTGAACCCGGTGTGATTCTTCCTGCCCCTGCAACATTGATAGACATTGTTAGGTTGACAAATGAATATCCGCCATAATTCTGGGCTGATACAACCGAGATAGAAGGTAAAACCAACACACGATAAAGCAAGGATAACTACTAAGGAGGCAATCTTGCTGGAAGTTATTATCATAACTATTCCTATTCAATACATAGTTTAAAACGGATATAAGCTTTTCAGTGCTTGCCTGATGGCTATCTGTTCACGGAGCCAGCGTTTGACACATGCTTTATAGTAGATGTTATATTTGCAGAACGTAATGAAAGCATTAGACAATAGACATAAACGTGTAATATGCGTACTTGACGTCACTAGACCATGGAGAAAATAAGCAAAGAATTGTTGCTAATAGGAATAGTAACAGTCGCCTTTTTCTATAGGTTTGCGCTGATGACAATGAATGTCTTTCCACCAGGCAGCGATATCGGATTACACGAAAGCGTGATAAAGACAATCACTTCAGCCCCAACAAACTTCTTCTGGAACAATTATCACATGGGTGGCGGGTTATCAGTAACGAATCCAGGCTACCACATATTTACCGCATTCATAACAACAATGACAACACTACCCGATTATGTCGCACAGGCTATGGTGGCTTCTTTGTTTTCGGCACTCATAGTTTTAAGTGCATTCTTAATTACAAGGCATGTTTGGAGTGAAACTGCAGCTTTGTTGTTGCTGTTTTAACGATTTTTTCTGTGGGCGACATTTACATGTTAAGCTGGGGTGGATACCCAAACATAACAGCGCTTATGTTAATACCAATCGTTTTCTACCTGTTTTTGCAGCCCTCAAAACTGTCTTCCAAAAGCGATCTTGCAGTTGCGTCAATTCTTGTCAGTGCCTTATTCTTGGCGCATGTCTTTAGCGCACTCATCTTCTTAGCAACAACAATATTTGCACTCTTTGTTTGCACGTTTTTTTGGAAAAAAACGTGTTTATCAAAGAAACAAGTGTTTTATTGGTTGATACCACTGGCTTTGGGTGCTTTGCTGGTTTTACCTTACCTTTTCAATATTATCCCGGTATATTTCAGTTCGGAAGGCACAATAACGGGTGCTGTTTCAGCAACAAGCCAAGCCGTCCTTCAGACAAGGCTAATACCGTTAGAAATTATAGGCTTGAGTCTAATCGGATTTTTCCTTTTCTTCGTAATTTCCAAATTTAAAACAGGCAAATTCCTGTCGGTTCCCGCTATTCTTTTTGCGTCGTGGATGCTTGTTCCAGCATTGGCAACTCAGAGCTACCTGTTTGGCTTGTATTTGGATTATGATCGTTTTCTGTATTTCTTGGCTGTTCCCGCTATTGTTTGCGTTGGATTGATAATAACAAGTTTGCCAAATGCCCTTTCTCGTGCCACACAGATTCTTCAGCGCTCAGGCAAACTAAGAATCAGGTTAGCTGCGGTGCAGGTGTCCAAAAGAGCTGCAACTACAATCTTGGTAGCAGTTTTGGTTGTTGGCGTATTATTTACTCCTCTTTTCTCTTTGCCAAGCACAGGGATTTCTCAAGCAAACTATTTCCAAGTTATGAATCCTTCAGAATATAAGGCTATCCAATGGGTAAAAACGTATACCCCACCTGGTTCAATTTGGGTTGCTGACGCGGAGTTTGGCTGGTGGCTATCAGGCTTTGCTCAACGGCCAACATTAAGTGCAGTTTCCCCACAGTATTTGATTTTGAATCATGAGGTTGCACCTGCTGCGATTGCTACTAATCTTTTAACTGCTGATTATCTGGTGGATAACGGGCTCATGCAAATCAAACAGGAAGGATCTTTTGCAAACGGTAACAATCATGAGATTTTAGGGATTTTTAATGATTCGTACCTTCATCCGCCCGTTTTTTCGCTAAATGACACTCAAATCAGTATGCTTTATAGAGAAAATGATTCACCGCAACAGTTTAGCATGACAGAGTTAAATCAAACAAGCACAAAAATACAAAGCAATCAGAATCAAGCCTCCTTTGAGATTTCCCGCGAGAACCAGCTTTTTAGAATTACCGAAGAAATAACGATCTCTAGAGGCGTTAGCTTTGCTCAAGTGTCTTTTATTCTGCAGAATAAGACTAACAACGTAAAATTTGATTGGCTGCATTTACCTTTTCAATCGAGAGGTTTGGCCATACAATACGATAATAGCATCGGTTTTGCTGATACCATGTTGCGTCAGATGAACCAAATGATCTTTCCTTACTCTACGCTTGGCAACGATGTTATATTACAGCAAAACCCTGATTCCTACGAGCTAATCTACAGATTGTATGGCAACCAAGCGGTTAAGACAAGTTTCTTTGTGGGCACTAGCCAGTTTAGCTCTAATTTAGATACTACACAAGTTAATGCGCTAAATAGTTTAATAGAAACCAACTCAAGAAACTACCTCCACAAAATTTCTGATCAACCATTGAACTCTTTCGATTACCAAACAGCCATGCAACAATGGAACATATCGTACATTGCCCTTCGAGATTTTGTCAAGATTCCAAGGTTCACTGATGACCCCACGTTTACGCTTATCTTCAAAAACGAACAAATGGCGATATTCAAAACTGTGAAACCGTAGTCTCCTCACTTATTTTCTCCTTATGGATTTTTTGGGTCCTATCATCTGATTAAAAGATTTTTTTGCTCGTCGATTAATTTATCTATATAATGAGAACAGAATATACATCGGTTGTTTTGAGTTTAAAATTATATATAATAGTTGTAATAGTGTTTCATGAAAGCGCATTCACCATTAATTTTGGGGGACAAGAATTTGGATGAAGTATTAGAAATGTTAGATAAAACCGCCAAGCGGATACAGAAAATAGTGGATGAAACAAAAGAAGCCACATGGAAACAAACAGCCCTTTACGAGCAGATTACCCAATCACCAGAAGCTTCTCAGGAGCAAAAAATCAAGGCTTTCACAAAGAAAACCCGTTATTTAGATCAACTTGAAGGCTTAAACTCTCAACTCAGCCTGCTTTATATGTTGCAGATTTTTGCGTTCAAAGTTAAAGTTCTTGAAGTTACCGTAGACAACATGAACGATCAACTAGAGAAATCAGGCGTTCTCACCAAAACTGCAGAAATAGAAAGTATAAAAACAAACATTGACGCGCTCAAAATCCTAATTGAAGCTCAGTATGAATCAATGAAAGAAATTCATGACACACAAAATAAAACTTTAGATTACATCCATTAGATATCAAGACCTTTGCAATAGCTTGTTTTTTCTTACTTCAAACAAATTTTCGATTTTTACCCTATTTTTATTAGAAACATAAACAGTGTAAAAGAGAAAAAACAAGCGCTAAGAATTCTAACGATTATCTACGCAAGCTTTTTAGGGCAAATTCCACCTTAACCGCAAGTTCAATTATTTAGAAATTAAATTGGTTTAGGTATTTCCTATGAGTCAGTGGCATTCACAAGAAACACAAGAACTGATCAGTCAACTAGGCGTGAATCCACAAAACGGCTTAACAGAGCAAGAGGTATCACAGCGACTTAACAAATACGGAAAAAATAGCCTAGTTCAAGCTAGAGAAATTCGCTTCTTAAGCATTTTTCGAGAAGAAGTAACTGAACCCATGATTCTGCTGCTTATCGCTGTCGGCGTGCTCTACAGTTTACTTGGTACCTTAACCGATGCGCTCACAATCCTTGCAATAATAATTGTCCTGGTCTTAGCGGAGGTATGGAACGAATATAGAGCTAAACATTCAATTGCTTCGCTAAAGCAACTTGCGCCACCGACAGCTCTTTTGATAAGGAATGGGCAACAAATAGAGGTTGAAACCGCACTCCTTGTTCCAGGAGATATTTTACTCCTAAAAACAGGTCAAAGGGTTCCGGCGGATGCCCGATTGATTGAAGCCTTTGGGCTGGAAGTTGATGAGTCCTCGTTAACTGGCGAATCGTTTCCTGCAGCTAAAGATTCCTCTTCAGCATTACCAAGTGAAACTAGAATTACTGATCAAACAAACATGGTATTCGCAGGAACAATAGTCACCCGAGGAAGAGCCAAAGCGTTAATAACTGCAACAGGAGTCAACTCGGAGCTTGGAAGAGTTGTAGGCATAACTAAAGCTGCAAAGGAACCTAAAACAAGCCTGCAGTTGGCTATGAAACAGCTTTCTAAAACGCTTGTCTGGATTGCATTATTCTTTAGCATTCTTATCCCAGTTTTAAGCTACATGAGAGGCGTTCAGCCTAGTCTGGGAGAGGCAATACTTTATGGGTTATCGCTAGCGTTTGTCGTTATCCCTGAGGAGCTCCCGATTATTATTACCATGGTGCTGGGAGTTGGAGGCTATGCATTGTCGAAAAAAGGCGCCATCGTTAAGCGTTTGCGAGCAGCAGAAACCCTTGGAAACGTAACCGTCATAGCTACAGACAAAACAGGCACCATAACAGAAAGCAAAATGAGGCTTGAACACTTCTATTTTGACGGCGCCATCCGCAAAAGCCAAGATTTCAAAGAAAACGAGAAAGCGGCTTTAGAAACGGCTCTTCTAGCCAGCGACGCCGTCGGCGACAAGGCAACCAGCATGTTTTTGAGCAATCCAATGGCTCAAGCTATTCTGCAGCGGCTCATGCAAGATGCAACTAACTCACAAGACATAACTAAAGGTTGGGTTCTCAAAGATGAAATAAGTTTTGATGTAAAACGCAAAATGGCTTCATATATCTATCAGTACGGTAGTTCCATAGTGGTCTTAACTAGCGGTGCGCCAGAGAGAATCTTAGCTAACTCTACAAAAATCCTGGCCAAAGGTGAAGAAACATCGCTTGACAATTCCTTACGAAATGAAATTAATCGCGTCATGGCGC
Source organism: Candidatus Bathyarchaeota archaeon (assembly GCA_963831865.1). Taxonomy (GTDB): domain Archaea; phylum Thermoproteota; class Bathyarchaeia; order Bathyarchaeales; family Bathycorpusculaceae; genus Bathycorpusculum. The sequence goes on along the minus strand of CAWHSP010000040.1, from coordinate 8,406 downwards.
AGATGGCTCAATCAGGTGAACGACTACTAGGCTTTGGCTACCACAGAATATCAAAAGAAGAAACTATTGAGAAGCAAAATCTTGAGAGAGATATTGTTTTTGTCGGGATTTTAGGTTTCATTGACCCTCCAAGAAAAGAAGTGAGGGGAGCCATCCGAACGTGCCAAGAAGCTGGCATTAAAGTAATAATGATTACTGGTGATCACCCAGAAACCGCAAAAGCCATTGCCACCCAAGTTGGCATAAACAGCGCCAATGCGTTAACCGGCAGCGAAATCTCAAAGATGACTGATGAAGACCTCAAGAAAGCCCTAAGAAACACCTACGTATTCGCACGGGTTACCCCTGAAGATAAGCTGCGGATAGTTCGACTTTTAAAGGAGGACGGCGAAGTCGTAGCTGTCACTGGTGACGGAATTAATGATGCTCCTGCCCTCAAAGAAGCACATATTGGCGTGGCAATGGGTATTCGCGGAACAGACGTGGCTAAAGAAACAGCTGACATGATTCTAACTGATGATAACTTTGCCACTTTAGAAATCGCCGTTAAGGAAGGACGCAAACTCTTCAGCAACCTGCGCAAAGGCGTCCGGTATTACCTAGCCTGCAAAGTGGCCTTAGTTTCAATTTTCCTTGTGCCAATCATTTTGGGTATTCCATTGCCGTTTGCCCCTATACAAATTATTGTGCTTGAACTCTTCATGGATCTTGCAGCATCCGCCACCTTTGTTGCAGAACCAGCAGAAGAGGGCATAATGAATAAGCCACCGAACAGCCCCAAAGAGAAGTTCCTGAACCAGCCCATGCTAAGAAGCCTATTTTTAGGCGCTTTAAGCCTCTTTCTAGCGGTCACCGTTACTTTCCTGTTTGCATGGTACACAACCCAAAGCTTACCCTACGCTCGAACAGTGGCGTTTGCGACATGGATGTTTGGGCACATCTTCCTTGCTCTAAATTTCCGCTCAGACCGGGAACCGCTGATAAAAGAAGGCTTGCTTTCAAACAAAGTCATGCTTCTTTGGGCATTGCTTGTGTTTATCACTTTGGTTGTTGGCACATCATTACCGGCTACACAGACTGCTCTGCAAATTACGGGTTTAAGCCTTAAAGATTGGGCTCTAGTCATCGCCGTATCGTTTGCAGCTACGTTCTGGTTAGAACTTAAGAAAATCCTGCGGAAAGACACTTAACCTTTAAACCCAAACACATCTATACATTCAATTGAGGGAGAGCGGGTACATGCCGATAAAATACTTTGAAGCTCCAGAAATCAAAAAGCAAGTTGACAGATTAGCAGAAGAATGCGAGTTCTATCACGTTGTACCCCAATTTGTTTTCTGCATCCGAAGCAGAGGCTCCAAAGCAAGGCGCACAATCGCCCGCATTCATGGTTTAGGGAAGGTTTGGCAAGGAGTTCTGAACCTACCGCCTTCATACACCATAGAGGTTATCTCCGAGGTTTACGACAAAATGTCTGACCAAGATAAAGAGCGAACTTTGATTCATGAGCTTATGCATATTCCAGGGGCTTTCGGCGGCGGTTTTCGCCCTCACAAAGGGTATGTTGAACGCAAAAATGTCGAGGCAGTCTACCAAAAGCTGCAGACGGATAGGGCTGCAAAAAAACAAAAAAACCTGTTTTCCCAGCAGTTTTAATGATTTTTTGCTCAAATATTTTTACAGTTTAACAGGAAAAAACATGTACAGTTAAATACTTGGCGAAGGCTTAAACATAAAAAGTTGTGCCAAAGTCAATTGAGGTTTAATTGATGAAACACGTTATGAAAAGTTTAGTGCATAACGGCATATTCGTTCCGCCTTACGAGTACAAAGGCCTCAGCGTTAAAATTAACGGTCAAACATTAAAGTTGACGCCTAAAAGTGAGCAGATGGCGGTTGCATGGATAAGAAAATCGTTATCAACCGTATCTCCACCGGACACTGTTTTTAAGAAGAATTTTATGCGCGAATTCATAGATCAGCTGAAAAAAGATAATCCTTCGACAAGTTTCTTGGATGCGTTTTGCTCAAAGTATCTCGATTGCATAGACCGGCTCTCTTCATCTTCAAACACCAGCAACCAATCGTTTGATCAGGAAATTGATTTTACTCAAATCTGCAACTACATCGAAACAGAAAAGGCAAAGAAAGAAGCCTTAACCAAAGAAGTAAAAAAGCAACAGGCAGAAGAACGCAAAGTTAAGCGATTAGAATTCAAAGAAAAATATGGTTACGCCAAAGTTGACGGACAAAAACTGGAAATCGCCAACTGGACATCCGAGCCCTCATGCCTTTTTGCAGGTCGCGGAGATCATCCGCAACGTGGAAAATGGAAGGACGGCCCAAGCGAACAAGATATACTTCTAAATTTGCCGCCTGATACGCCTGTTCCAGCGGGACATTGGAAAGGCGTGGTTTGGGAACCAAACAAGATGTATGTGGCAAAATGGGAAGACAAACTTACAGGCAAAATCAAGTACGTCTGGTTCAGCGATACAGCGTTTCTAAAACAGAACCGCGAGAAAGAAAAGTTCCAAAAAGCCGAAACCTTGGGGAAACAAATCAAAACCATCGAGCAACATATCCTCAGGAACCTTAATGACAAGGATGAATTAAGGGCCAAAGTTGCAACAGTGTCATGGCTTATTTTGGTACCAAACATGAGAGTTGGCGACGAAAAAGACCCCGACGAGGCAGATACAGTAGGCGCAATCACACTCAGAGCTGAACACATCAAAATTGAAGGCGACATAATCCACTTTGACTTCCTTGGCAAAGACAGCGTAAGATGGGACAAGAAATTCAAAGCCCCACCAGAAGTCATCCGAAACATACAGCATTACATGGCAGATAAGAGCAAACCATACCTGTTCGAAGGCATTGACTCTAAAACAGTCAGCCGCTTCCTATCAGAAAAAATGCCCAAGCTAACTGCTAAGGTTTTTCGAACTTGGCGATGTACAAAAACAGTTAGAGAAGAACTAGAAAAAAGCGGAGTCGTAAAAGAGGATCCAGACTACAAAAAGGTCTATGCCGCTAAAATGGCTAATTTCAAGGTTGCTGAAGTGGCAAATCACAAACGCAAAGTTCCGCCGACCTTTGAGAAGAGCTTAGCAAAAAAAGAAGCTAACCTTAAAGTGTTCGAGCAACAACTGGAAGTAAAGAAGGCAGCAGGCAAAAAAACCGAATCACTTGAAAACAGAATCGAAAAAGCAAAGCTGGATATCCAATTAACAAAGTTAACCAAAGAATATAACCTTGGCACATCCCTAAAATCCTACATTGACCCGACAGCCTATGTGAAATGGGCAAAAAAAGTCAAATTCGACATCGAAAAATTCTACCCCAAAACATTGCGAAACAAGTTTAGTTGGGCACTGAAAAGCAACAAGACACAAGCAACCGAGTGCATAACTGCATGAGCGTCAAAGATGGTAAAGACGGCGCAATCATCACAATTTATGTAAAACCCAACGCACCCAAATTCAGCATTCAGTTGAATGACGACGAAATCATAGTTCACAGTACCAAAGAACCAGTTAAAGGTAAAGTCAACACGGAAATACTGAAGGAGTTTTCGAAGCTCTTACATGTTAAGGTTGAGCTTGTCGCTGGTGCCACTTCAAGACAGAAGCAGCTCTTTGTGCAAGGCTTAAGCAAGAGTCAAACAGAGCAGATTCTTCGGTCATATTCACCAAGATAGTCTCATAATATATCATGAATCGAAATATTCCTTTTAAGCAAAACAAATGCATAAGACAATTGTAAAGAAATGTAATTCAAGGGAGAGGGGCAAACCCCTAACACCTTACCCCAAAAAAAAACAGGGAAAATTTTTAGAACTAAGTATACCAACAAAAACTAAGTTTGTTGTTGTTTGAATCTGAGCATTGCCGCTATTCCGCCGAAAGCGTTCTTGAGCATTTGTCCTTCTTCAGTTTCAGTTGAAATAATCTCCACATCGGTGTTTGACATTTCCGCCAGCTCAGCCAAATCATCAATGACATCCTTCTTATCAACCACAGTCGTAGATGGCGCATTGCATTTTGTGCACGGTTTCCCAACTAGGCTTTGCTCAAACGTGGCAGCTTCTTGACTTTTGAGCGTATGTTGCTCTTCGTAGCCACATGCGCTACATTTCACCGTTACGCGCACAAGATCCAGGCTCTCAGACATAATAAGCAAACGAACTGCTCCAGACTGCAATAGCCTTCGGACTTCGGCTTCACCGTAAGTTATCATTCCAGTATCATGACCGACCTCATAGAGGAATTTTTGCATAATTTCTTTCTCTTCGATGTAGCGGACTTTTTTCATAATCTCTGGAGCTTTATCCATCACTTCTTTAACACCCTGCTCTTCCACGTAGGCTGTGTCAACGACATCGAGAACTTTGTCTTTCAATTGATAGTTCAGGTAGCCACCTTTCTCGAAATCATATTTGGTCGGCCCAGGACCGCCCAAAATAATGCCTTTCAATGTGTCAATGGGCAAGAAAGTCTCGTTCGCATGCGCTCCAACACGAGTAAAATATTCGTTAAGCTGCATGTCCCGTAATCTTTCATATCGACGGGCTGATTGCCCCCCTGCCTTAGTTTTACCCGTAACACCTGAATGCATTTGTCTCACAATATCTAGCCGTTTTCCTTGTAGGGTTGCAATGGTTGCGTTGTTGGCGTCCACCAACAAGATGCCGTAGGTTTCTTTCTCCCGCAACATCTCCTGCAGATGCTCAGTGTGAAAACGTGAATCACAGCGATAAAGGAAAATTCTGATGGGTTCAGGCGGAACAATAACGTAGGCTTCCATACGTTCGGTGCCTGGAGCAGCACCATCTGCTAGAAGGGCACCAGTAAAGACGACAATGCCCTTTTCGCCTGGATCTTTGAAGAGTTTGAGTTTCTGCTGAGCTTTAGTGATGGCGTCTAACACGTTTTTGCGTGTAACGTTTGATTTAATGTTGCTTGCGGTTCCATATTCGTTGCGCAGAAGGTTGAGGGCGTCACTTATTTGTTTGCCAGGCGGAACGTAAACGGTGATAAGCTCGGTGTGGCTGCCCTCTTTGGTGGCTAGGGAATTAATCATTTTCCGCAATCTGAATAGTTCAAGGGAAGATTTTTTCGCTGTACTCAACATAATTCACTAAATATTGTCGTTTATTGGATAACTAACGTTAAAAGGAATCAAATAAAAGTTCCGACACAAAAAACGGATTAATAAAGTTCCAATAAAACTGGAACAAACCAACTGCACAAACAAGCCTTCTTTTAGTTTTGGCAAAACACTTCGTCTTCCTAACCAACCTGCCTAATCTCTCGCGGAGTATGCCGTTAAAATTCTCAACATCCGTCGTCTCAACCTCCTCTATAGCCAACTCCCCGTAAACAACCCATCTCTCCTTCCCAGCAAGACGCCCATGCGACTTTATCTTCACAAGCTGCCCATAATCAATAAGTCCAAGCGGATAATACTTGGGCAAAACAAATGTGTAGTCATCATTCCCATCAGTAAACAAATTTAACATGTCAAAGCAAGAAGGCCTTTTAGTTACGCCTGCGAGCTTTTGAACCATCTCTGAGCAGGTCTTCTGTGTCCATTTGCCAACAGCAAAGGCGGCAAACAGATACGAGTGCCGCTTCACGGCGGTGTATACCCAGGCGTCACCGACCTCAGGTTGAGGCGTGCCTTTTCGCTTAAGTGTTTTCGCTTTTTTTTAAGAATCAAGCTTTTGGCTTAATTGGTGGTGCCGATGTAGGCTCTGGCATTGGCGCCCCAATGGTTTCTCTAAGGTAAGCTTTAAACGGACCCAGCTTCCCACCATAGTTTCCTGACGAAATCTTGATTACGCCAGGCACACCGATTGCTGCAGTTACACCCACTTTCATGCCCTTTTTTACCGCGTCAAGAGATAATCCGTTCATGACAATTTCGTAAACACAAGTCACACCTTCAGGAACAACTGTATCAGGCACCAATGTGCGCAATGTTGGGCAGTACGGATGGTTAGTTGAAGCCTTCAGTTTGTATTTGAGTGAGCCCGCTTTGCTTCCTGCTCGACAAACGCCTCCCGGAAACTGCATAATTACATCTGGAGCATTTGCACGAATTGCGTCAGCTGCTGCTTCAGCCGCCAAAAGGCCTGATGGCTGATCTTTCGCAAAAATCATAAAGTTGCCGCCAGCAACTGCCTCCATAGCACCAAAACCATTTTCAACTATGAAACTTCCTTCCATAACTGGAATCTTCCAACATTTTCTACCGCCAACCATAGCTTTTTTCTGGAAGCCATCGCCGAAATAGCGTAGACTGTTTCCAACATCTAAAGTTCGTTTGCTCTTATCCAACCCATTGAATGCTGCGGTCGTTGGACAAGTCAGGGTGCATTGACCAATACGCTGCATGAGCTGATGCTTGAGCTCAAAACGGTCACGATTATAAATTTGAATAAGTACTCCAGGTCGTCTATCAGGTGTCTGATCTGCCGGAACAGCTCGTTCGATTGCTGCCTCTGCAGTGGCTTCAATTACGCTTGTCGCAAAACCTATGGTTAAACTTGCAGCGATTTGAGCCCATTTTTCGTTTTGAGCGGTGATTAGAACTCTTCCTGCCCAAAGTCCGAACATTTCTGCAAAAGTATCTTGAACCTTCACGGTGTTACCATTGGGTGATTTTACAAGAAACATTTTTTCTTTTTCGTCAAAGCTTTGGATTTCAAGCGGACCAGTGTTTGATGACATGGAAAGACCTTGCAGTTCAGTTAGGTATTGTATGATTTAAGAGTTTTCGTGAATGAAAGAAGGTTCGCTCGTTTTCAAAGGGCATAATATAAGATAACTATAGATTTACAACATAATTGTTTTAATCAAGCGGGAAAAAATGTGGAAACCACTTGATTTCTTGAGTCCTTTTGTCAACATAGTCACCAATCAAAGGAATTAAAACACATGCTAAGGCAAATGAAAGGAGAAAATAATTCCACAGTCCATTCACAGGAAGAATAAATGCGGCTAAGAAAAGGATAGCTCCAGCTGATAGAATCAAAACTTTAGGACACTGCCTAGACCAAAACGTTAAAGCTGAGAAAGGAACGGTGAATAGGATGACCCTTGCCCAAGTGCTCACATGAAAACTGAAAGATGTTTTAAGAATACTGAATAGGCTGAATGACCCGTCAGATTGAAGCGGGCGTACAAACTGGTACACAACAACGTCATAAAAGAACTTGTATGGCGAAGAGACGAAAAAGGGCAAAATTATGGCTGCTGAAACTGCTAAGCAAAGGATAAAACGTGAAAACTTGTGCCGCGTCCAGTAATGGTACCCATACAGAGGTAACATTAAGACCAATAGCTGATTTGTTGCAACGCCCAAACCCAAAAAAACCGCTGCAAAAGTGTATTTCTTTCTTAACAAAGAGGCAAGGGAAAGCATCAGGAAAGCGGTTCCCACCATGAAGTTTGTTGATGCAATACTTGTTAGCCAGATTGACCACGGCAAAATTGCAAACGCCAGTGGCGCGTAAAGAGATGTTCTGAAGTTCATCGATCTAGCAATCCAATATGCTGCAAGCATGATTAAGACATCTGCAAATATGTTACCATAGCGGATGTCGCCAAGGAGAGAAAATGGCGCATAGTAAATCGGGACCATTGGAAGGTAAGCAAAAATATCCAAAGTATAGTCATGAACTAAGTAGCTGTGAATGTAGGGGTTTTGGAAATTCAAGATTAGTTTTGAAGCCTGATCATCGACTATGTAAATGTCAACGGGCTTGTATTGTCCGGAGAAAACAGGAATCACGGCAAGTCTGATGACCACGCCCGCTATGATTATTATTGCTAGCAGCCAGATTTCCTTTCTCATCGTAATCTACCAAATGAAGGGGGTTTGTGGAACTACGGTTTGTTTATTTTTGGTAGTTATAAGGTTCACGCAAAAAAACACGTAAACTATATCTACAAATGATTGCCACAACACTCTCTCCTTAAAAAGTGTGCGCTCTTTTACTTTTCTACTTTGATTATTTGGGGAATTTTTCCTCCAGTGCCAACTTGGCCTTTATAGATTATCATAACACCTTCTACGCCCTCAATCGCCAAACCTCTGGTAATACCGACTTTTATTGCAATTTGCACATCTTCACCTTTAATTACATTGCCCACAGCTGTGGCAGCTGCATCTGCCAAGCTAGCGTTCTTGCAGAAAACCGTTGCTGCCTCCGCATCACCAAAACTTAACGCATGACTAAATCGCCCTGAACTAGTAGCAACTCCTATTGGAAACTCAGTCAATCTAAACCCAAACCGTTTTGATAGTGGTTCTTCTCCAGCGGCAACTGCCACATCAACAGCCACATTTGATTGTGCCGCAATTTCTCCGCCATCTTCAACAACTGACACTTCACAG
>CAWHSP010000039.1:0-7142 GCA_963831865.1 Candidatus Bathyarchaeota archaeon | reverse complement strand
GAAAGTTTCATAAATTTCAAAAGGCATAACCCAATTTCTTAAATATGATTCAATACTTCCAACCAAAGAAGATAACATTATGAAATATTTGAATGTTGAGAAGAATGTTTAATTTCATAGCTGACCCTAGGCAGATTAGTGGTACTACCAGACTATCAAGGGATCGGTGTTGGCAAACGGTTGCTAAACTTTGTCGCTGAACTTTACTCTTCCCAAACAAAAATGCCCTTCTACATCCTAAACAAGCAATCCTCAACTTATCAGAGGAAACTTATCTAACTGGAAAATTACTCGTTTTGGTCATGCAAGCAAGGGACGAGGCAACACAAGAATAAATAATGAAATAAGAGGTAGTTTAAGTCGCAATCGAATAACCGTTTCTCTACAATATGTTCCTTGCAAAGCTGGATAACTAAAAAAGGATTTTTCTTAATGAAACCGACACGAAATCTTTGGAAATAGCGAAATCTTGGGTGCTCGAGGAACTAGTGATTTTAGGTTTATTTTAAATATATCGCGAAAATACTGGTTTCTGTTGGCAGGGCAACCGCTCAAGTTCACCTTGCCAAACAAAATGAAAGGAAAGAAAGAAGCCCCTAACTGTTTAAGCAAAGAAAGATAAAAAAGCAATCGCTGCCCCAAAGATAAAACAGATTTTTTCCGTATAGAAGATTCTTGATCAAAGCTTTATTTTTAAAAGGCAATTTTTTTTTGCGTTTTTCTAATTAATCTTTCTTTGTTGCGAACTGTGATCTGGATTTCTAAAAATGAATTGCAGATTACTTAAAATATAGCTATAATCAAGCTTTCAATTATAATAAACAAGGACATACCCAAGATGAGTACTAGTGAAAGAGCGAAAAAGTGGATTATACGCTTCATCAAATTCAACATTGTAGGCTTCATAGTTTTTCTGGTTGGAACCATCATCTTTGCATCTACTTTCAGCACTTTTGGAGCTTGGACATGGCTGGTTGCCAGCGCAGCCGGAGGCATATTGCAGTTTTCCTTGATCAGCATTTTAAACAGAACCAAAATAGGAAAAATGTTCGACAGTTGTGAGCAAAGAGCTTTGGGCACGCAAGCAATAGCGGAAAAGGAAACACAAGAATCAACAATGAAATAAGATCAAGTCTTAGCCGAAAAAGAATTACCGTTTCAATGCTGTATAATCTATCACAATAATGTAGTTGGAATGTTCTCTACCTATGACAGTGCTTAATACTTTTCTTGTTTGGTTGAAAACCTAATATTCAAGGTTGACTTAGGAAATCGTATGTTTGAACCCCATCAGGGAAACGTTCATTTAGATTGTGATTTTGATAAGGTGTGGGCCTCTTTGAAGAATAGTGGTGAACTTTCTTTGCAGACAGAGATAGAAGGAAAACCCTTCATTGCAAAGGCAACCTTGGCTACAAGAGGAAAGCATGCAGGTGAACGGGTTATTGTGTTTCTTCATGAAAAGAACGATAAACGAACTGAATCGGCAAGAGGCTACGAATGCTGTTGGGGACATTATTATAATTGTTATGGAACCAGAATAGGAATGTACTTCAAAGCATTAGTCCACTCAAAAAGCTTTTCATGACTGTTTATTATGCTTCTATGGCTTGAAAATAACTAAGTATTGCTTTTCTCTGTTTTCTTCAATAGCTAAATTGCGGTTTTTCAAAAAATCATTTAACAAGCAGCGGTCCCAATCACCCTTAAACTTTAATTCGTAACTGTCGGGCTTTCTTTTCTCTATTAACAGCCAGTTTGTTTGAATCAAATTATTGCCTACTAACTCTTTAACCAGAGCAACCGCTTGTTCCCTTCTCATATTGCTTCCCAGAACACTTTGAGAACTTTGCAACTCTAATAACCCTTTAGTGCGTCCAAACAGTTTATGGCTTGGAAGCTGGTTAAGCTGTTTAATCATGCGGTTTAACTAAAAAAATAGCAATAACTGATTCTAAAATTCTATTAATATCGCATTCAAGCGCCATATCAAAAGCAAGTTTTTTGTCGGTCATACCTGTTTGATTGTTGAAGTTAAGCACCTCTGGTATGAATACCAATATGAAACAGTTTAAGCGTAAAGGAATGGAATGAGGTAAACAGAACTTAAGCGCTCTCTCTAAAAGTATAACCGCAATTTGGGCAAGAATACTCTTTAAGCGAAACATTGAATTTTGCAGTATTTTTGCTGGTTTTGTAACTTCTATTCCGCAATTTGGACATTTAGCCATTGTTATGCCTTATTGAAATAAGACCATTTGTGAATGTTCGATTAAGCCATTTGTTGGCAACATTAAGCAACCACAAAACCACCAGACAACATACCCCTTGGGAACAACTTTTTAAATAACTTGATTACCGCTGATAAGCTTAGTGGGACGTACGCTTGGAGAGAAAAGAAGTAACCGCTCTGCTAAGGGAACTTGTTGAGTCTAATCTGGTTCAACCATCTTATGTTCACCTTAGGCAGAACGAGCATTGCCATTTTGACTTAATAATAAAAAGCGATTGTGACCCTATCGAACTTAGGCAATTTATTGTGGCGAAAGAGGCCTGAGCAATTAGAATTTATGATGATGCTGAAGTGTTTAGAAGAATTTTTTTGTTGTGCCATATATGAAGTCACATGATTATTTATTGTTCTAACGTACCTTAAGCAGAGCAAGGAGTTGGTTTGATGGAGTTTTGTTCAAAGTGCGGTGCCATTCTTGTAGCTAAAAAGGTAAAGTCTGGCAATCAAGCGATGTTTATTCTTACCTGCAATAAATGTGGGCAAAAAGTAAAAGAAACAGAAGAAGATGTAAGAATCAGAGGCAAAACAATAGAGCATAGTCCCAAGCAGTTGGTTTCTGTTATAAACAAAGAAGTTCAGCTAAGTACATTGCCAACCATTCAAATTACATGTTCGAGGTGTGGAAACAATACTGCCTATGCTTGGCAGGTCCAAACAAGAGGGGCCGACGAATCATCCACACAATTCCTAAGATGCACCAATTGCGGTTATACTTGCCGAGAATATACTTAGGGCTTGGTGTCCCTAATTCGCAAACGCATTACTGTTTCACCTGCAATATGTCCCTGTAACTCACTGATCGCACTGGGCGCTATCCAAATATGGTGAAGATTAATTGGCCGAGATAATGGCTTATGATTATTACTGGGATGGCGATTCCCAAGTGGACGGCGACTTCTTTCAAGATGCTTGTTTTACGTTGAATCCCTATGAGGTAGCTTAGGAATACCAGTATTCCAAACCCTATCACCGTGCAAAAGGCAGCAGCATAACCTATTGGCAAGAATACAAACAAGAAAACAAATGTTAGTGTGATGCCTAAGCGAGTTATGAAGTTGCTGATTGTGAACATTCGGGTGTTTTCTTTCTTAGTGGCTGTGGATTCTCTGTAAATGTGGATTCCTAGCGAATCTGCAATGTTGTCTGCGACTGCTATCACAAGCAAAGCCCCTATCACGCCAGCTTTAGGATTGCCTGAAGTCAGGAGTCCAAAGATTATTCCTAGGCTTGTGACGGTTGATGATGTGGCTCCAAAACTGAATTTGCTTGGGTCCTTGGGCATTTTCATTGTATAGGCTCCTTTTGATCTTATTTGGATAGTTCCCAATAGTTGCACATCAAAACTGATATTAAACTTTCACTAAAGAGCTTAGCCGAAAACGCATAAGCCGTTTCATTACAGTATATTCCAGCTAAGCATTAAAATCTAATTTAGAAGTATAAAATACTGTTTTACTTCCTTGAATTATCGGCTTGGGTCTTTCTCGAACGATTATCGTTGGCTTGTTTCTGCCTCGAACTATTGGCAGCATTTGCTTTTCTTGCAATACTGCTCCTGCTTTGCGAGGAGGCTGTCGATCCTTCTGGTCTGTGTTGTTTACCCATAAACATTTACCTAAATCATATAGCACTTTGTTCTTAATTTGTCTTACATTGAATGCCCGAAACGTGCAATTTTGAGTTTCAATATCTACTAATATTTAGCTAAAAAATAACCGCGCTTAATTAATTAAGGTGGTCAAGTTTACAATTTCTTGATGTTTCATGAATTTTTATAAGCCTATGCTTGCCAAGACCACTTCAAAGCCTTTTTTCGAGCAAGGACTGGATTAGCCCTTGCCCAACCAAACACCATTTTGTCTCCAACTCGTATTTAAAATGTTGCGAATTACGGTTCAATATAGACAAAAGCAGAGTCCTTAGGTGCGAGGAGGCTGCCCCTAGGGAGATACACTAATGAGCGATTGTTTATGCCATTTTAACAAGCCTCTATATCTTGCAGAACAACGCCTACATCTTTTCTGATCAGCTGGAATTTTTCGCCATCCAGGAGTCTTAGCACGAGCCACTAACTTCTTCCTGCAATCACAGCAATTATATTTCGTTGCCTTTTTCCTAATTCCAAAAACCTGCAAAATTAATCACACGAAAGAAGTATTTCATTCTTTAGCATATTCTCGCTTATTAGTATTGTTATGGCTGCAGCCCCTCAGCCTTCAACTTTTAACAATCTCTCCAATACGTGCCCAGGTCGTTTCAGCTAGTAATTTTTATTGTAGAAAAATAACTCGTTAATTTATGGGATTTTTTAGTTTCTTCAATTTAAGTAAGCCTTGCGATGCTTGCGGTCTCTTGGTGGGCGGTGGCGTTTTATTGGTGTCCTAAATTCAAAATCTGCCTTTGCTTTAGATGCTGCTTTGAGATGCTAATTCAGCAACAAGAGACGACTCCCGAAAGAATGCGTGCAGTCTGCCCCATGTGTAGTCGAGAATTTGTTTCGCCATAAGCTCGGTGTATGTCGGAAAATTCGAGTGAACTACCAAATCCACCAAGTCAGACTTTTGTATTCTGGGAGTATAGAAAAGATGGATGTTTAATTGAAAAAAAAGGGAAAATTGGATTGGATATTTAGCTTACGTAGAATCTCATTTGCAGGAGTTTCAAGCCGGAATTGTCGTAGTTCCAGAAGTATTGGTATAATGCGTTGTCAAATATGTTCATTCTTACTGGATTATCGAGGCCGTCGTTTGTTATGTCAACGTAGATGGTTGTCAGCTCTAATGTTTTGTCGGTGAACTTTGATTGGCCTTTAGTTCTGGTTAGGTTGACAGATTCTAGGGAGTACCAGTCTACGCCGTTTTCGTCAGTGAACCCAGTTGTCATGCCCATGTATCCGCCTGGTTTTCCTAGGGCTCTTGCGTAGATTCTGTATGCGGCTTCGGTGGTTGTTCCTGGGTATGGGTCCATAAGCTGCAGAGTTGCGGTTCCGTCTGTGCCGTCTTTGTCTATGACTGCAAAGTCTTCGCCTGGTACGAGGATTATCTTTGTGTCAGCGCCCCATAGTTTTACGAAGATGACGTTGCCGCCGCCTGTCATGTCACCGTTTTTTTCTTTGGCGCCTATCACGTTGAGGTTGAAGTGGGCTCCGTTTGGTGCTCCGTTACCGGTTTCTGCGACTGCGAGTGCTAATGCTGGTGCCATAATGATGGCTGCTAGGGTAATAACAATTGCGAAAGAAGCGATTTTCTTCATATTTTGTTTACTTCCTCAAGCAACAAATTTTATTCAGCGCTATAACGTTTTTTACAAAGTGCAGTTGGCACGTTTTGTTTAGGAGACTTTACAAGATTGAGAAGGAGGGTTAACAAAATCGGTCGATTTTGGTTGATAAGCACTCTTTTATGCTATCTTGATTGATTAACAAATGGGTTATGGTTGTGAGGGCGACACATCTTTATCCCTGCCCACCCCCAAGCTCTCACAACCCTTAAACCCAATGCAAATACTTGGACTCATGCATGCTTAACGTAGTCATAAATCCTTCGCTTCAAGTCGCTATATCTGCTTTATGAAGTTAAGTTTTTGCAATTGCACGCTAAAAGATTAACCAGCTACAATGTCTTACTGCAACGAAAATTTGAGTAGTTGCTTCTGCTCGAATAGTAAGCTTTCTAGACAACCTTGTCAAGAATCTGAACCATCGACTTAAGGGAATTACCATTCGTCTCTTTTGCTAACAGACTCTTTCTCTTGGTCTTGTTCTATTTCGCGGTAGATGTCTTTTGCGGTTGATGAAACAACTGTTAGATCGGTACATGCAACACTCTTTACAATTGGAATTTTCACTAATCTTGATTCTCTGGTCTGAGGTGTATATTGAATAGTAATTTCTTTTGAGGCAAAGTTTAGTTTTTCTCCGGAAGACCATTTCTCATACATTTCGACCCTTACAAGGTAATTTCCCTCTACAATTCCTTTCATGTCTAGAGCTAAAGGATACTCCAAGCTGTCGCCCAGAAGCATACTTTGAGGAATAGCAAGTGTTGATGATTTTAGCAAGTGGTCCTCAAAGAAAAGATCCAAACTAATTTTATTGAAAGATGCTTTAGAGGGAACAAGCTTAAACTCAGTCCTTAACGCCAACTCTTCATTTTCTTTGCTTACCGTATCCAAGGCACTAATTATTATCTCTTTTATTGGCTCAACCGGCTCATTTCTTACAACATTTAACTGACAGTAAACATCATCAAGCCTAGACTGCTTGGATAGCTTAACCCCTGCCTTAACCTTCTCTCTTTCCTGCTGAATCCTAGTAAACCTAACCAAAGCACTTCTCCAGCTGATATTTCGATTAATAGCCTTCTCTAACTAAAGAAAGTATTACCAGTCAAATGACCCCAGAGTGCATAAACCTGGTGTGCGTGATATTTTATGTTTAATTTGCCCTTCTTGGTTGATAATCCAAATTTCCCAGAATTTTCTTATGGGAGAAAATATAATTTTCTGCAAATTGTTTGGAGGGATAACAAGTAGTGGTAGGATCATGGTGTTTTCAAACAGTTGCTTTTGGATTGCCAGGTTCTTCTTAATCTGTTTTGTTTTGGTTAAGACTCGTTTGCGGTTTGGTTTTGTTTCGCACTCAACCAGAACTATTCTTCGATCCGAATTGGTTTGTTTTAATGCGAGTATGTCGGGTTTATAGGACTGCCACCAAAGGAGGTCTAGAGGCGATTCCCAAGGCTCATAATGTATTCCATAGTCTTTCTTTTGCAGTTCCTGAGCCACTGTATGTTTGTGGAGTTTATGCAGATTTCCTTCCGTTTTACCAAACCTTCAGCAAATAGTATTA
>CAWHSP010000038.1:0-14359 GCA_963831865.1 Candidatus Bathyarchaeota archaeon | reverse complement strand
ACGGGTTTACGCCTTGTCTCAGGTATTTCAATTTTAAATTCGCCTGAGAGGTATTTACCTGTAAGGCTTCGCTTGTTTAACATGATTTCTTCAGGTGATCCTTCCGCGACTACATGCCCGCCATGGACTCCTGCTCCTGGGCCCATGTCAACAATGTAATCAGCATTCCGAATGGTTTCCTCATCATGTTCTACGACAATGAGTGTGTTGCCTAAATCACGCAGCCGATGCAGCGTGCTTATGAGTTTGGCATTGTCCCTCTGATGCAAACCAATACTTGGCTCATCGAGAATGTAGAGGACGCCCATCAGGTTACTGCCAATCTGTGTCGCTAAACGAATTCTTTGAGCTTCCCCGCCAGAAAGGGTTTTTGCAGCACGAGAAAGCGATAGATATCCTAAACCAACATTCTTCAGAAAACCCAACCGCTCATTAACTTCCTTAAGTACCTGTTTCCCAATGGCTAATTCTTTTTCGTTAAGTTTTGCCGGTAAGTTTTTGAAGAAGGCAACTGATTCTTCAATTGACAAGTCAGTCGCATCAATGATACTTTTATCCAAGATTTTTACAGCCAAGACTACAGGCTGCAGCTTTTTGCCGTTGCAGGCGTTACAGGGTCTGGAAGTCATGAATTTTTCTATATCTTCTTTTCGCCAGGCACTTTCAGTTTGTCGATAGAGCCTCATGGTTTGCGGGATTACGCCTTCCCAACCATCACGCATCCACATGCCTAGCTCCGTTTGACCACTGGCCGTTCACGGGTTCCTTGTCACCATACAGGAGCACGTGGCGCTGCTGTTCAGAAAAATCTTTAAGTGAAGTAAAAACGTCAAACCCATGTTTTTTTCCAACCATTGCAAGCTGCTGGGCTCGCCAACTAAGATCCATGCTGCCATAAACAGCTAAAGCTCCATCAATTATGGAAAGGTTTTTGTCTGGAATAATTTTGTCTTCAGAGATTTCTGTTATTTCGCCTAAGCCATGGCATGTAGTGCAAGCACCAAAGGGTGAATTAAAAGAGAACATGCGTGGCTCAAGACTTTCAAAAACGATTTCAGGATGGTTAGGGCAAGCGCCAAAAGTACTGAACATTGTCTCATCCTCAAAGCGTTCAAGCTCCTTTTTCTTTTCAACCTGCGCTTTCTCTGCGTCGATAACTATCATAGTTCCTTTGCCGACTTGAAGCGCCTGCTCAACAGCTTCAGAAATACGAGCACGTTCCTCATCAGCAATCTTTACTGTGTCAATAACTGCTTCAATCCAGTGCTTCTCATAGCGAACAAGCTTAAGCTCTTCTTTGATTCTATCTGAGTCATAGATTTTTTGGTCAACGCGAATTTTTGTGTAGCCTTGCTTTTTTAAATCATCAAAAACTTGCTCATGAGTTCCCTTTATACCTCGAATTACCGGAGCTAAAAAAGTTAGGGTTTTTTCTTTCTCAGTCATTACTAGGCTTGTAATGTTTTCTGGGCTCTGCGGGTGAATCGAGCTGCCACATTTTGGACAATGATGAGTTCCAATCCGCGCAAAAAGCAACCTAAGGTAATCGTAAATTTCCGTGACTGTGCCAACGGTTGAACGTGGGTTTTTGCTCGTGCTTTTCTGTTCGATAGAGATTGCAGGAGATAAACCGTCAATTGAATCAACATCTGGCTTATCCATTAAACCGAGAAATTGTCGAGCGTAAGCAGATAGACTTTCAACATATCTTCTTTGGCCTTCAGCATAAATAGTATCAAAGGCTAAGGTGGATTTTCCTGAGCCGGAAAGCCCAGTAATCACTATAAACTTGTTTCTGGGCAACTCAACATCGATGTTTTTGAGGTTATGTTCCCGTGCACCTTTAATGGAAATTGAATCTCTCATAACTAAATCAGTTTCCTACTCTGCTTCCGCAAATTATAACCAGTTTAACCAGGTCAGATTAGAACCTTTTTGCCTCAAAACCCTAAATTTCTGGGTTTAAACCTCAGATTCCATCTTCCTAGACAACGCCATAGTCAACTCTGAAATGGTATCTCTAAGCTCAATTGCTTGCTCAAACTCAAGCTTTTCCGCCGCTTCCCTCATCTGCGCGTCAAGCTCAATAATCTGACGGCTAATATCTGATTTTGCCAAATGCTTCGTACCTTTAATTTTGCTTTCCTTCAGAGAAACACTCTTCACTATCGACTTAGGAGTAATGTGATGGATTAGGTTGAAACGTTTCTGGAATTGCCGTCTATGATTAGTGATTTCTATGGCCCGCTTAATCGATCTTGTCTCGACATCAGCGTAAAGTATGACTCTACCCTTGACATTTCTTGATGCTCTACCAATGGTTTGTATGAGGCTTCGTTCATCTCGCAGAAAACCTTCCTTGTCTGCATCCAAAATGAAAATTGTGGCAACCTCAGGAATATCTAAACCTTCACGAAGCAGGTTAATGCCCACTAAAATATCGAAATCCCCAACGCGAAGTTGTCGAACCAGTTCTATGCGGTCTAAGCTGTCAATGTCAGAGTGCATATACCTGACGCGAAAACCTTCCTTGACAAGATAATCCGCAAGGTCCTCCGCCATCCGCTTAGTTAGAGTTGTAATTAGGATGCGGTCGCCTCCCTCGATGGTTTTCTTGGCTTCAGCCATTAAGTGTTGCATCTGTCCGGCTATGGGATGCACTTCCACTTCAGGATCCAAAAGACCAGTTGGGCGTGTGATTAATTCTACTGGAGATCCGCTTTTTTCCAGTTCATATTCGGCTGGAGTTGCGGACACAAAGAGAACTTTGTGCATTTTTTGCTCGAATTCCTCAAACTTTAATGGCCTGTTGTCAAGTGCGCTGGGGAGTCTGAAGCCGAAGTCCACGAGGTTCTTTTTTCTTGAGTAGTCACCATTGTACATAGCACGGGCTTGGGGAATGGTTTGGTGGCTCTCGTCAATAATGAGAAGGTAATCTTTAGGGAAATAATCAATCAAAGTGAATGGGGGAGCTCCAGGTCTACGCCCGTCAAAGTGGCGACTGTAATTCTCCATACCTGCGCAGAAACCAACTTCCCGTATCATTTCTAAATCATAATTTGTTCGCTGTTTAAGCCGTTGGGCCTCAAGCGGAGGAAGCTCAGGCAATCTCTGCTCCAACTCTTGCTTAATATGTTCAAGTGCCAATGCATGTTTCTCTTCAGGTACCACATATTGACGTGCAGGATAAAGCGTAAACTTATCAAGAGAAACCTTGACATCACCAGACAACAAATGAACCTCTTTTATTTTACCAATCTGATTCCCTGCGAGCTCAATGCGGATAACATCGTTTTCATAAGAAGGCACAACATCCAATACGTCACCGCGCACACGAAACCTGCCAGGCTCCAAGACCATGTCATTTCGCTCATATTGCATATCAACAAACGCATGAATGAGCTGCTGCCTCGTAGTTTGTTTACCAACTTGCAAGTCGATGGCCATTGTCTTAAAGTCGTTAGGGTTTCCAAGACTGTAAATGCAGCTTATACTGGCAACTATAATCGTGTCATTTCTGCTAACTACGCTAGAGACAGCGTGCATACGCATTTTCTCTATTTCCTCGTTGACATCGGAGTCTTTTTCTATGTACATGTCTTGGGCAGGCAGATACGATTCAGGCTGGTAAAAATCATAAAATGAAATGAAGTATTCCACGCGGTTATGTGGGAAAAGTTCTTTCAATTCACCGTAAAGCTGAGCAGCCAACGTCTTATTATGCGCCAGAATCAGAGTAGGTTCTTGAAGACGATTAATCACGTTAGCCATCACAAAAGTTTTGCCGCTTCCAGTAATTCCGAGAAGGGTTTGTTTTTCTTTCTTGGGAAAGCAGTCCACTAACTTCTGGACTGCAGCTTCCTGTCCAGGCGAGATTGGGTATGGCGAGATAAGTTCAAACTGCATTGCTCTTCTCCACAAAGATACAAGAAAAGAACCCAACTAGCTGAATTAATAAGGTTTTTCCAAAAAAATAACTATTTCAGAGCGTTCTAACTAGTTTGATGCTTGACGTTATTTTTGTGGGCTCGAGCTTTTATTCGGTAAAACTGCCAACGCTTTAAACCAAACGCTACGAGCGCAGCAACAAACATGGCGTCATATATTATCTTAATAAAAAAGTTTTGGAAATCAGATCCTCTCACATTGGCATGGACCACTCCAATGAACAGAGCCAAATACATGAACGCATGAAAAGGTCGCCAATAAGAAACAATTTTTTTTCGCACAAGTGCAGCTCCACAAGCAAAATAAATCAAGATTAGGGCTACAATACCACCATAGAAAAAGAAAAGGTAAATTGAATCAAAATTTGGCAAAAGCACGGCTGGAGTTAAAGTCGAGATGAAGACGGCGATCGGGTGCAATGTTATAAGCAGTAATCCAGCGACAGCGAAATAGTGGTGTATTTTGGTGAAGGATTTTTTGAAAAAAAGCGTTATTTCTTTCAGAAAAGGTGTCATTATTACTGCTATGCTTAAAGCAAAATACCCGTTAAGCGCGAGCAAACGCATTGATAACGTTAAAGGGTCGATGAACCCTATGCTGAAAACAAAAAGTGAGATGGCTATACCGAAGAGAGCAATTAATGCAAAAAAACCTAATTCTTTCTTTTTGACAGCCATGGCTTAAACAGATCGTATCTAAAATAAGACAATTTCCAAATTTTTGGGGAAAGAAAAAATCGTTTAGTGACTAGGTGTTTACTCAACGCTTAATTTTCCAAATTTGCCAACGTTAAGTTGAATTTCACTTTTAAAACTCGTCACGTAGCCATTATCAATTTTTATGTTGTCGCCAACGTTAACTTGGTCAATCTGTTCATTCCACAAAGTCAATTTTACGCTCCCTGTCTCGTCAGCTACCACAGCATCAACTATCTTGTAAGTTTCATCTTTAAAACGAGACTTAACTTCACGTGGCTCGCCTTTTTCAACAACTTTCGCTTCAACACTAACCCGTTTCATGCCATTCTGCAAATCTTTTATTGCTACCATTTTTCAGTCACTAACTCCCACGAATTCCTCGTTAAGGGCTTTTCACTTGCAAAGTGCGCCTTCAATCCATATAAATCTTGCTAACTTCAATTTTGTCCACAACAAAACCTTCGGAAATTATGCAAATAGAGGTTTTGCTACGGCTAAGCAATAGTCACTAGCAGAAGCAAGAGCAAGATTGTTACGCCGACGCTGACAGCTGAAATTATTATCCTCTTAGTCATTGAAAACACTGGATTTAGAGTTCCAACGATAACTGTGCATACAGCTCCTAGCCAAACGTATCCAATTGCAAATGCCGCAAGAGTTACGAAAACTATACTTGAAGTTGCTGAATTGATGATGCTGACAGCGGATTGAGACATCATCGATAACACGCCAGCCGCATTAGCAGGATAGGAGATGGCTCCAAAAACATTGATTGTGGCGCCAGGTGATACGTCAAAAGGATAATAAACATTAGGCAAAGTAAGCGCTCCACCCAGATTGATCAATGCTCGGATAACCATTACAAATAAAGCAAATACAACAGCAATAAACAGAGGTTTCCAAACGACGTTGGCTTTGAACCCTTTAAAGAAAATGTAAATCAAAGCTGTTAATAGGAACCAGCTGAAAAGGAACTGCAAAGAGAATCGCTCTAAGAACCCAATCAGAAAATCTGTAATGCCTAACTGGATAGGAGTTTCATATTGACCTCTGAAGAATAATGCACCGATATGTATTGTTACATTGGAAGGAGTTGCGTAATTGAAGTCTAATTTTAGAGATGTCACATTACTCCAAGTAGGAGTCCCGCTGCTACTCCAACCCTGAGCATTTGGCCCTACGGGGATTGTCAGGTTTTGCCATAAACTGATTGCTGTATTATTTGACAATAAGGAAGTTAGATTATAAGTGTAAAAGTTTGAATCGCTAAGGGAATACAAGACTAAATCTGCGTTTTGAGGTGTTGTTTGAGGCGACACCAACTTTATTGTTGTTGAAATATTTTGGAAGCCACCGGTGTTGCAATTTAAGTTGAAAACGTTGCCTAAAGCTGCTGAAACGCTTTTTGTATTATTTGCATTGATTGCCAGGCTGCTATTTCCGAATAAGCTATAGTATCCCTGCGGATCCGATGGTGGAACACTAAAGGCTGCTACATAAACGCTGTAATTGAAGAAATCATTGTAATTGTTGCTTAAAGCTACGTCAGAGCTAGTTCTCCATAGAGTAGCGTTAGAGTACATTGGCAACTGGTTAATGGCAGGAGAGGTATTCTCGCTGTAAGTTCTTGAAAACTGTACATATTCAAAGCCTATTTCGACACCGATGAATAGGAGCAGAATTATTAGTGCACCTAAGTATTTTGGGTTCTCAATAATTCGTTTGAATGCCCGCTTAGGTGCATAAAGAACTTCAACTATGTCATTAAATATCAATTTTGCTCCCCAGCTATGCAGAATTCACGCGGGATTTATTAAGGATTTGTTACATACCCATCTTAAGACCGACGATAAGTTGTATAATCCACATACTCTATAAACGGGTTTTCAGCTTGGAACTTAACATTAATCTTCTGGCGTTTGCGTTTATCAACAAGTTGACTGGTAGTTCTAAGCAAATAAGCATCGCTTCCAGCGCCTGAACCGTAACTCACAACTAAAATATGCTGTTCAGGCTTTGCCACATCTAAGCACTGCAGCTAAACCTACAGGTGAACAACCAGAATAAGTGTTCCCGAACTTGTTAATCTGAAGCGAAGGCAAAAACTGTTCATCTTTAAAACCAAGCTCCTTAGCTATTCTAACTGGAAACGTTGGGTTAGGCTGATGTGGTAACAAAGTAATCCAAGTCAGCTGGCTTAAGATTTAATCGTTCCATAAGTTTACTGGCTGCTTTACGAACATGTTTGAAATAGGCGGGGTCACCTGTGAATCGTCCTCCATGCATCGGAAAAGGTTCGCCATCTCTGCGCCAAAAATCAGGCGTATCAGAGGTACATGAGTACCATCCTTCAAGTTCAGCGATAACATCATGCTTTCCAAAAATGAAGGCAGCTCCACCGTATCCAACAAACGAATCTAGCTCACCGCCTGGGCAGCCTTTTGGTGCTGCTTGAGAGTTATCGGCACCTATAACCATAGCGTATTTTATGCCTGAACGTGGATAGCTGACGAGAGAAGCCGCGTCTTTAAACATGCTGGAGGCAGCTTTGCATGCAAACTCTGTATCTATTGCGTCAACGCCTTGTATGTCACCGTCTTTTTCGCCGAGCTCTAGAACTTGAGCAACCTTTGATGCTATGGGCTTAACAGCATAGGGGTTGGATTCTGTACCAACGTAAACTTTTCCAACCAAACTACTGTCAACACCTGAATGAATTAACGCTAGTTTTCCAGCTTCAACCGAAGCAGTTATCGCATCTTCGTCAATGAATGGAACTGAACGTTCAAGCCCACCATCTTTAATTCGAAACTTTGAAGCGTAAACGCCGTATCCTACAACGCCGGGTAATTCATATTCTTTGGTTGGGGCAATTATTTTGTAGTCTTGATGAGGGTAATACTCGTCGGCCAATGTGAATGCCAAAGAAATTGTTGGAATCACATCGTTTTTTGCAACTGAATAGCGCCTTCTAAAACGAGGAATCACCTCTCTTCCTTCAAGACTTGAAAAATCAATATCTTTTCCGTCGCAAATCAACTGATCTGTTAATCTTCCGGGAACACGAATTTTTCCCTCGTGAAAACGAGACAACGCCATAGATGAAGCTTGAGAGTTTCATGAATTTGTTTGTAGGTTCATTGATGTAAGTGCAGAATTCAAGCTTTCCTTTATCATAGAAAAGGTCAATACTATCCATTTTTCCGAAGCTTTTTCTGCCACAGTTACTGCAGTAATCTCTTACTTCAAAATATTCTTTGGCGCAGTTTTGACATCGGCTTGCTTTTAACCGATCACCTAAATAGGAAACTCTACGTTCTATTGGTTCACTGCTCAATCTTTCTTCACTCCTAAAATGCTGGCGTAAGCTTTAGTTCCAAAGCCTTCAAACTCCACGATACAACCGCTTTTAGGTGAACAATGATCAATCTTAACTTGGCGTTCGTCAGCTTCGCCTCTTAACTGGCGATAAATCTCAAAAAACTGCGCGCCACCAGTTGCGCCAAGTGGGTTACCGTCGGCTTTTAAACCGCCGTCCATGTTAACGAAAAGTTGCCTGCCGCCCATTTCGTAATATTTTTGTTGTTCTGGCAACTTTCATATATGCTCTTCCACGCTGTTCCCGGCTGGCAGAAACCTAAATCTTCAAGGGAAACAATCTCCATCATGGTTGACTGATCGTTAACTTCAATAACGGGGATGCTCAACAACGCAGTTTTAGCCATTTGAGAAGCTTTCTTCATTGCAATCTCAGCAGCAACAAAACGAGACAGATCTTCTCTTGCTGGATAGTTAAGGTAATCTGTAGCTGAGGAGCAAGAGAGAATGTAAACAGGCCGTTTGTTTAGTTTTTTTGATGTTGTCTCACTTGTAAGAATCAGGGCTGCTGCTCCATCAGAGATTGGAGCGAAATCGTAGAGTCCTAACGGTTTATGTGCTGTTTTC
The DNA here is from genome assembly GCA_963831865.1 of Candidatus Bathyarchaeota archaeon. Classification (GTDB taxonomy): domain Archaea; phylum Thermoproteota; class Bathyarchaeia; order Bathyarchaeales; family Bathycorpusculaceae; genus Bathycorpusculum. The sequence continues at coordinate 5,768 of CAWHSP010000038.1, read as the reverse complement.
CTTGCGCGTAAGACTTGATCAATTGTGATTTTTCTTTGGTATTGGGCATATTTGTTTTTGGTTGCGTTCGCATGATTCTTAACGGAAATCTGGAGCTAGAGCCAAATTGAGTTTGTCAAGGTTTTCCCCTGTAATATTGTGTTTTTTTATGTAAGCTCTAAGCATAATCTCGTGGTTTGATTCTGGAGTCCCACCTGCAAAATAACTCCACGGATCATCCAGAAGCATTAAGTCGTCGCGTATTTTGTCCCAGCGGTCAGTCATTTTTTCTATACCTCCCACTAGGACAGTGTTGTAAACTCCAGCCTCAATAGCATGGCACGCAGTTAACAATGCAGCGCTAAATGAGCGAGTTACTTCCATGGGAACGTGAAGTTCCGTGAGTTCAGAAAGAAAACCTTCTTCTAAACCTAGTTTATTTGTGATTGGAAGAAAACAATCAGACATGTAGCAAGCTTCTAAGTCTTTACGTTCTATATTGCATTCGTTAGAAGCTGCAAGCCAAGCTTCTTCAATTAGCTTTTCTGGTTCTTTGCCGTAATGTTCTCCAAACTTGGTTCTGCCAACACCTACGATGGCTGGACAATTTTGCAAGTTGTGTTCTTCCTTTTGTGATAGCATTTAACCTTTTCTGAAAAGACTATTAAGTGTTTGCCATATTTAGTGAAACAAAATCAGACGAAATATTAAGCAGAAGTGCCAACGGTAGGGTTTATTTCATTTTTGGTTAAATCACGCCTCAAGGTTTTGACTAGTTTCTGCAAGTTTTGGCTTAATTCTACGGGATAAACTGGGTGCGCCAGTTAATGCTTTGTATCTGTCTGGAAGTTTACTAAGGTTCTCGGCAGCGGTAAGGCGAATTTCTTCAAGCGAGGGAAGTTTATAGATTATTTTGCCCTTCTCCATGACTATAACAAGCAATGGTTCACCTTGCACTTTTTCATTAGCCAGAGCAATGATGTCTTTTTCAAAATAGCCGATTTCATCTTTTAACGCGGTAAACTTGTTTTCAACCCGGCAAAGTGACTTTGTCTTTGCTTAACTTCATTATTGGCGAAGAAGCTTCCATCTTCAGCCATGGTTTCGCAGAGTTTGTAAATCACATCTAAATAAGGTCTATCCGCTGAGGTGCCCATTTTTGTTCCTACCCCAAAAGAGTCAATTTTTGCGCCATTAGTGAGAAGTTCGTGCTATTTTGAATTCATCTAAGTCACCGCTTGCAAAAATTTTCACATAATCTAAGCCTTGGTCATCAAGAATTTTTCGAACTTTTTTGCTGTCCTCGCCCAAATCGCCACTGTCCAAGCGCACTCCCCCAAGCCTAAAGCCTTTAGACTCAAGCTCTTTAGCTACAACTACAGCTTTTTCTGCGCCTGAAATGTCATCGTAAGTGTCTATAAGAAGTGTTGACTTGTTTGGGAAAGTTTTGGCGAAAGCTCGAAATGCGTCAATTTCTTTTGGATAGGACATGATAAACGAGTGTGCCATGGTTCCGAAAACTGGAATGCCATAGGCTTGCCCTGCCAAAACGTTGCTGGTTCCTTGGCATCCTGCAATGTAACTGCTACGCGCCACTTTCATTCCAGCGTCAATGCCGTGTTCTCTTCGCAAGCCGAACTCAATTACCGATTTTCCCTTAGCTGCATGCACTACCCTCGAGGCTTTTGTGGCAATCATAGTTTGCAGGTTAACGGTGTTTAGCAAAAAAGTTTCAATTAGCTGAGCCTCAATTATCGGCGCTGTAACACGAATTAAGGGTTCATTTGGAAAAACCACGGAACCCTCAGGAACAGCCCAAACCTCACCTGTAAACCTAAAACTACGTAAATAATCAAGAAAAGCCCAGTTGAATCCCTGCTTTTTAAGGTAACCCAGCTGCTCCTCAGTAAACTTCATGTTTTGCAGGTACTGCAGGGCTTCTTCTAACCCGGCGAACAGGAAGTAGGAGCGGTTTTCTGGCAGCCGCCTAATGAATAAGTCGAATGTGGCAGGCTCAAAATTTTTGTTGTCAAAGTAGCTTGCGCACATGGTTAACTCATAAAAATCCGTAAATAAGCTCATGTTTTCCGCTTTGAGGTAGCCGAGAAAACTTTTCATGCGTTAGTAGTGAAAAGGATAGGGATTTAATGCTTTCTAAACAAAGCGAACATATTAGTAGAACTAAAAAGAAGCGTTAAACAGACTATTAATGAATTGGAGCTTAATCAACAAACCTTGACCAACCGCAGTCAATTTTTCTTGACGAAAACACTTTTACATTCTAAAAGGGCAGGCATTTATGTGCACACAGAGCGGAAATTGAGGGTAACATAAGTGCCAAAAGATATCTGGAGCGTGCCAACTATCGACCGTTAAGTGTTTTAAGATTGACGATACCTCAAGTTCATCTCGCTCAATCCCCGTCAGGCAATGGGGTATCGTCACTTGCCGATCCTCCAGCCGGGCCCGCAACAGAACGTTCCTACGTCAGCACAAGACATTTGCTTGATCGAGCGTTATTTGCACTCCCAATGGTAGTAACTGGTTATCTCTTCTGCAAATGCAGAATGCAGGTGCACAAATTCTCCTCTTTTTTGGGTAAATAAGCCCCAAATTCCCTTTTTTTAATTGCGAAAGTTTTTGTCTATCTAGCCCACATAGATAGCTTAGTGAAATTGTGCCCCTAATTACAAGCTTTGACCCTTGGCGTTCTGGCCTTTGCACTTGCCCAGCGAAGCTGACATTTAACCCTTATACAGGATGCGACCACCGATGCATCTACTGTTACGCATCCAGCTACATCCCAAACTTTACCGACTGCAGACCCAAAAAAGACCTGCTTGCCCAACTTAAACGGGAAGCGTCAAAACTCAACGGTGAAACAATTTCAATAGCCAACTCATCTGACCCATATCCGCGTACCGAAGTGTCAGAAGGCTTTACGCGACGATGCCTTGAAATATTCTCAGGATGCAACTGCAAAATCCAAATCATAACCAAAAGCAACCTTGTAGCCAGAGACGACGACTTACTGAGCAAAATTCCATCAACTGTAGCATTAACCATTACAACTGACGACGATAATATTGCAAGGCTTATCGAACCATTGGCACCTTCGCCTTCTCAGAGGCTAAGAGCTGCACAGGATTTAGTCAAGGCAGGCATCCCTGTCTCGGTCCGAATAGACCCAATCATTCCCTCAGTAAACGATCAACCGCAAAAACTTATCGCTTACTTAGCAAGCATTGGAGTTAAACATGTAACGGCTTCAACGTACAAAGCTAAAGCAGACAATTGGGCTCGGCTTAGCCAAGCCTTGCCTCAAGTTGCAGAAAAACTTAAACCGCTCTTTTTTCAGCAGGGAGAAAAAATCGGCGGTAGCACACTTATGCCTAAAGACCTAAGGTACAAGCTTCTAAAAGGAGTACGTGACCTTGCTGAGGCGAGGGGGTTGAAGTTTGGGGTTTGCCGAGAAGGCTTAGCGCAACTTAACACGGCTCCATGTGACGGGTCATGGCTTATGCCCAAAGCAAGAGGCGAATGCTAATGCAGCAGCGGGTTGTAATGTTGGCAGATTTCGACTATTTCTTTGCCCAATGCGAAGAGCTCCGCAACCCAACCATCAAAGATAAGCCAGTTGTCGTTGGCGTCTACTCAGGGCGCACAGAGATTAGTGGTGCGGTTAGCACCAGCAACTACGTTGCACGAAAATACGGCGTGAAATCAGGCATGCCACTGTTCCAGGCAAAACACAAGTTAGAAGGCACAGAAGAAGTGTTCCTGCCCGTTGACCATGAGTACTACGAGCAAATAAGCGACCGCATAATGCAGATTTTCCGCGGCTACGCAAGCAGCCTTGAACAGGTTAGCATAGACGAGGCTTATTTGGATGTCACAGAACAAGTTGAAGGCAACTTTGAAAAAGCAAAGGAGCACGCGCAAAAAATTAAAGCCCAAGTAAAAGCTGAAGTGGGTATTTCCTTCACTGTAGGCGTTGGTCCTAACAAGCTTGTCGCCAAGATTGCATGTGACAGTCAAAAACCCGACGGATTAACCGTAATCACCCCAGACGAAGTCGGGTGCTTTTTGTCGCCGCTGCCTGTGAATCGCCTGCTAGGTGTCGGACGCAAGACAAGCGTAGTAATGGAGGCATTAGGCATAAGAACCATCAGCGACCTAGCCAACTTTGATGCCCAAAGGCTGACTGCAATTTTCGGCAAAATTCTCGGCATCTACTTTCATAATGCAGCAAATGGAATTGACAACGAGCCCGTTCAAGAAGCAGGAGAAGCAGAATCCATAAGTAGAATTGGCACGCTAAAGCAGGATTCTCATGATTTAGCATTTATTTTAGAAAAAACCAACGAATTAATTCCCGACATATCAGAGGAATTAATGGAGAAAAATTTGAGTTTTAGGCAAGTTGCAATTTATATGGTTATGACCGATTTAAGCAGCAAAACTAGGTCAACAACGTTGGCGCAACCGGCTAAAAACGTAGAAACAATCAAGAACAGCGTAAAAGATCTCTTTGAAAAATTCCTAAATGAAAGCCAACTTGAAGTCCGAAGGGTCGGCGTCAAAGTCTCAGGTTTTAGCAAGGAAGAACCAAGGCAAAAACAGCTAACAAGCTTTTTCCAGTGAACTGAGTTATCTAAAAGCAAACTTTTTTTCTATGCAAACCCATCTTCTAGTTTGGGTTAAATCTTTGTCTATTGACCAGCCGAGGAAAAAAAAACTGCCGCCAAACCAACAGGCTACAGATCATATTTTAAGCTGGGGTACTGACCATCCGGGTATAACCTCAACTAATCCAAAGCTCAAACTTGAAACATACACATTAACCGTTGATGGAGAAGTTGAAAACCCAGTTACGCTTAACTGGAATGGCTTTATGAAGCTGGCTAAAACGGTCTCAACCAGCGATTTTCACTGTGTTGAGGGCTGGAGCGTTTTAGATTGCAAGTGGGAAGGGGTGCACATCCGAGAGATTGAGAAGCTAGTTAAACCTAAAGAAGTTGCTAGAGCCGTAACTTTCGAATGCGCTGACTCGTATACCACTTCGCTTTTCCGCGAGGAACTCTCTGTTGAAGACGTGCTCTTAGCTTACAGGCTTAATGACAACCCACTGGATGAGGGGTTGGGTTTTCCTGTGCGCCTTATTGTTCCAATTAAGTATGCCTATAAGAGTGCGTTGTGGGTGGTACGTTTGCGGTTTACTCGAGGCAAAGAGTTGGGTTTTTGGGAGCGACGAGGTTACAGTGACGGCGCGGATGTTTGGCGAAATGACCGTTTCAGGCACTAATTGAAAATGGATTTAATATTAATCAATATTCAAAATTAATTTTTCTAATTACTACTTTTTTGATAGGAAAAGTTTGCAATTTTGCGTTTCAAGTGGGATAACGTTTATAAGGTTACTCTAATACTTGACTGGACTCTTCAAGAGGTTGAAAATATGTCACAGAAAAACAAAGCGGGACAATGTTCAAACTGCCAGACGGCTGCCGAACCCATCGTAATGGCAGCAGAGGTCAGCGCATCAGTGTCTACGCAAAAACGAAAAGAAGAAGCAAAACAAATTCTTTACTTAAACAGAGTATAGTGGTCACTTCAAGTTTTTTCACTGCCCGACTGCACTGAGACGGCGCCTAATAGAGGGGCTATATGGAAAGTTTTATACTTGAAAGCACATCAAAAGAGATAACATTAGCCCCTTTAAGCTTCCTAAATTGAGTACCTATGTTTGATGGCATAAAAAAACTGTTAAGAGAACACTATCCTCTTCT
>CAWHSP010000037.1:0-5241 GCA_963831865.1 Candidatus Bathyarchaeota archaeon | reverse complement strand
CTTTTTCGATAAATTCTAATTCGTTGCCATTCAATTTTTTTTTAAAAGTTAGGTTAATTTCAAGAGTTCTCTTTTAAAAAAAATATTTGTTGATAAATTATTCTTCGCTATTTTATGGAGAAGCGGGTGGCATCTCTGGCTGTATTAATCCAAATGAGTTACCTTCAGGATCAGCCACAATGGCAATTGAGCCAACTGTGGGTACCTGCTGTTTGGGCATTAGGATTTTTCCTCCTGCAGCGGTTACTTTGTTTATGTATTCGTCAATGTTTTCAACGCTGATGTAATTTAATTGAGTGGCTCCTGGCATGTCGGGTGTTCGTGGATAAAGTCCGCCATTTACGCCAGGTCTTTGCAGCATACCTTTCTCGTCTGTTGGAACTGTTTGAATAAGCCAATAATCCATGCCACCCACCGGGGTTTTGATTATTTTCCAGCCTAAGACAGCCTCATAGAAACTCTTCAATACTTCAACATTCTTAGCGGGTATCTCAAAATGAATTATTGTATGATCCATTTCAATTCAACTCCAAAATGTTTTGATTGATTAAAATAGTGGAACCTATGAGTTTGCATTAGCGGCCGTTTCATTTATGTTTTTCGCAAACTGAAAATGCAGCGACAATTCAAAAATTTTTATGATTTTCAAGAACTACAGCGATTTATCAACAATTCCAAAATTGTTACGACTTCTTCTCAGATTTAACGTAGACTTCAACTTTTACTGGAGCCGACTCGTTTCCAAGAAGCTCTGAGAGATTACCTGTCCATTGCGCTTTCGAATCAGCAGTAAACCCAACTGTTTGTGCAATCCCACGCCACAGCATTGCCTTATCATAGTCTTTTGCGTCTTGTGGCATGAACTCAAAAATTGACCTGCTAGCAATTATGACCAGTTTTTTCTTCATACGTGAAATCGCCACGTTAATTCGGTTCAGATTAAGTAGGAAGTCGCTTTCACTGCGAACGTAGTCGGGGTCGCTTACTGTAGAAGAGATTATTATGAAGTCAGCTTCACCGCCTTGAAAGCGCTCAACAGTATCAACTCTAGCGTTTTCGCAGCCCTCAGAGAGCATGTTCTTTAACAGACCTTTCTGGGCGTTATGTGGAGTAATTACACCAATACTTTCTGATTTTACGTTATGAACTAAAGCCTCAACAATCGATGCCTCGATCAAGTTTGATTGGAAACTCTCGGCTTCATCATGAACAATCAAGACGAAAATGTTTTCAGGCTCTAAAATGACACTTAAACCATCGCTCTTAACATTCGAAGATACCAATGTTTGTTTTTGGTCTGAGCGAAAATCAATCTTGTCCTTTTCATAGACCCATTCTCTCAAAAACTCTGCTACGATCGAATGACACCGGTGACTTTCACATAATCGTTCCGCCGGAATATCTGCGGGATGTTTGCAACTGATCCGTTCAATGCCAAGGTCTTCTTGTCGTAGTAAACGTAGGAAATCCATGGCGGATAGGAAGGACGCCATTTCTTCTAGTGTTCGGCGGTCTTCTTTTTCCCAGTTATGTGCTTGAATTGGAGGAAGCTGTCGATGGTCTCCTGCAACGAGGATTTGGCTGCTTTTAGAAAGGAATGACCCTGAAAGAATTAGCTCTGGCAAACGCATCATGCTTGCTTCGTCAACCACAAGTAAGTCAAAGAATGCTTCGCCCCAAGGCGGCTCTGAGTCTCCGATTTTCTTCATTAAACCGTACAACCCTGGAGGGGTTAGACATAGAATTAAGGGTTCAGAACCTGAAGCAGGGGATGTTAACGATTCCTGGTTCATCAAGCAATCTTTGAGTTTCTTGACGGTTTCTTCATCTTCGTTATAATTAACGTATTTGACTCCATCAATGGGTTTGGCTGAAGATACTGAGCTGCTTAGAACCCGGTAAATATTTAGGTCTTTTAAATCGTTACCACCTTCTCGGCAATATTCTTGCCAGCACCGAGCGAGTTTGCTAACGAACTCTTGAATGGCTTTGTGAGTTGGAGCAACCATCAATACACGGCATCTTGATTTTGCTCTGTGGGCAGCGACATGAGCTAAAACCGCTAACTGCAAAGTCTCAGTTTTTCCCGTTCCAGGTGGACCCTGAAGCATAACAATCTGCTCTTCCCCAAAAACACGTTCAATGAAACGTTGCTGCTCAGCTTTAGGAGGAAAACGTCTGCCCTCAACCCAACGCAGAAGAGAAGCGGCTGCATCCCTTGTCAAAGTCTTATGAGAAGAAACAACAGATTTACCTGCTAAGAAATCTACCAACAACTGATAAAGCACATTCTGGCGTGCATTGTCTAAGCATTTTAATGCTCTGTCAGAAATCATGTCATCAGCTAACTCATCTAAAATGTAGATTCGACCAACCTCGAAGAGTTGCATGTACTTGTTTTTTGCCTTCTCAGAGTCAGTTGTTGGTAGATTATGCCATGCGCTGTACTTTCTGCCTTTACCAGTTGGCCATGTGACCACGTTAATAATTATCTCTGATTTTCGAACATCTACTTTATCGACGATTGCTCGAGCTGATTTTTCAACTTCAGATGGGGAGCGCCTTTGAACTTCCTCAAATTGTCCCTGTCCATTTAGCTTCAGCTCGGTTACAACCATCCAGTCACCTGAACTTGATCCATCTGCGCCTTTAACTCTGCAAGCGTTAGCAATGCAATCAGCTTTTGGCAACCCTATACCTTCGTAAACAAGTTTTCCTTTGACCACAAAATCTTTTCCCGATTCTGCAATACCTGTGACCTCCAAAATCAGAGACCTCCCAGAAGCCACTCGCTGATATGGTAATAATGCATAATGCTGATACATTTCTTGGCGTTTAGAAAAATACTCTAAATCAAGGAATTCTCGGCAACTTCGCTCTAAGGTGGCAGTCTCCCAATGAGAATGAGGAAATGGTTGGAATGGGAATAGGCTTTTTACCTAGCCGTCTATTGCGAATTGTCAGCGACCGTTCAATATGTTCCAACGCCATGCAAATCTTTTGACCCATCAAATTTAGTTCTTCGTCAGTAATTCGACGAGTCTTTTGAACGTAATCACACCACTTGCGTTTCTCTAACCAAATCTTCGATTTGCTCTTTTCCACAAGATTATCTAAGCGACCCTTAGCGCCCCAAATATACTCAATTGGCACTTGGTCTCCGAATCTCGCGCGAGTCGGGTAATACCCGTCTTTATGTATGCAATCATATCTGAGAAAAGCTATTGAGCCATCTGGGTTTCGATTATAAGGAAGCGAGTAATTAAAAAAACCGTCACGGAAAACAAGGCTCAGGTCAACTTGTGTTCCGTCTTTCCTTCTGGCAATCCATTGCTTTCGTTCAAAAAAGCTGGTTTGATCAAGAATAGGCAATAAGCCTGAACTTGTAAACTTGAGAGCCTTTCTATGCTTTACTTCGTCTTGGAGGATTGTGAACATAGGTTGGTCAATTGCTTGTCGGAGACCCAAAAGGTCTCGAACCGCTTGTGCGCTCATTAGAGTCGGCTGTTGACAAACTCTTTTCATGAGAACGTCGCGTTCTCGGCGACTGAAGAAATAAAGATGGATAGGTGCTTCATCAGGGCTACCAACTTCGTTTGCTACTTTTATTATGGCGTTGGTAAGATCAAGAAAGAAGTTTTCCATCAACTTTCTTTCTTCATCTAAAACTTGTTGACGGTCGTCGGGGAGATTAGCTATTACACACGATATGCTTGGTGGTTCGCCTTTATATCGGGTGCAATTGACTCGGGCGCTAATCATTGAAATTACATTAAGCATGTAATCCCATTCAACGAACAAGTAAACACGAATCATGCCGTTGGGAATAGATACTAGTTCGGTGTCTGCCCCAGCCGTGGGACTGTCTTCAGGTAAGCTACCATAACCAGTTCCTGTTAACCAAGGCATCCCCCGACTTCTACTCGCGTTTGGATTTCCAGGCCGAATTCCGCCTAACATGTATTGAGCGCGTTCAACCAACCAATCCAGTTTAGGACCAACAATTGGATCAGCAGATATCTCATTTACTTTTTTTGTGTCTTTGGCAGGGATAGCTTTGAATTCGTAAGGACGTAAATCTGTAATATCCAAAACAACTTTTAATTTAGCCAAATCCTCCAAACACCTAATGTCATGTTTGGCAAGTGCATGCTGTTCGCCTCTACTAAGATTAAGCAAGGCAATACTCTCACTTTCAACACCACATACAATGCAGCATTCATTAAAACTGCAGTTGTCACATCTCCAACAAAGTTGAAATTCGACATTTTCTAGTATAGTGTTATGTATTCGGTTTAACTCACCGTTTTTGGCCAGAAGACGCTGGACATCTTGGATTAGGGGATGTAGTTTGAATACTGGAAGTTTCTCAGGAGCAAGGCTCTCAAGATTGGTTTCTCTGTTGATGACACCACCTTCAAGCTCAACCTTAGATGATAAACCGCTTAATTCTTTTGAAAGCAACAACACATAAATCGCTACTTGAATACGATGTGCTGTCTGCTCTGTCCAGGAAGCCTTTAACTCAAAAATCCTGACTCTAACTTTGTTATCTTTGAGCGGCCAAATAGCTATCAAATCTGCAATACCTTTAACATCCCAAACCCCGATTGGACCTTTCATAGGAACTTGATAAAGCAGAATGGGTCTAGTATCAATTTTTTCTCCTGCTGCAATCTGATGATCAATGACATAGCACAGGTTGTTCATCGAATCCTTAGCCTTCTCCCACCCATTCTTACCATATAACTTTGGATCGTATATGGAAAAATCAAGATATTCGGAGGCTTTTTCTTTAAGTTCAGAGATTTTTTTATCTTCAAGTGCTTTTCCAGTTCCATAAAGCAGAGGACTAATGGGCTTGAATGCTTCGGGCCATTTACGTTTTTTTACTTCTTTGCCTTCGAATTTTAGTTTAAAGAAACGTGGGCAGCAGTTGAAGCGGATGTACTCGGCGATTCCAGAGGCAGTTAAGGAATCTTTGCTTTGCTTCTTTTTTTGCGACTGCTCTAAATTTTTAAGTCGTCATCAATGCTCAATTGTTGCTGCCTCTTTCCGAAATGATCGCGAATTTACTATCGTAGATTATTGTATGTACTTCGACTATTGCTTAAAGACGTTACCCATAAAAATGAATGTTAGAAGACAACTTTCTTTAGACTTTTCTGATATAACAAAATTTCGGAGTCAAGGCTGGATAAATTAAGAAGGTTTATTTAGAAAAAAAAATCTCTTTTAAAG
>CAWHSP010000036.1:0-74574 GCA_963831865.1 Candidatus Bathyarchaeota archaeon | reverse complement strand
TCCGGCAGAAGATCACGGAGCTGATCGACGCCTTCCTGCTGCCCTCGGTGCAGCAGGCGCGGAGGGTCTGTCATGACGCAGCCCACCGGAGAGCACGAAGGCCGGGCGGACGTGGAGCTTTCGGTGCGCGCGGGCCGTTTCTCCTCCAGGCCGCGGACACCGCGTCGCGTCCCTCCCTGGCCCTGCTCGGGCCGCGGTCTGCTCACGGCGGCGCTGGGCCTGGCCGACTGGAGGTTTCATCCCGGCCCAAGGCGCCGTCAGGTCCGGCGGTTCCGGCCTGAGGGCGCACCGTTGCCCCCCGAGAGGCTGTACGCCTGGCTGGCAGAGGAACGTACCTGCCGAAGGCACCCGCTGTACCTCTCACTTCTCCCCGGGAGCCTGGCTGTACCCGCGCGGCGCCGCTGGAAATCAAGGTGGAGGCGGCCAATACCGTTCCGTTCCTTCGGTTTCCGACCGGCGACCAGCACTACTTCATCCTGCAGGGTATTCGCCCCATGAAGAACGTGATGATGCACCGCGATCCTGGAAGCCCGACCCGGAATATCCCGGTACACCGACGGCTGGGTCTACGACCCGGAAACCCAGACCCTCTACCGCAAGATCACGCAACGCCAGGCGCAGGAAGACCTGGTCCTGAATTACTGAGCTACCGCTCAGCGCGCTACTGCGCACTGAGCGACCGGCAGGCGAAGCCTGCGCCTTTCGCTCAGTACGTCACTGCGTCATTGAGTTATTGAGTGCCGCGGGCGGCTCCTTGTCCCGGGGGAACGGAGTGGGGTAACTTCTGCGTATGAAGCCTGCAACCGCGATCCTGGACGTCGAGGGGGCCCACTGCGCCTCCTGCAGCTACGCCATCGAGCACATGGGGCGCAAGGTGCGGGGGGTGGAGGAAGTCCGGGGTGCGATCCCGACAGCCAGGAAATCCACGTATCCTACAGGGGGACCCGCCAGTCCCTGAGCGGATCATCGAAATCGTGCACCGGCTCCGCTACGAGGCGCGCGTGCGCATCGAGGCGGCGCATAGTTTACAGCCGTCGGGAATCACACTATACTTGCCGCTTTGAACCGTCAGGCCATGCGGAAACCCCCCGACGCCACAGTTCTTCGCCTCCTGCATCCCGCTGGAACGCGCGCACCTAGACCTGCCGTGTCCTACGTCTGCGAGCATTTTCTGCTCAAGGCCTGCTTCAGCAAGATCGACGTCATCGGCCTTGAGCGGATCAAGGCCAAGGTCCGGGCGGGCAAGCGCCTGATCTTCACCCGACCATCAAAGCGAGTACGACTGGCTGCTGCTGCAGACAGGCTGTTCCACGCGGGGGTACGCACGGCCATCCAGGCTGGGGACAACCTGTCTCGTCGGCCCCCTGGACCCGATCTGCGCGGCTGCGGCGCCTTCATGAGCGTGCGTCACGACAAGTCCTTCTACTCCACCCACTGGATCTACGACCTGCTGGCGCGCGCCCTGGGCCAGAGGCCCATCCGCGTCACCCGCGAGCAGTACAGCCAGCTGTACCCCAGCAGCTCGGCCGTATCATGGGGAGGGAGGGGTACAACCTGGAGGTGTTCCCGAGCTACGAGACGGACCCCTACACCGGGCAGGTCGAGTACGGCCCGTCTACAGCGGGCTGTTCAACCCCCTGTCCCCCTACGTTTTCATCACCATCTCCAAGGTGCTTAAGGGCCTTGGGATCACCGACCGTTGAGTCACATCCCGGTGACGGTGGCCTACGAGCGGGTGCCGGAGGACATCCTGTTCCGCGAGTTCAGGCCTCCACGCGCCGGACCAAGATCGCCAAGTAATCTACGATTACTACTACACCTTCTCAAGGCGCCTTTCTCCAAGGGGCTGCGCCTGGAGAAGAGCCGGTCTGCGTGCGCTTCGGCGAGGGCATCCCGACGGCCTTCACCGGCAAGGCCCGGGATTTCGCCGAGAGCATACGCCGCGAAATCGCCAGACACCGGGTGCTACGAGACCACGTGATCTTCCACTCGCTGAACAACAACTTCGTCCTCCCCAAGCAGGGGCTGCGGAAGAACATCCTGGAAACGCTCCGCATCCGAAGTCCAAGAAGGTCGACTGCTCCCCCCTGTACGACTCGAAGAACCGCCTGGAGCCGCTGGACCGGATGCTGAACCACGTGGCACGTCTGTTCAATTCACCGAAAGCCCCATGATCCCGCTCAAGACCTACCGGATCCTGGAGCACGACAAGCACGAGGTCTTCATCCACAACCCCCACCTCGCGGCCTACTACGCCAACAAGCTGAAGTACATCCTCCACGCCGAGTAGGGCCGGCCCTTCGGCTCTCCCCGGGCGAATTGCAGTCTTGCCGCGGCGGTCTATAATCCGGCCAACGCCCTTGAGACACCGTGTTTGGCGAGGAAAACGTAAACGTCTGCCTCTTTTCTTGTGAGTCCAAAAGTTCTTAGGACTTTTCTTATGCTCTCCTGTCAACCCGTCCACTCCATAGGCGAGGTAGTGACTAACATTGGTTACTAGTCCAATGTGATATATGAAGAGGCTTAACTGTTTTTCGATCATTGGAAAAATCTGAAGCGAATTTGCTTCAAAATGTTTTTCACAGTCTGAAATCAAGCAAAAAGTTGGTAGAAAAAGATGGAAAAAGGGTCTCCAACAAAAGGATTGTTTGTTGCTGGGCTAATTGTCACGATTTTCCGTCGCGAGTGCCATAGCAGCAGGAGTCTCAACGCAGCTTTCTATAGGACCACAGGGATTGAAAGGCGATAAAGGCGACAACGGACCACAGGGACCTAAAGGAGACCCAGGAACTACAGGTGCAACGGGAGCGACCTGGCCGTACTGGGGCCCCCAAGGAGCCTCAGGTGACGGGAGCGACCGGGGCTGTTGGACCCACTGGACCGCAGGTGCACAAGGACCCTACACGCCAGATTATGAATGTCGGATGACAGCCATTACGGGCAAGGCTGGGCAATCTTTCATCTTGACGCCACAACCTGAATAATTCCGAAGTAATCGTTGAGTAAGAGGAAAGACAACGGGGAGTGGTTTGGCGCATCAAGGAACCTCGGCCTAACAGGCTACATTGCAGGATGGAGCAAAACATACCGGGGGTACAGGATATGACACAAGTGAGAATGTTATTCTGACGGCTGACGGCGGATACGCAATGGAAGTCCGGACAAATTCTTCTGGTGCTGGAGGCTTCGATTATTGGCTTGTAAAGACGGATTCCTTTGGCAATGTACAGTGGAACAAAACGTACGGAGGAGCAGGCACTGATTACCGTTACAATGTTCATCAGACGGTTGACGGCGGGTATATAATGTTAGGCTATACAAGTTCCTTCGGCGCTGGCGCCCGCGACGGTTGGTTGGTCAAGACCGATGCGTTGGGCAACATGCAGTGAAACAAAACATACTGAACACCAGGACAAGAGCTTCTCTTTACTTTGGTTATCGGCGAGTGATGGCGGATATTTACTAAAAGGAATTACCGGCGGCGTAGGTTGGCTCGTCAAGACCGATGTTAACGGCAATGTACAATAAAACAAGACTACGTAACACCCTACGGAAACTGGCTGTATACTGCTATTCAAACCAGCGATGGCGGATATGCATTCGCTGCCGAAATACGGACTCAGGCTGGCATCGGTTAGTGATGCGATTCTAATTAAGACAGATTCCTCTGGTTATATACAGTGGACCCAAGTCGATGGGGCATCAGACGTCGATGTGGGGTGGGGTCTTGTTCAGACGAAAGACGGCGGATACGCAATGTCAGGTATACAGACTCCTCTTGGTCTGGTGGAACAGCACGGATGGCTGCATCAAAACCGATGCTAACGGCAACATGCCAGTGGAACAAAAGCCCCCCGGGGGAACAAACGATGACAGTTTGCAGACGATCGTCATAACGACTGATGGCGGCTTTGCAATAGCAGGCAAAACACGTTCTTTCGGCGCGGGGAACCTTGATATGTGGTTAGTCAAGACAGACTCGTACGGCAACGCGACAATGGAATAAGACGTTTGGTGGAACGGCGGACGATTCTGGTCCAGACAATAATCACGTTAAACAAACAGCTGATGGCGGATACGTAATCGCAGGAACAACAACTTCTTTCGGAGCGGGCGGTCAAGATTTCTACTTGGTCAAGGTGGGCGTTGAGGGCGAGTCAGGCTTAGCCTGGACAGACTCTACAGCAAACACAGTAACGTTGTACCGCGGTGCAAATGACGTTTACTGGAACTACGTAAGAGTCCGAATCTGGAGAATACGCTAAAACAAGCCAAAATTTCCTCTCTTTTTTTTTTTTGGTGCATTCATGATTGAACTGGTCAGATGCCCGCATGTGCGTAAGGAATCGCATAGGGTGCAGTCTGAAAGGATGTGGGCTTATGAGTCGAGAATGGGTGCTCAGAACGCTGGTCGATCTCGGTCTCTCACAGGTCGAAGCTGAGGTCTATTTCTTCCTTGCCCAAGCTGGTCCATCAAAAGGAAGAGATATAGCAAATATGCTGAAACTCTACAAACATCAGCTCTACTGCAGCCTGAAGAGCCTGCAATGCAAAGGTTGCATAAAAGCTACCCCTGAGCGTCCAGCACAGTTTTTTGCCGTGCCACTTGAAAAAGTACTTGACCAGTTTATGAAAGAAAAAATGGGGCAAGTGAAGGATTTGCAGTCAAGAAGGGATGAGCTTCTTTGCTTGGCGCTCCATGATTGAGAAATATTCTGCAACCATTTGAGTATGTACCTTAGTCTTCGCCACAGACGTCATCAATTGAATGTTTTGCTATTTTTTTGGGTTTACAGTTTTCAATGCTTCAACACCAACAGAGACCAAATACAAATTACAATCTGAAAGCAAGCGTTAAAAAGCCATTTTATCCAAAAGCAACAATGGAAAACAAGTAAATCAATAAACGCCACTAAAACCCAATAGCTCAATCAAAACAACGAAAAGCAAACAAAGAAAAGACAACCTCTCGCATGTAGTAAGAGACCAGTAGCAAAGCTTAGCCATAAAAAAGATTCTAACTCTCTCATTTGTGGCGTCAAAAAGAAAAAGGTTGAAAGAAAATATAAGGACCTGAACTTAGAATTCGATTGCCAGCAGCCAACCGTGACTGCGCTCAATGTTTAATAGTTACTCGAAAAATTATGCTTTGACAACTATTTAGTGGTTGATTATGGCGGATAACCAAGAAATTTTGTCTCTTCCTGCTGATGATGTTTTGGCTAGACTTAAGACATCCCAATCTGGTTTATCCGCTCAAGAGGCTCAAAATCGTTATTCAACTTATGGCCCAAACGAGCTGGCCGAGAAACAGAAACGAACTGGGTTTGTTGAAATTCTTTATCACTTGAGAAATCCGCTTGTTCTTATCCTGCTAATTGCGGGTATAGTCTCTGGAGTTGTGGGGGACACAACTGATGCAGTCATAATTTTCTTCATTGTTCTTCTAAGTATCAGTCTTGACGTTTATCAAGAATCGAAGGCTCAGAATGCCGCCGAAGCGCTTAAAGAAAGAGTGACCACAAAAGCAGCGGTTCTCAGAGATGGCGTTAAACGAGATGTAAAGTTTTCCGAAATCGTGCCAGGCGATATTGTGTATTTGATAGCTGGAGACCTTGTCCCAGCCGATTCCAGATTAATCAGTGCAAAGGATTTGAACCTTAATCAATCGGCGTTAACAGGCGAGGCGTTTCCAGTTGAAAAGAATGCCAACCCGCTTTCATCGGTGATATCTGATATGACGAGTTGGAGCAACTACGTTTTTTTGGGGACTTCAGTGGTTAGTGGTACTGGAAAAGCAGTAGTCGTAAAGACTGGAAAATTAACGGAATACGGGAAAATCGCGAAAGAGCTTGCGTCTAAGGCGCCTGAAACCGAGTTTGAGAAGGGGCTTCGGCGCTTCGGAGCATTAATGACTGAAGTTACGCTTTTCCTTGTTGTTTTCGTATTTTTTGTGAACGCATTTTTCTATTCAGGCAGCCGCACGATTTTGCAGTCGCTACTTTTCGCAGTAGCTCTTGCTGTAGGCTTGACACCGGAGCTTCTCCCAATGATAATGTCCATCAACTTGTCCAGGGGAGCTGTGGCGATGTCCAAAAAAGGTGTTATCGTAAAAAGACTGGCGGCTATCCAGAACTTTGGTAATATGGATGTTTTGTGTACTGATAAAACTGGTACACTTACTGAGAACAAGCTTACGCTTAACGAATATGAGGATTTACAGGGAAAAGAAGATCAGAAAGTGCTGATGTATGGTTATTTCAACTGCGTTTATGAAACAGGTTTGAGAAGCCCTCTTGATGATGCCGTACTCCAGTATAAGAAGTTCGACGTTACTGGAATAACCAAAATTGATGAAATTCCATTTGACTTCATCCGAAGACGCGTTTCGGTAGTTGTTGAGTACAAAGGGCAAAGATTGGTGGTCTCCAAAGGTGCTCCGGAAGAAATCTTAAAAATCTGCGCTTTCTGCGAAACTGACGAAATCCTAACCGATTTTGGAAATGTTTGCCAAGCCACGTTTGAACAGAGATACAACGACCTAAGCGCTCAGGGATACAGAGTTTTAGCAGTCGCATACAAAAAAGTCAAGGATGATAAAACACATTACTCAATTAGCGACGAAACAGACATGGTTTTTCTGGGGTTTTTGTCTTTTTTTGACCCGCCTAAAGAGAGTGCAAAGGAATCTATCGGTTTGTTGGCTAGAGACGGAGTTGAACTTAAAATCGTCACGGGCGACAACGAGTTGGTCACAAAAACAGTCTGCCAGCAGCTTTACTTCAACATAGAAGGAGTCATCACAGGAAACGAAATCGCCCAACTGCAGAATGATGCTTTGGCTCGAGTTGTGGAGGATAACAATGTTTTTACCCGCATGAACCCAGCTCAAAAAGACCGAGTAATCAGTGCTCTGAGAGCCAATGGTCATGTTGTAGGGTACATGGGTGACGGAATCAACGACGCTCCATCTTTGAAAACCGCCGATGTAGGCATATCGGTAGAGAATGCTGTTGATGTTGCGAAAGAATCCGCCGACCTGATACTACTACAACCTGACTTGAAAGTGCTTAATGAAGGGATTTTAGAAGGAAGAAAGACCTTCGGTAACACAATGAAGTACATTATGATGGGTGTCAGCTCAAACTTTGGCACAATGTTCAGTGTAGCCGGAGCATCCCTTTTCCTGAGCTTTCTGCCCATGACGGCAATCCAAATACTCCTAAATAACCTGTTGTACGATCTCTCCGAAGCAACCATACCGACAGACAACGTGGACGAGGAGTACATTGAAAAGCCGAAAAGGCTGGACATTTCTTACATACGAAGATTCATGTTGACCATGGGCCCGGTTAGCTCCATATTTGATTTTCTAACCTTCCTCTTATTATTGGTGGTCTTCCGAGCTGCGGTTCCCATTTTTCAAACCGCTTGGTTTGTCGAGTCACTGACGACTCAAACGCTTGTAGTTTTTGTTCTTCGAACCAGAAAAACGCCTTTTTACAAGAGCAAGCCAGGTAAGTTTTTGGTTATAAGTTGCCTGGCCGTAGTTGCGATTGCTTTCACACTGCCTTATACGCCACTTGGCGCTATATTCAGTTTCTCACCTCCCCCTGCAACGTTCTATTTGGTTCTGGCGGGGCTAATAGTTGGCTATTTGCTTTTGGTTGAGGTTGTCAAAAAATGGTTCCTCAAACGGTACGCTTACCGTCTAGAACAAATTTATGTTACGAAAAAACGAAACTATTAGATGCGTTTTGAACTTAGTCTTTTCAATTAATATTTCTTTAATTTTTGCGATGATTTGCGACGAAAACGCGATAATCTGTGATAATTCTAGACGCAACCTGCAAACGAAACAAACCCTATACTAAAAAGCAACCAAAATCACACCATTCAAAAATCTGCCAAAAAATCCACACCAATAATCTAAGACATATTTCTAACCTGCGATTTTATAGGGTCAAAAATTACACACAAAAAAGAGAATTTATGTTTTGAGCTCTTGCCTTATTTTCTCCGCCATGATATCAAGCTCAGATCTTTCTACTTGTTTAAGCTCACTAAAACGCGGTAGTTTCTGTCCTTCAAACCTTGGAACAACATGCACATGCAGATGAAAGATATCTTGGCCTGCGGCTTTACCGTTTTGTTGGATAATGCTTATGCCATCGGCGTTGGTGGCTTTTTTTACGGCAAAGGAAATCTGCTTTGCAACTATGTAAACTTGACAGAGCTCGCTTTTTGTCGTATCAAAAATGTCAACATAATGCTTCTTAGGTATCACAAGCGCGTGGCCCAAGTTTAACGGTCTTATGTCCAGAAAAGCCATTACTAAATCGTCTTCGTAAAGGACGCTTGCCGGCGCTTGCTTTTCTACTATTTTGCAGAATATGCATGATGGGTCAAAGGCCAAACCAAGCACCACAATTACTTTGAATTACGCTTAAACAATCAGTTTATATGTTGTGGCTTTCATATTTCTTTTTAGAAAACCGAGAGGTTAAAAAAATGAGTGACTTAGAAAATAAAGTACGCGAAGAAGTAAGCAAAGTACAAGACCCCGAAACAGGACAAAGCTTCGCCGAAATGCAAATGATTCAAAGCGTCAAAGAAACAGCGCCAGGCGAATTCACAGTTGAATTCGTTCCAACAAGCCCATTCTGCCCAATAGCATTTAAGCTCGCCGCAGACATCAAAGCCGCAGCAAAATCTGTTCCAGGCGTAACAAAAGCAGTAGTTTACTGCCGTGGACACGCAATGGAACAGCAAATCAACGAAATGACCAACAAGCAATAAACAGTCTTTTCTCAGTTTCTTTTTCCAATTTTGAAAAATAACAAAATTCCCGTGAAACCAACAGCTTCTACAAAGGTTCTTCTACCTATTTCATTTTTGTAAAAGCCCAAGTGCCAACCACAATCATGATTCCATCAAATAATGCAACAATTCCAATGTCAATCCACAGTGGTTGAATTGCAAGCGAATTCCACACTGGACCAAACATGACATGTCGAAGCGCGTCAACCCCATACGTTAATGGGTTCCCTGCAGCAACGGTTGTTAACCAGCTGGGCAAACTAATTCCAGGTCCCTTAAGTGGAAACAAGGCGCCGCTTAAGAAGAATAGGGGTAGGTTGATGAATGTTTGGATGGCCCCGAAACTTTCAAGATTCCCCATGAAACTTGCTATGGTTAATCCGATGCTAACTAGACCAAAAGTTATCAAAATCATAATGGGAAGCGCATAAAGGAAAGATACGGGGTCAATCGGAATTCCCAATGCCACACCCACAACGAAGACAATTATACCTTGAAGAAAAGCGGAAGAGCTGTCACCAACCATCTTCCCGAGAAAAATACTAAGCCGCGAAATCGGTGAGACAAGAATTTCTTTCATAAACCCGAATTCTTTGTCCCAAATTACACTTATTCCCATAAACATTGCCGTAAAAAGCAACGTTTGGCCAACTATCCCTGGGAAAATTACCTGTTGATAGGTTAAGCCTGGAATTGTGAAACGTAAACCAAACCCAGCGCCAAAAATGACAAGCCAAAGTAGAGGTTGAATAAACATGCTGACAATTCTTACTCTGTCCCTGAGGAACCGCTTGATTTCACGCAGCCAAAGAGTATAGAAGCCTCTTATTTCACTCAATGAATTTTTCTCCTCTGAATTGCAGACATACCGTGTAACTCTTTGCCTGAATCTTCACGAATCGTCCTACCGGTATAATACAGGAATACATCTTCCAAGTTTGGCTCCCGCAAAAGCAAAGATTCAACGTAAATGTTATTTTGGGTCGCTAACTCCATAATCCTAGGCATTACAGATTTGCCATTTCGCACGGTGATTTCAAGGGCGCTGTCAACAACCTGCTTCTTTTCAAGCCCAAGGAATTTGGTAACAAGCTCAGAAAGGGCAACAATGTTATTTGCCCTAACGACCACAACGTCGCCTTCAAGTGTCTCCTTAAGTTTTGGAGGTGTATCCAAAACCACAATTTTGCCGTGGTCCATGATGGCTATACGGTCGGACAGCCTATCGGCTTCATCCATGTAATGAGTGGTTAAAACTACCGTTATGTCCTGAGCCTTTTTCAACTCATGAATATACTTCCAAATGTGATCTCTTGTTTGCGGATCCAACCCAACTGTAGGCTCATCCAAAAACAATACTTTCGGGTAATGAATTAATCCCCGACCCAACTCTAGTCTGCGCCTCATTCCACCTGAATATGTACGGAGCAAATCATTAGCCCTATCTTCAAGCTCAACCAGTTTAAGGATACGATCTATGCGTTCCCTCTGCTCCGAAGCAGGCACCCCATACAGGTTGGCATGCATGTAAAGATTTTCTCTACCTGTTAACCTGTCATCGATGCTTGGATCTTGAAAAACGATGCCGATTGACTTGCGCACTTTGTTTGCTTCTTTAACAATGTCAAAGCCGTTTACTGTTGCAGAACCAGATGTGGGCTTAAGAATTGTGCAAAGCATTGATATGGTTGTGGTTTTGCCCGCTCCGTTAGGTCCAAGTAGCCCAAAGATTTCGCCAGACTCCACAGTGATATCTAGTCTATCAACTGCTTGAAGAGAATTGTAGGCTTTTGTTAATTGGTGAGTTTCAATAATATGCGGCATTTTTTCTGGTTTCTCTTTCAGCTATTGGAATAAGAGCAAGATTTAAGGTTATTTACCCAAGTTGGCAAAAAAGGAAAAAGGGTCCACAACCTTAAATTTCCAGAATTATCTTTACATTAATCTAGTGATTTTTTATGCCAGAAATGAATTTTGAAGGAACTGCAACTTGGAAAAGCGGAATGGAATGTCAACTTTCAGTGAAAGGAAAAGAAATCATTACTGTTAGCCCACCGCCAATGTTTGGAGGAAAAGAAGGCTACTGTGTGCCTGAAGACATTTTTGCCGCCGCCTTAGCATCATGCATAAACACCCTGTATCTTCTGATTGCCAAAAACAGCCAATTAGAACTTAAAAGTTTAGAAACAAAAGCCACTGTTAAAATGAATGTTGAAGGTATGGAGAAACTAATTTTCACAAACGTACATTTCAACATGAACGTTAGCTTGCAAACAGATAATGATCGTGAACGCAAAAAAGCTACCACCGTTTATGGAATGGCGCAAAAGATTTGTCCAATACGGCAGTCATGGGGCGAGGATGTTCCAATAGACTTCGAACTCAACTTCAAATAAAACGCTTCCAAAAAACAAAATATTTCTCTTTTTTATGATTGAAAAGATAGCGTTGTATGGATACACAACAATTATAGTTAGAGCGGGAGACACGCATTAGCCTTAAATACCGAGGCTTTTCTATTTTGCTTCTGAGGCACTCTTATCATGTCCATTCCGAACGCGGTTGAACTGAAAGACGTAACAAAACGCTACAACGAAATATTAGCAGTAAACAACTTTAACTTAACAATAAGCACAGGCGAAATCTTTGGCCTTTTGGGACCTAACGGTTCAGGAAAATCAACTACTCTCAAAATGCTAATGGGTTTGGTTCAGCCTACCGCTGGATCAGTTAGTGTTTTAGGGTTAGATGTTCAAAAACAGCCTGTTGAAGTTAAGCGGCTGGTCGGTTACGTTCCTGAGTCACCCAACATTTACGAGTTTTTAACTGGAATTGAATACCTAGATTTTATTGCAGACATCTATAGTGTTCCCACAGCTGAGAAAAAGCAGCGAATACTCGAATACCTCAAAGCCCTCCAACTTGAAGGACGCGAAGGCGACATGATAAACAGTTATTCGGACGGCATGAAAAAGAAAATTAGCTTAATCTCCGCTTTTCTGCACAAGCCTAAACTCCTAATTCTTGATGAACCGCTCAACGCTCTAGATCCCCGAAGTGCAAGAATAGTTAAGGATTATCTGCACGAACTTGAAGGCACAAGGCGTAACCACCATAATGTCTACGCATATCCTTGAAATTGCAGAAGCGCTATGCGACCGAATAGGCATAATGTATCAAGGGAACCTTCTAGCATTAGGCAACATGAATGAACTAAGACAAAGAGCAAGCTTACCAAACTCTGATTTGGAAGATATCTTCTTAAAGTTAACTGGAACTGAAGATTTGAGAGCTGTCGTTGAGGAACTCACCAGATGAATTGGAAGAACGTCCTCTTCCTTTTACGAGTTGAACGTAAGTCTGGCAGATTAATTAGGGGAATAAAAGCCACAAGATATCGTGAGAAACAGCATCCTCGCCTACTGGCCTTATTGGACAGCTGCAATAATAGGCGTAATTGGAGCGTTGATCGCTAACTGGATTGCATCTTTAGTTTATTCACAAGGTGTACCTACAGGGTTACCTTCATTGAAAAATGGAACACTCGGCGTTTTTATTATATTGCCGACGCTTGTTTTAATTTTCAGTTTCGTTTTCACTCTGCTGCAACAAATCCAGCTTGCCGGCGTCAAAGCATCTACTCAAGTTATGTATTGGCTGCCAGTAACATGGCAAGAGCACACGTTAGCTTCAATCCTAGCTAACTTACTAGGTTGGCCTGTTGCATTAGTAATAGGCTTAACATCAGGAATAATAGTCTTCTCAGCTATCAACGGCTTAATTCTTCAAGCCCTACTAACTGCACTAATCTTGTTTGCAGCAGCTTTCTTGTCAAGTTCTGTAACAGAAAGCCTGAGAATTCTGCAGACACGTTTCACTGGAGCAGTCTACAAGTCGAGCGGCAGAGCAGCAATCTGGGTTAGATTTATCGGTTCAATTCTTGTTCTTAATTGTTTTTTACATAATTTATTTCTACTTAACTTCAGGATTCAACTCATTCCTTACCAACTTGACAGCAGCACAAAACGCTGCGTGGTTTGTGCCTTTCGTATGGCTAGCCCTAATAATATCCTATGTGTTCAAAGACTTGTTTTTGCAAGGAACTCTATTTACAGCCTTGTCAGCACTTTTTATCGCAGGCTTCTACTACTTTGCAGTCTATTTGAATAAGCGATTTGGGCTCTATGAACCTCCAGCAATTACAGTTCAAAAGAGCGGCGTTTACACACCTAAAACAGGGCTTCTTGGGAAAATAGGTTTCTCCAGCGTAGAAGCAGCTTTGATCCGGAAAGATTTTAGAGCATTCACAAGACGACGAGAATTAATCTCCATCTACATATTACCCATTGTAATAATCATAATTCCGCTCATGCAGTCGCTGGGTATAACAAACGGAGGATCATCATCCCAAGCTACTCCAATTTTTATGGCAATAATGTTCCTTCTGCCTGGCGGTGCAATGGCTATGTTCTTGGGAGAAATTATGATTGGCGAAGAAGGGCAAGCTGTATGGCGAATATACGCATCCCCCATTTCAGGTAAGAACCTGGTGAAAAGCAAATACTTCTTTACAACACTTTTCTCAATAATTATTATGCTTATAGGCGGATTTATCGGTATAGTATTTTATCACCCGTCTATGCGTGCGACAATTGTTGCTTTAATCGAAGCCCTATTCCTCATCTTAGCCTTAGGCTCAATTTCCCTTACGATAGGCTTTAAAGGAGCTGACTTCTCACAAACACGCCGAGCAAGAATGATACGTCAAGAATGGTCATTAATAGCCTTCATCGTCGGGGCTATCGTTGCAGCAGGAGTTTTAGCTCCTGTACTAATTTCCACGTTTGCCTCCTTGTTTTCAGGTGTATCAGCAAATTCTATCAACCTTGCAATTTCAGTCATTGTAAGTGGCGCTATCGCATTAGCCATCTCCGTAATTTTCTACAGAATAAATATTGGACTTGCAGAAGAGCTTCTGAAAAAAGCCCAAATTTGAAAGAAACAAATAAATAAACCCTTAGATCCGCCTCTTGTTTTCCTTTAGAGTCAAACTTTAAAAGCAGATAGCGAGACAACGTTAACTTAGTGCCGTGAGACTGAAATGGGGAATGAGGGAAAGGGAACAATAACGAAAAGATGACAGGGATCTTCTTTATTTACTTGTAGCGTGGCGGATGGCATTATGTTTCCATTAAAATGCAACAGTTCAATGCCTGTAAAAGTGAGTTTTACTGCAAAAGACAATAAACTAATAGTTGAGAAATGGAAAGAATAAGAAAGCCGTGAATTTTAATTCGGTAAGTTTTATCTAACAGAATCACTATTTCTTGTTTAGTGTCTTTTATGAAAGAACTAACTATTAAGAGCTCAGCTTTTGAACTAAACAAATCCATTCCTAAAAAATACAGCTGTGATGGACAAGACATCAATCCGCCTTTCAGCATAGAAGGCATACCTGAAGAGTCAAAAACTCTTGCTCTTATTATGGATGATCCTGATGCGCCAAGCGGCACCTTTGACCACTGGGTTGTCTGGAATATGCCCGCATCAACCCATCAAATATGGGAGAACACGGTTCCAGGAATGGAGGGAATGAATAGTGCAAGACGGCAAGGGTATATGGGGCCCTGTCCGCCTTCAGGTACGCATCGTTATTTTTTTAAAGTTTATGCTTTAGACACAGAGCTTAGTTTGGGCGTCAGCTCAAAAAAGAAAGATGTTGAAAAAGCAATGCAAGGTCACGTCTTAGCTAAAGGCGAATTGATAGGACTGTACAGACGGTAAAGATGCTTTAGCAGCCTGATTTCAGTTTTGAAGGGCTTCAACTTCAAATGTTAAATACTGTTGCTTACTGATTATGGTAGGAATTGGTTGAGTAGTTTGAAACGCAAATACGCCATAGCAATCGCAATCCTGCTTATTACTTTGGTTTCGGTAACGCTTTTTCTTTCAGCTAACATTTTTAGCAAACCAGCTTCGACAAGAGAATTCTTTGTTGGTGTTGAGTTTGCCTACGGCAACTCATTTAGCCTTGTGAAGTCTTTGGTTGACAAGGTTCAAGATTACACTAACCTTTTCGTACTCGGCTCGCCTGGATTAACATTTAACCGTACAGCATTAGACCAATCGGTTGACTACATCAATCAAACGGGGCTACATTTCATTGTTTTGATTACCGACAGTAGAATGTACAATGCTTCAAACGGTTACCCTGCAAGCAACTCAATTTTTGATTGGATGGGCAATGCATCTCAAAAATATGGTGACAGGCTGCTGGGAATTTACCGTTTTGACGAACCTGGCGGAAACCAGCTTGACAGCGGGGCATTCCAGCTTGTAAAAAACGCTACCAGCTACGAGCAGTCATCTACGGATTATGTTGGTAGCCTTTCAATTATTATTAACTATTATCTTGCTCATGGTGTGCAAAGAGCGGTCACGGCTGACTATGGGCTTTACTGGTTTGACTACAAATGCAACTACACGACCGTTTTAGGCGAGTTTGTGGGGAACCAGAGCCGAGAACGAATTATCGCTTTAAACAGAGGCGCCGCTGAATCGTTTGGCAAGGACTGGGGCGTCATAATTAACTGGAAATACAATCCGCCAACAACGTTGTATCTCGAGTCTGGAAATGAATTGTTCAATGACCTCTCACAGGCTTATAGTGCAGGCGCTAAATACGCCGTCGTCTTCAGCTACCCCAACGTTACTGGCTCCAACTATGGCACATTAACCCAGGACCATTTTAAGGCTCTTCAGAATTTCTGGAGCAACATCCACAATTCTCCAAGCAGCTTTCCCTCAAACAAGGCAGAAGTGGCTTACGTTGTACCGAAAGATTACGGGTTTGGCTTTCGCAGCGAAAACGATAACATCTGGGGTTTGTTCGCATCTGACAAACCTCCAGCTAACGAGTTATCTGCAAAAATCTGGAATGACACAAACACCCTGATCTCCCAGTACGGCACCCACTTAAACATCATTTATGATGAACCAAACGTAACTGCGGCAACCTTGGGCAATTATACAAAAGTGTTTTACTGGAACCAAACAGTTCCATGAAACTAGACAATATCTTCTGTTTGTCATATGATCTATCGGGTCTTCTGCAGAAGTATTCCTGGCAAAATGATTCAGTATTTTCCAAGGTTTGATGTAGTTCGCGGGTTTCGTGTTTACCTGTTGTACAGTTTCCTTTAAGCGAAATGTAATGATTTTTAAGGCGTATTTTATGTATTGACATGTATTTGTGTTTGACAATTAGGGGCTCTTGGTCATTTTGATATGCTTGCGTTATGTACGAGGGTTTATGTGGCGGTTTTTGTACTATGAAGACATAATAAATGTGTCTTAAACAGACATATTGTACATTTGTACAACACAGCAACAGGAGAAAAACTTAGAAAATGAAAAATAACTACCAAAAAGAAGTCCAAACAAAACTTACTAAAGGCCTCTTAGACATGATTATTCTTCAATACTTAGAACAAGAATCCATGCACGGATACCAAGTAATCACCAAAATCCGCAAAGGTTTCGGCGTCTACTTCGGACCCAGCACCATCTACCCCCTACTGGGGCTACTGGAGAAAAAAGGCTACGTAAAAAGCACCTGGAACATGGATTCAGAAAGGCCGCGAAAAGTGTACACGCTCACTAACGAAGGGAAAAATGTTTTGAGCTTTACCGAAAACTCACTTAACCTCATCTGCAAAAATATGGTAACCGACACCAAAATCCTAATACAAGCAGCCCCGGTAATCTCGGCGAGATCAACGCTTCAAAGAGAAAACCCGCCTTTGACAGTCTACTGAGAAATATAGCTGATTGTTGTGAACAAAAAGAAAAAAAGTTAGGGCTTGTTCAGTTGCTGACTGGGCTGCAACGATGATGGGACCAATAGATGCTCGGTAGAAAAGTCATTCTTTTACATAAAACGACTAAGCTTGAGTCATGTATTGTTGCCGGCGGTTCTTTTAATGGACGGCTGACTTTTCGCCGGAACATCTCGCATGGAAACGGTTGTGCGTTTTCTGCTTAGGCTGCTTCTGGTTTCCGAGTCTATTCTTATATTGCTTATACCCTTGCCTTACTATTTGGTCAACGGTGCATTCAAGATCGTTTTTGAACGTACAGAAGTTAAAATATTAATGAAGCATTTTTGCCAAGAGACGCGTGTCAATAAGTTACTTGTGAATCCAAAATTCATAAGTCTTATTATGTCTCAAGTAATGAAAATGACAAATGCAAAGGTCAAAAGATGAACAAAAATCAGCCTCTTCTAGAACAGATTAGCAATTCAGGCGTGGAAACCATCACTTTAACCTATCAAGAGCTTGAACACATATTAGGTTTGAGATTGCCTAAAACAGCGATAAATTATAGGGCTTTTTGGGAGAACTCTAAAAATAAAAAGCGTGTCCAGAGTCTATTAGGATTATCTTCTAGGTATGCATGTAAGGTTAAACTCAAAGAACGAGTTATTGTTTTTCGAAAAAGCGCATGATTATTGTTCCTCAATAATACAATATTTCACAACAAGAATGAACGTTTTAGCAGGAGATTAAATCATTTCAAAGTGTTTTAGGGCGTCTTTTATGTATTCAATTTTGGCTTCGGGTAGCGAGAATCCAAAAAGTAACTACCCATAGAAGGGTGTTAGCTTGTCTTTTAGAGGCGGGCCATGATTAGAGGCTACTAACTAAATTCCTTAAGGGTTTGCTTGAAGAGTGAGTGAAATGAACCTTTAACTGTTTGATTATTTAGCCAAAACAGCATAATCGCTTTGGCAAAAAGAGGTTAATTTTCTGAAGTGAACATTTTTACTTACCTCTCCTATGACCTGTGAAGTCGTTTCAAGGATTCCTTTGTTTGTCAAAACAGTTGTAAGCCCGTTTTTGCCAAATGTTGATTTAACTAGACCTTGCGATGCTTGCGGAAAAATGATTGGCGGGGGCTTCAAACATTGTCCGAAATGCCAAATTTACTTCTGCCAGCTATGCGGATTTGATTTAATTCTATTCAGAAGAAATTGCCTTTAGAGTGTCTTAAGTGGGGGAAAACTGGTCTTTCCAGAATTAAAAAACAAAAAACAGATAGTTTATGTATAAAAACTAATTTCTTGGAAAGTATTGCATTGAAACGGTTATGCGTTTTTTCGATTTAGACTGCTTCTTAACGTTAAGGAAAGGCGTATGAAAGCTTGAAGCTATATGCATACTGCTTATTTTACTAACGATTTCCTTTTATGAGAGTAAGAAGTCAAAACTTATTCAAAAAAGTGACATAATGAAACGTCTAAAGTTACTTGGTGCAATTCTTTTCGTAGTTGGATTGGCACTCTTATTCATCTTGGTCTTTGAGGAGTTCTTCTACAATTTGAACTATTACTACAATCATCAGGCCAATTTCGATTTGTTATTCTTTTTTGGCACCTTATTATTTGGTATAGGTTTCTGGTTAATGATTCGGGAAAGAAAACAGAATCCTTCTTAGATCAAAATTGGTTTCAATTTAGTTTCTGTATTGTCTGAACTGTATTTTCTCTTTTGCATTCTTAAGATAATGAGTATAAGACGATTCATAAATTGATCCTGGGGAAAAAAAGAAGTTTGAATATCATAAACAATTTGTTAGTCACAAATCAACTGTTAAACGCCACACGCTTTTTTAATGTCATATAACTTTTAGACTATTCGGCCCTCTAATGAAAATCAACCATATTGACTTCTTGTTGGCGCTAGTAATCGTACTGATAGCAGCTTCGTTTTCTGCTGCAGTTTACATGCATTGGATTAGAATGAGTGTTATTATGGGTCAATTTCGATTTAGCCATTGGCTAACTATTATTGGAACGACTTATATCGCTGTTGCCACGCCCGTCTTCGTCGTCTTAAAACGCTTCTATCCTCAGAGAATTAGTGGTCTTTTCAGATTTCATATTTTTGGAAACCTATTGTTTTTTGCGCTCATATCAATCCATTTTGCAAGCCAAATGGGAAGGCCAGCAGCTAACTTTCCAGAGTTGGGTACTGGCTTAGCGTTGTATATTGCCATGACTTTGCAAGTAGCGTCTGGGTTTACGCAAAGATTCATTTCTGAAAATCGGTACCTTATGACTAACAAGTTTATTCATGCCAGTTTAATTATTGTGTTCTATTTGGTAATTCTTTTTCACGTTCTGCACGGACTTGGAATTACATAAAATGTCTCTGTTTAGATGTTATTTCCTTTTCTGCTTCCTCTAAAGAAAACTTGAGGCATAGAGGTTTTCTGAGATTGAAGTTAAGTTGTTGCCGGTTAATTGACATCTTTTTTTTGACCTTTATTTCGTAAACTGCTTTTCGTGATATAACAACTTTCTCTTACGAACACGGGACAAAATATTATGGTGAAAATAACACGTTATTATTAATTAGGTAGAAGAATCAAAAGACCGCGTTGCAGCGTGTAAGGGGCTGATAAAGCTCTTCAAGCTACTAGCAAGCGGTTGTAGCTTTTGCCAAAAAATATTTGCATTCTCCTTAGTCTAGGGTTGCCTCAGCAAACCCTTACTTTAGAAAAATACTACACCATCTTGGTTTGGGAAAAACAACAGAGGGCTAAACTGCGTTTCTAGTGAAAATGGTTTTATAGAAGATCAAAAAGGGGGAAAAATGATGGTTTCTTATTTTAGCATCTATGGTCGTTTCCTCAGCATTAGTGCACCAACTATTGCGATTGCGATGATTATTGCTATGGCTGTTGCTGCGAAGTATAATTCAAATGAAGGCAAGGCTGCTGCTTGTTGTGTTGGCACTGGTGTGGGTGTTGCTGATGGTGTTGTTACTCCTACTGCGGTTTCTGCCCATGAACTACCATAGGAAGCGTCTCCGAGGAAAGTTGCTGTAACAACGTATTTGCCTGGGACATCGGGAGTCCACATGTAGCTAAAAACTCCGCTCATGTCGCTTGTCACGGTTGTAATGTGTTGGCTGTTTCCATTAGGATCAACGGCATCCAACGACACTGGAACACCAGTAATATTCGCTGGAACTGGCGTCTGCATGTACAGGTGAGTCATCCAGTCACCCATGCTCTCGGGGGACACACAGGGCGTACTCGGCTGAGCTGGAGACATATCTAGGATAGTGCCAGTTAAGACGACGCTTTGTCCCTGGGTAATGGCAGTCTGTGGTGCCGAAATTGTTGTAGTGCTTTGTCCTTTGCCAAAAATGTATTGGTAGCCATCATAAATGCTTGACATTGTCAAATATCCATCAGCGACAGGGCCTGGAATCCCAGCTATTGCCAATTTCCAAATGCCTTTCCCAGTAGTAGCGTTGATACAATGGAACGACCACCCCCAAGTTAGAGGTTGAGTAGATGAGTGTTCTTCATTTCCAACGTAAACTTTTCCGTCAGCCACTATAGCGCCTGAATCGAAGGGATAAACTCCAGTACCATTCTTCCCAATGTATGGGCTTTCATATGGATATGCTGAGGGGTCTTCGTACTTCCAAGCAATTTTACCATCATCCAAATTAAACGCATAGACACCTGAGTAGCCTTCATGGTACAATAAGCCATAGGCTGATTGCACTGAATAAGCTCCGAAACCAGATTGATCCCATGGATAATCCATTAATTCGCCCTTCCATGCCTGCTTTCCCGTGGCGATGTCATAGGCTAAGTAATATCCTTGCTGTGTAAGCGTGGCAACTTTTCCATGGTCAGCAATGTTGCAAGATCCGCTGTATTGTGTCTCTGGCACTGTTACATTCCACATCGATGCGCCCGTTAATAGATTGATGCCTTGTAGTGTTGTTCCTTCATATGCTCCTGCAATAGTTACGCCTGATACTGTAGCACCTAAGCCGGCACCCCAATCAATTAGAGTAGGCAAGCTGCTGCGAGCATACGTGGTGTTGCTCACTATTCTATTAGTGAAGTTAGTGTCAGTCCCTGCCGTGGTCCAGTTGATCAAACGATACCTGTTTGCGCCAGCCGTACTTCCAAGGTCCTGTACTGCCAAAACATAACCGTTCATGTAGTACGTGCCTGTTACTGGAATTGAAATGTTCGCTGTTGCAGCGCCAGTTAGCGGATTATATTTCAATAGCCTGCTGCTGCTTAAAGCCAAGAGATTCACTGTCATTCCTCCTGCAAACTCGGCGCCAGGAACTGCAGCAGCCCGAATTTCATATTCAAGGACTGTGGTTGCAGTAACACCGGTTTGTTCCCAGAATACTTTGCCGTGCGAATATCGTAGCACCGCCAAACTGTTGTTGGCATGCTTTGTACGGTGCCGTTGACCGTTTGAACCATCACTTTGGTATATGTTTGGTAGGCTTTTCCATTGTAGATTATGTTTGGGTTGCCTGCTTGCGGAAGACCTTGAATGCCACCAGGTGCAATGACTTCAGTTCCAACGTCGCCGCCGACAACTCCTGCATCGACACCCTGTTCTCTCCATACGATGTGTGCGCTCTCAGGTGCTTGTACCCATGGGTAAATCTTTCCTGGGCACTCCAATATGGGTTAGTGTTTGGGTAGAGCTCTTGCCATTTTGCAGCTTCTGGATCGAAATATGATAATCCCATGCCATTCCACGGATAGTTGCCTGAGATTGTCCACCATTCTCTGTTATCAGGTGATACTGGTCTTATCCAGTAATCTGTTGGAATAGCTGATGGCGGCCAAGAAGCCACCATATCTTGCTGTACAGTTAATGTCTGCTCTGGAGTAGAGCTTGGTTAATAGTACGCTGAATCATAAGCCGAACCGCCTGAAGTTACTATTAGTCCGTTGTTGTACTTTCCTGCTGGATAATAAGTACCTTGAAAATCAAACTTTAGCTTCCAAGTGCCAACTTGATCAAGTAGGTATTCAAACCATGCTGTTCCGTCCGCAACGTATGAATCCATTTTGATAATGCGTGTTGTTCCGTTTGGATTAGTGATTGTAATAGTGTAATCCTTATGTAGCCTATTTGCACCTGGCGCAGGTGTAGTCCACAGGTTAACCAAAATGGTTTGGCCTACTCCAACTGGGTTAGGTCTAAAGCTGAGAAATGCCTTTGTAGAAACCGTAGCATTAGGGTTAACTCCTGATGGCAATGATCCAGTGGTTTGCTGCTGTGCAGCCTGCTGAGCATTAACAGGAGAATTAGTCATTCAGATAGTCAAAGTCATCAACAAAATTAGGGTTGTTAAAGCAATTGCTTTTTTGTTTAAGGTATATTGCATTTTTATTCATCTCATTAGAAAAATGATTCATTTTTTCATTTTTCCTGTGGTCAAGTTGGGATAAATTACTTATAAACCTAAGTGGAAAGGGACCACTGACTATACAGCGTTAAGGTTCTAATAATGTTGAAAGCAAGGACTCCGCTAGAAATTACGGTCTCGTAAAAAAGGGAAAATACAGGAGATGTTGCCAGTCTAATCTTATTGAAGCCAAAAAAGACTTACTTATTTTCCGAAGAATGGTTCCCAAAGGTCTTATTGGAACTGCGAAATCCTACTAATATTTTTATAAAAAAAGGGGATTGTTGCGAGGGTGAAATCACCAAAAGTTATGAAACCAAACAATAGCCTGATTCTTCGGTCTTGCCGCAACAACAGCCTTTGTTTTCCCTTATGCGAATGTAAAGCTTTTTTGGATATGGCTTTAAACATGGATATGACATTTAAGCAACATACGCTTGTTCACAGGAGAGAGGAGCACTCACATTGGAAGAGAAAGCAGGCAATTCAGATGCACAAAAAATCGGACCAACATACTCAAAAGGCATAAAACGTCTGAAACCAAGCAAAACCTCGCCCGACCAATCAACCGAAAAAATGCCTTCGCTTGATGCATCTGGAATTGCAGAATACATTCGCTTTGACTGCTGCCCTCGCTATTTTAAATTGAGGTTTGAAGATACTGAAGAGAAAAAAAGGAAGTGGCCTGAAGCTTTCCATAAGCCGTTGAGCCCATTGTTGTTTTCTGCCGGCAAACAATTAGAAGAAAAAACCGTTTTGGAGTTAAAAGCAAAAGTTGCTGACTATCACGACTTTTCCTGTTATGACCCTAAAAAGCAAGTAGAAGGATGGGAAAGGGCTTGGCCAAAATCATTGGATGCGATCAAGCAAATAGTTGAAAACGCTTTTTCCGCTAACCCCGATGTAAAATACAAGCCTGTTTTGATTTATCAAGCTCCGATGAGGGGTTGTATCGGTTTATGGGACATAAAAGGCATAGCCGACTTAATCGGTATATGGCCTAACAGGAATGGCAAAGTTAAGGTCCGCATTTTCGAGATAAAATCATCTTGGAGAGAGCAGACCGCTCACCGCATACAAGTTGCCATCTATGTACTGCTGCTTACGCAAGCGTTAGGCGAGGTTGCATGTAAAATTGAGTTTGAAGGCGGAGTTATCAACAAGGAATCGGACTTGGATAAGCTTGAGCCTGAAAGTCTTCCTTCTTTTAGGCTTGAACCATTAATCCAAGATATCCAAAGACTCCTCAGTGGAAAAGGTGAACTCTACCGGATCCACCAAAAACCGGTGAAGGAAGTGGAGTATCAGCTTTCTTGGCGTTGTGATAACTGCGGCTACAACGAGTGTTGCATTGTCTGCGCGGTTGAAAACGAAAGTATTGCATTGCTGAACTTGACAAGGGGTGAGCAAAAGGCTCTGAGTCAACAGGGAATTTTACGGCTAGAGGACCTAGCCAAACTGAAAGTAGTGCCAAAGACGGAGGATTTGCGTCCATATAACTTCAAGGAAATCCCAGCTGTCGACCAGCAAAAAGTTCAGGTACTATCATCTGACCCTGTAATCGGCGGCAAACTGGACAGGCTAATTCAGAGAGCTCAATTCATGCTATCAACAGTACGCCCTAATAATTCGTACGTTAATAAGGTAAGATACATGCCTTGGCTTACGGGCACTGGTTACGGAACTTTGCCTGAAGACAGTCCTAAGGAAGGCGCAGATACGTCGCTTTCTTTTAGACCTGACGGCATGGAACGCGTGTACTTTCATATTCAATGGGATTATCTGCTAAATATCATTTCGATCATTAGCGCCAGAGTAAGTTGCACAAGATACCATGGAAAAGAGATATGCGTTTCAAAAATTGTCAGGTTCCTGCCAAAAGAGCAAAAGGAAGCCATAGAGGAAGAAAGACATCTTCTGGAAGCTTTCTTTTCAGAGCTAACTAAAGCTATTAATAGCATTGCTGTGGAAGTGGGAAGCCCAGATGAAGCACCAATCCATCTATACTTCTACACGCGCCAAGAGCGGGACCATTTGATGGAGGCAGTACGCCGTCACTCTACACTGAAGACTGCTCGTGCTGTCCAAGATCTTCTGGGTCTTAGGCAAGCAATCGACCAACCTATGTTTTCAATCCTTCAAGACGAAATCATGCTTCGCAAAGCAGTCGGCTATCACAGCACAGGACTTCTACCTGTCCTTAAGCAATGCTGCTACTTTGAAGCTAACCAATGGACCGTTAACCGCAAAGACGGATCACGCTTAGACATGCGTTTGGCTTTCCGTGATGGATTCTTTAACTTTGAACTGCCCTACACTCGCAGTGGATCTGGTTCAATATCATTCATACTTAGTTCTGACGACTTTAGAAGTAAAGAAGGGTATTATCCAGCTCGGGCCCGTTTTGGGAACCAAATTCCTATTGAGTATATTTGGGGAGCAAAAGGTAACCTTGACAGCAGCCAAGTTGATGGCCACGAAAGAATAATGATCGAAAAGCGACTTTGGTGCGATTACCCCCATAAAACCCGGAGAGTCAGCGACGAAGACTTAATGCTGCTCAGCCAAAATCTCTGTTTAGCTCTTGAAACCATCGAACGCTCACTAAATATCCGCAATCGTAGGTTAGGAAAAAAACCAATAAACATTCCAAAAATCCCCGAGTTCACGTTAGGATCCTCTACGCTGGAGAGAAGCTGCCGAGAATTCCTAGACCTCGAATATTTTGCTAAACGCCAAGAAGTCTACCAACATTATGCTTTGCTCCCATGCCAGCGGGTAGCCACAGGTAGATCATTGATTTTTGAATGCATCAGCACTGAAGAGACAGATCGGGATTTTGTTATTCGAGGAAAGTTGATTTATGAAGGGCTTGGTTTGCCTAAAGCAGACGCCATTGTTAACGCATGTCGAGTTAAAGGGTCAGATGATTCAGGTTCGGGCGATTGGATGGTTGCGACGGAAATCACAATTAATGAGTGGGGTCAATTTGAGGAAGCAAATCAAAGGTCACCTGCCCAAGTCGAAAAATCCGCCCGTGTCATATTAGAAAAAGTTGATTTGCGCAAAATGGAGTTATCCATCAAAGTGGTCAGTTGGCCTAGCGGCAAAAGCAGGCGGTACAGCACTTGGCATAATCTTCCAACCACTGACAAAGACAAAGCCAAAAACAGCAAACACATGCAGCTCTTTGAAGTAGGACGCAAATACATTTTAGATGACTTAGTCGATGACATAATTTCAGAGAGAGCGGCAAAATGCCTCGACCATGCAGCCAACAACGAGCTCTACTGTCTGTTAACAGGGTTCTTGGCGGGAACAAGCAAATCTTCAGAACGCGCTGCACTATCCAAAGAAAATGCACTGGGCTTCTTGACATGGATTAAACAGTCCAGTTTACCTCCTAAGCCGGAGCAGAATCGTTTTATAGACCGCGTCTTTGGCAGAGAACAGGTTGTTATGCTTCAAGGCCCCCCAGGCACTGGCAAAACTGAAACCCTGCAATCCGCAGTTCTTGCACATATAGCAGCCCACAAAGCGGTTGGCAAATGTCGTGTTTTGATGGTTGCTCCTACCCATAAGGCGATTCATGAATTTGTTAGTAAACTTGCAAAGTCTTGGCGAACTTATTGTAAAGAAGGCGGGAGCGATTTAGCGAACCTACGGATTTACCGCGTTCTCAATAATGCTCCACGTAAAGGCATTGACGGAGTCAGATACCTTAACTACAATGAAGATGAAGAAGTAGTTGCTGAGTTAAAAGATGCCTTATCAAGCCAAGAAAAACTAGTTTCTAATTTAACTGACGGTTTTCCTTTGGTTTTGTGCGTGACACCTCCCGGGCTATACGGCATCATGAAGAAAATCGGCGGCAAGGAGCCACAGTGGGACGAGGGCTATTTTGATTTACTGGTAGTTGATGAAGCAAGCATGATGCGACTTCCTGAACTGATTTTGTCAGGCGCCTTTGTAGAAAAGAATGCTCAAATTCTGGTAGCAGGAGACCATCGGCAACTGCCTCCGATTCAAGCACATAATTGGGAAAAAGAGGACCGCCGAACCATCGAAGAAATGGCTTCATTTCTCTCCGCCATGGATTTCCTTCGCTTGCTACGCCAAGAGGACCTTGGAATCGAACATGTTAAATCATTGCATAAAGCTGACATTCCAACAGAACGGCTAAGCGAAACGCATAGATGCCACCAAGTTGTTGCGCAGTTTCTAAAAGAATGGGTGTACAACAAAGACGGAATCGATTTTCGCTCCGACCAAACGCAGACTCTCGCTTGTCCTGCACCTGCGACAGATGGATTGAAGGTCGTTTTGGCGCCAGAGAACATTCTTGTCTTAATTGTTCATGACCAAGCTGAGAGTTTTCAATCGAACCCAGTTGAAGCGCAGATTGTTGATTCGTTAGTTCGCAGTGTAGGTTCCGATTGTGTAGGTGTTGTTACACCGCACAATGCTCAGCGGGGTATTGTGAAGAATTTGCTGCTTGACGGTTACGAAAATGTACGGGTTGACACAGTTGAACGTTTCCAAGGTGGAGAAGGCGACTTCATAATAATATCTTCAACTGTAAGCGACCCAGACTATATACGCACAGAAAGCGATTTCCTGCTTAACTTAAACCGCATAAATGTCGCAATCTCCAGAATGAAAAAGAAACTTGTAGTCGTAGCGAGCCGATCAATCTTTGAATTCATGCCCCAAGATGCCAAAGACTACGATAAAGCGTTACTATGGAGAGGCATTGCCCAAACAGTTGGCTTTACTGCAAACTCAAACCCCAAATGGAAAGGTTCGCTTTCTAAGTTCTTAGGAAAAACAGCTCCAGGGGTCGAAGTTGAAGTTTACGTGAAATCCGCTAAGTAGTGTTTTGTTTACTTATTTAATTCATTAAAGCAAAAAGAAAAAAAAGAAATTGGTTTGGGTTTAGGTGAGGTTGATTTGTGCTATTTGCGTCATGTCTGTTAGGCTGTTTAGTTTCACTTCGGCGTTTGAGAATGTGTAGAGTGTGTTGCCGATGTATAGTGATCGTGTTATTTGGTTGTTTTGGGTGTTGTAGTAGCTTGTGGTGTTTTTTAGGTATCCTTGATGTGTTAAGTAAGCGATGGGTCTAAGTGGGTTACTGTGCCCTTCAAGTGTGAAGCCGCCGTCTAAGCTGACGCTAAACACGTATGCGCCTTGCCAAACCGTTTGTCCATACGAAGAACGCATATGGCTTGACCAGTTGAATTATCCACTAGTGCCAGGCTAACTGGAATTACCAGCAGACCTTTTTCTTTGTCAAACAGGAATGCTTTAGGTTCCGAGAGCGCTAAGGAATCGGTGCCTCTGTCGCCAATGATATATTTTGATAGCTGCTGTTGGGTTGTTTACGTTGCTTACGTCAAAAAGCGCCAGTTTTATGCCTTGATACCATGCAAAGTTGCCTGTGTCAGATGTCTACGATGCTTCTTTGCCTACGCCAATCAGATGGGTCTCGTCATAGGGATGCAGATAGTCAGAGTATCCTGGAATTTGCAGTGAACCGAGAACTTTGGGGTCTGTTGGTTGGCTGAGGTCAATGACGAATAAGGGGTCAGTTTTTATGAAGGTTACAAGTAGCATTTGTCGCCCATAAAGCGAACTGAGTGTAGGTTTTCGTTTTGTGCTAAGCCTTCAAGTTTGCCCACGATGGTCAAGTTTGAATCCAGGACGTAGACGTTATTCATTTTTGAGCTAGTCTGCTGATTTGGGGCTGAAGTGGTTTCGCCTTGCCAATTGGTTGCGACTCTGAAGTAGTCGTTGTTCTCATCCATTGCATATTGATTTATTGTGTAGCCTGGCACGTTGCCTTGTGCTTCAAATGTCAATTGGGTTCCGTTTATGCTGACTCTGTAGATTGTCAGTGTATTGCCCGCCGTTTGTCCAAGTTGGGTAAGTTACATAAATGTTGTTTTGGGAAACGTACATTGTGCTTGCTCCACCCATCATCACAGTCATGTTTAGTTGGTTGCTGGGTGTCATCTAAAATGTTGATGCCAAAGAAGCTGGTGTAGGTGATAGTAGCTGGGTTCTACCATGTCAGCGTAATAAATGCTTGATGGGGTAACGTTGGTTTCGGTTTTGCCGTTGTAGACTGCTGGAAGAGTGACAACGTTATTGTATACTGTTGCTGGTTGGCTGACGACAGCGTAAACGTAGTTGCCTATCATTCGGGAGTTGAAGTAGCTTCCGCTTGACAGTGAAGTTTCTGTTAAGTACTGGGTTAGCCTTGTTTGATACGTCATAGACGTTGATGAAGGTGTAAACATCAGCGTGATAGGATGCGAGCATAGGCATTGCAACGCCGCCACCGCGTGCCGACAGATTGGGGGCATAATCCCGTTGCCGTAACTGTAAGTTTGGTATTTACTTGCTAAAACCACAAGTTTGTTGCCATCCTGGCTTAGAAACAACCCCGCGGGTTCAGTGTCATTGCCTAAATTTATTTTTGATCACAACCTCGGGGTTTTGTGGGTCAGCGTTTAAAATGTAAACTGTGTTGCTTGACTGGGTTCCGAAATAACCAGAAAAATAATGTAAATTGTTCAGTTGTAGTTGTTGTGTAAATGTATTGACCGTCTGTTTTAACGGTGTCTGCTTCATCTACGCCTGCAACTTGAATGTTGGTAGTTGAATAACTAGCTTGAGCGGAATTGGTTTCTGCTGAGCCAACATACACCTTGAGACTAAAGACATAGATGCAGGCATAGGAATAGGAGGCGGGCTCCCGAAAAACTGGGAATCCAATGGTCCTCCACCGTAATAAGAACCACCCTAGGAATTGTTTGTTATGTAAGTTTTAAGTTCATCAATTGAAGAGAAAGTTTTCATACTCGCCACAAAAGGTGTTTGCCCAGGCGGAAAAATAGTTGGGGCTACACCGAAACTATAGATTAATGTAACTAGCACTATGGCTGAGAGAACTGCAACTGATTGCGTATCTTGTTGTCTTTTTCTTAACTTCTTTTTGTACCATACATTTTTTTCTCCTGCTAATAGCATAATGCACGTGTTTATTTGATGCTAAGCCTGCGAACAAGCTGTTCTAATAGTTAGAATGGCCTCATTGCCCAAATTCGGTAGGCTTCATACCAGAATATTGCGCTGACAATTGCTCCAAATGAGAGTATGAATAGGTTATCTCGGGTGAAACCGCTGAACAGAACGGTCAAATACAACACGTAAAACATAGTTGAGAATAAGGCGTAGAAGAAGTATCTTGGAAACAGCAGTTTGCCAAGCTTAACATAGTGGCGCAGTACCCCGATTTTTACTTCACCAACCAATGAGTAATGTCCGCCAATCTCTTGCTTCTGAACCAATCCAAGTTCACGTAACTGCTCAAGATGATGAAATGCGATGCTTGGGCTGCTGAAATGCAGTGCACGTTGAACCTCGCGGACACCCACAGGATTGCCAGTTTTGAGTAGAAACCAGTAAACTTTCCATGCTTTGCCTTTTAACGAATATTCCAGCTCAGTTTCCTCTTTGCCGTTCAAGCACTTGAACCCCCATGGAACATAAGAAATTGCAAGGAGCATATAAGTCCAACTATTCGACGTTTTGTTCTAATAAGTAGTACCTAAGAAATATGCCTCGGTTGGTTTGTATCGTTTCGTTTTGAATTAAAAGACTAGCCAATAATTAGATGTGGTTTTCATGCTATTGTAATCCGCTGTGCTCTCTTCAGCAATCTTTAATAACTGAGCAATAACTAAA
This sequence comes from Candidatus Bathyarchaeota archaeon, assembly GCA_963831865.1. GTDB lineage: Archaea > Thermoproteota > Bathyarchaeia > Bathyarchaeales > Bathycorpusculaceae > Bathycorpusculum. The sequence goes on along the minus strand of CAWHSP010000036.1, from coordinate 44,755 downwards.
CAAATTAGGTGTGTTTTGTGCACAAAAAAATTGTAACGATGTTTGTTTTGCTGATGGTTTCTTTCTACAATTGTAATCGCGTCAGCAGCGATTTCAGTCGGCGTGAAGAAAGGAGACTGGATAGAGTACAATGTCACATACACTGGAACGCCTCCCGAGGGGCACAACGCAAATTGGGCTAGATTAGAAGTGTTGGATGTTCAGGGTTCAGAAATCACCGTTAACACGACAGTTCGCGCATCGAACGGGACATTATCCAGCCAAACAAATACGTTAAACCTTCAAGCGGGTGAGCTCGGCGACGATTTCATAATTCCAGCTAACCTTAATGCTGGCGACGTTTTCTTCGATGCAAGGGATGGCAACATAACTATAGGAAGTGCAGAAACCAGAACCTACGCAGGTGCAAATAGAGAAGTCTTGACGGGCAACATGCGGCAAGCTTTTGATTACTGGGACAAGTCAACAGGTTTTCTCCTCGAAGGCAAATCAACCTTAACTGACTATACAATGACCGCCACAATGAACACAACAAGCCTGTGGCAAACTGAACAAGCTGGGTTAAACCAAATACGTCTTGATTGTTGTGGCTCTTGTAGTGATAATCGTTGCTAGTAGCAGCGATAATTCTTTTCGCCAGACGCAGGAAAAAATGAGACAGAAATCAGTCAAACAGCAGGGTCTTTCCTTTTTTTCTCAAATTTTGCCCTTACAAAAAAAAATCAATGATTTGGTTTGTTTTGATAAGTTGGTTTTTGGGTCAATATTAGAATGCTTCCATCTTTCCTGTGCAATTGTTAGTCTCTATGTTCTAATAGGTAGACATTCTAAAAGAGATCGCCAAAACTAAGTTGGAGTGAAAAGTTGGATCGAAGACACTGTTAATCGAAGCAAAGAATGTTTCCAAGAAATTGAACTTAACTATTAAATATCGGTAAATAGATTTTTTTACCAAATTCTTATTAGGGCATCCAGAATTTAGCTTGAAGAAAACATAGGAACTAATGCATCATGACAGGGCATCCAAAGGTGGCTGTTTTAAAGGCAGTTGGGGAATTTCTGTTCTTGTTCGGTTTGCTAGGATGGATTTACGGAGTACTTGTGCAGCTTGTTCATCCGGAATTTCTGTCTACCAGTCTATCCCATCTTGTACCATGGATTCGAGTAGACACTTTTACAATCATTAGCTTTGTTGTCGCCGCAATTGGGTTTATTATACTGAGATTAGTCAAAGAAATTGTTTAGTTGAATATTGTAAGTCAACTTCATTATCTTACAATCATTTTTATAAGAGCTCTGGAAAATTGCTGTTTACTGGCCTTTTCCATAAATATTAAATCGCTTTTAAAAGATATTGAGGAGCGAAGAGAACAAAATGTCCATATCTGATAATCAAATCCGATTTGTTGGAATTAAGAAAGCTCATCGGTCTGCAATTGCCATGGTAGCTTCAAAAAAGATGATTCTGAATTGGCAAGGCAACTACCGTTTAATGGCAAAGAACGAAAAAGGGCTAACCATAAGTTCTGACGCTCCTTCACCGTTTGGAGACGAAGATTCAGCGCTATCGCCTATGGAGAGTGTTTTAGCAAGTTTAGCCGCCTGCAGCAGCATATACATAATATCTATACTTAACGAGCAAAAACAGAAAATCTCAGCTTTTTCCGTTGAAATTCAGACTGAAAGAAACGAGGAACCTCTAAGAGTATTTACAAAGATCCACCTCATGTACATCATTAAAGGAAAAGAGGTAAGTAAGGATGTTATGAACAAAGCTGTAGCAGAAGCTGAGGGAAATTATTGGTCAGTTGGAACAATGCTAAAGAAGGCAGTGCACATTTCTTCTTCATATGGATACAAGAGTAAACTATTATCAATTTTTGTCAAGTTAAGATTATGAGTCTAAAAAAAAGAAAGGTAGAGGGCTAAAAAAGAAGGACTTTCTGCTTAAGTTTGTGTTTTATTAGCTGTGCCTGTTGACATTCCTGGTGGAAGGTCAGGGAAATTGGAGTTGACTCTTTGTTCAGCTACAGTTGCTGCTTCTGCTAGGATTTTTTCTGCGTCTTCGTTGCATGAATTGAAGTTCAGTGACATTCCGCTGCTTGTGCCTGCGTCAAACATTAAGCCGCTGAGCATATTTCCGATGTCGCCTAGTTCGTTTTCTGCTTCAGGTAAAACTCCGCCAAGTCCACAGCTGACGCTGCGCAGTACACCAATGCATGGTCCTAATGCAGAAACGACATCTCCTAACTCGGAAACTGTTTTTATGCGGAGAGCTACTTGGTCAAGTGCGAGTCTTGCGTTCATAATTAGTTTTGTCATTTTGCGGATTTCCGCTAGTTCGATAGCATAAATGTTTGCGTGTGCTGAATCATGGTTTGTATATGCTTGCACTAGTTTAGAGAAAAGGGACTTGTCTTTTTGTGTAAAGCGTTCATTAGCTTGGTCAAGCTTGCCAATTTGCAAATCAAGTTTTCTGCAGGCAAGGTCTAAGGCTGTTTTTAGTGGTGGTGGCGGCTGAATGGTATCATGTATGGCTTTTCCAAATGATTCTTCTTCTCTTTTAGCTTCCCATTTTTTAGCAAATCGTTCAGACATGTTAACATCCTCTTGAAGGTTGATTCAGCGAAAGGCGCTTTTAATTGTTGCTAACATGCAGATATATATGTAAAAAATAACGAGGCGACTTTGCAGGTTTTTCATTTAAAACTGCCAAAAACATATGCTAACAACCCGACCAAAAATAGCAGTAAAACCACATTCTTAATTCTTCTTGCCTTTTCCCGCGAATGATCCAAGAGTAGAATAACTGAACAGGCTACTAGCCCCACATCAGTTACTAAAACAAACGGAATAAACCCTACCCCCACTAGATTCAAGAACCACGTAACAGGTGTCAACGCCACCGCCGAAACATAAAACACCACAGCCACAATTGCCGCATTTTTTTCACCGAATCGTACTGCAAGCGTCTTGATGCCTTTGGCGCTATCTCCTTTTGTGTCTACGATACCTTTTGTAATTTCTCTGCCGGTGTTGGATAAGAAAGCCATGGTCGCAAACAGCAGAATGTTTAACTTTACAAAGTTGACGGCGACAAGGCTGCCGTAAATAAAGGGAATAGCTACGCATATACTTACCAGAAAGTTCCCCGGCAACCCGCTGCGCTTACCTACAGTCAAATAACTTGCGGTAATTGCAAGAGAAGCAGCTGCCACAGCTAAACAGAGAATGCTAACCAAGAAGGCGAAAGCAAAACCTACAGCAGAAAGCAAAAGCATGAAAATTAAGGCTTCATTGGTTTTCACTAAACCGCTTGGAATGGGGCGAGAGGGTTCGTTAATTGCATCGATATATCTGTCGTAGTAGTCGTTAATGACCATGGCTGCAGCACAAAAAGTGAAGCCCGTTAAGAAACCGAATAGGATGTTAAGCCAGTTTAAGCCGGCTAATTGGAGGTTGGCTAGAACTGCTCCTACAAGAACAGCGAATCCCATCATTAAGCAGTTGATTGGTCGCATTAACCTGATGAAGCCGCCAAGCTTGTTCATGCTGCTCAACCATTTTCAACTGTTAAGTCTAATCAACAAAACGTATAAACCTTATACCAAATTAACTTAAACTACTTTCCGGGATAGACAAGCGGTTGAAAAGTAAATATAGCCAAAAATGTTTTCGGAAACATTAAAAGATTAGCAAACAACCTAATCCTTAATCAAAAAATAGTGTTTGTGGTGGAATGTTGAGCGAAAATTACGCGCCCTTAGTAGGAGATAATTACTCTCCTGACAAAATAAGAGTAATCATTCCAGTAGGCGGAAAAGCAACACGGCTTCTGCCATTAACGGCTGAAACAAGCAAAGCCTGTTTACGATTGTTGAACAGGCCGTTGGTTGAGTTTGCCCTTCTGTCGTTGGCGAGTCAAGGCATACGAAACTTCATCTTTGGGGTTAAAGGTTATACCAACTATCGTGATCTGTTTGATTATTTTGAGTCAGGCTACGGATTTTCCGCGCGTTACAACATTAAGCCACGAATTCACATAAAATATCAACCCAATGTTGAGGATTTAGGGAGTGCAGATTCAGCTAGAATAAACATGGAGTACTATGAACTCAACAGCCCAGTTTTTGCAGTACAAGGGGACAACATCTTTGACATTAAGGTCAAGAGCCTGATTGATTATCACAAGGAAAAATGCGCTGCCTTAACCATCGTGTTGCGGGAAGTTGATAATGTGGAAGGCTTAGGTATTGCAGATATTGACAAGGATGGACGCATAAAACGGTTTGTCGAGAAGCCCCTGCCTAAAGATGCTCCAAGCAACCTTGCAAATACAGGCTTGTACATACTATCGCCCGAAGTGAAGAAAGATTTTCAAGGAAAAAGGCATTCAACAAATCATAAAAGAAAAAAACCGATTAGACTTCGGTTATGACTTCATCCCGTACGTTATTCAGACTGGACGCCCAGTTTATGGTTACACACTGAAAGGCAACTGGTTTGATGTAGGTACGCCTAAAAGCTATTTGGAGGCAATGAAAAACCTTCTACGTGGCAACTTCTGCACCCTCAACGATTTCGGTGACAGACTCAAAGAAGGAAGTCAAATTTGGGTTCAAGGGGAAAGCGGTGACTCAGAAAAACGTCGTTTAGAAATTATTCAGAAGATAAAGCAAAAGAAAATCATTCTAGAAGGCGCTGTTTTGATTGGAAGACACTGCGAAATAGGCGATGGAGCAAGAATAGTGGATTCATGTATTGACAACTTTACGAGAATAGGCAAAAACGCTGTGATTGCCAACTCAGCAGTCATGGATAGGGTGATAATTGGCGAAAATGCCGAGGTCTATGACAGCATAATAGGTAGACATGTGGTTGTTAGTTCAAGCCAGCGTAATCAGACAAAAATAAGTGCGGTGTCAGTAATAGGTGACGACGTAAAATTGGAGGAAGGCTGTTCTCTTGTGGCTTCAAAGATTTATCCGCATCAGTATGTCCGCGGAGAATTCCAGAACCAAACAATCATAGCAAACTAAATTGTAGTCATAAATCAAAAGAACACTATAATTCGATGACGAAGATGATTTTCCTACAGTACGGGCAATCATCTCAATATTATCAATTTTTGATTGCGCTCATCGGCTAGAGTCGGCTAATGGATATCGGGTCATTGCAGCGAGCATTACTTCACTGAAGCTTTTTTTGCTGAGATGTCGAGCAAAATCTGAAGTAGCTATTATACCGACCAATTCATCTTCCTTTGTAACTGGTAGTCTTCTGATTTTATACTTGATCATTGTCCTTGCGGCTGCTCTGAGTGAAGAGTCTTCGTCGATTGTTATTAGCGGATCTGACATTACCTCAGAGACCTTGGCATCAAGCGGTTTTTTCTGTGCCATCACCCTTCTAACTAAATCTCTTTCCGTAATAATTCCCTTAGCTACAATTGCCTTCCATTACAACAAGATCACCCACATCTTGCTGATTCATTAGCTTTGCAGCCTCAAGCACAGTTTTCTGAACATCAATAGTAATGACATTCGTTGTCATAAAATCTTTTACAGTTGGCATCACTTCGAAAATCCATAAACAACCGTATAAACGTTTTGCAGCATCACAAATCAGGTTTTGGCCCAATTCTTTAATTTGATTTTCTGATAAAACCGAGTGGGGAGGCTCATATGAGAATACAATACTTACCTTAAACAATGGGGCGTGAGGAGATCATGCCATTTTTTCGGTGCGTTAATACATGAATTATATGGACTTGTAAACATTTTCATCGAGGCGTCCTAATTGATGAAGTAATTGGAAGCCCTTTCTAAGATAGATTCGGTGGAGGAACTCTTCGAGGAAAAGGGGAAATTTACATAGTCACGCTTGTTTCGGGCTTCAGATATAGATACATTTAGGGATGTTCTTGAAAAACAAAATTACGAAGATTAAGGACGTGAAAAGTGCAGTAACTTCAATTGTGTTGAGCGTTAGCAAAGGTTCAAAATGTGCAAATTAGTATTGGGCTTATTTTTTTCCAAATAAGATAACCAGGTCAAATATTTTGGAAAGACTATCCCTTTTCGAATGCTTACCCGTTTTAATGCTAAGCTTTGAACCATTTAAAAATCAAATACTGCACTTTATTCGAAGCCAAATCTGGCACAGCAATAATGAACCGTTTTCTCACGGTGGTCGCTAAACGTCCGGCTTTAACAATTTCTGTGGCTGTGATGTCTGAGCCTGCCTTCTTCACCGACACAGTGTATGGAGCATGTTCTACGCCTGGGCCATATCTGTAAACTGCAAAGTCGCACCCAAACTTTATTCCAGGCGTAACAATTAAGTTGCTATCCCTTAGGTCATGGTAAACTGCGTATTTTTCTTCAAATTCGTCGTATAACTGTTTAGCTTTTTGTTTAAGCTTTGTAAGGCTGACTTTTTTTTCGTTGGAGTGCTCGTAAATTTCAATTTTTTTGTTCTCGAGCAGGTATAAGCCTTCCATTAAATCCAAAATTAACGGTGCATCGAACTCGGGGATTTTTGGTTTGGGGATTCCAAGAGGTTTACCGTAATATCCTGCCTTGTATAGTTGGGAGCCTTCAGAGGAATCCCACACTACTAAGAAGTTCTCGATAAGTTTCACTTTTGTTTTTGGCATTAAAGTCGGCTCTTGGTTACATTATGAACGAAAGCATTCGTGCGGCGTCTGCTGCGTCCTCAGCTTTGTCTGCGGAGTTTTCCAACAATTGAAGAATATCTCGCAGAAGCAAAAGTGCTGGGACATCAAGTTTTCCGCTAAGAATTTTGATGCTTAAGGCTCTGTACTGATCGTCAACTATGCGTTCAGCGATTTCTACGTCTTTGGCTTTTTCCAATGTTTTTTGTGACCCATAGTTTAGAACCATCATTGTTTCTCTCAGTTTAATCACTGAGTCCAAGACCGCTAAAGAAAGCTTAAGCAAGTCCTTTTTGACTTCTGGCGGAACATTCCAGTTGTGATCCATAATCTCAACTAAATAGTAAGCAATGCCTTCGGAAAAGTCGGCTATTTCACTTGATAAATTTGTGAATCTAAAGAAGTCTTCGCGGGCAATCAAAATAGCGCCTATTTCAGCTAACTCTTGTGAAACCATGCGTCGTGCCTTGACGACTTCTTCTTTCCCTAATCTGATTTCGCTGAAGAGCCTTCTTGCGTTTTCCTTATCACCGACAGCAAAACACTCAACAAGCTGAGGAATTTTTCTCGATACATCTACGACTTTGCGCAAGTTATCATTGCAAGCATTTAAGGCTCTTCGTTTAACGCGCTCTTCTGTTTCTGACGGAAGTACCACTCTGTCTCTCTCCACGATAATGATGCCTAATTTTCTAATATTTCATGCGTGTGTGTATTAAAAAAGGTAGCTACCTAATTTTCAATTAGTTTTCCTAAACCTGTAAAGTTAAGTTTTTCCTGGAAGTAAGCGTGCATAAGTTTTGGTAGATCTTTGATTGAAGCCCGAACCTGCAACCAGCTGTCTCGGTCACGTATGGTTACAGTATCCTCTTTCAAGGTATCGTAATCTATGGTTATTCCTAATTGCACGCCTGCCTCATCAGCCCTTGCATACCGTCTGCCAATTGAGCCTGTTTCATCAGATTCAGACATGAAACCCTCTTTCGCCAAAATTATTTGCACTGCTTTTGCTTTTTCGTCTAAGCCATCTTTACTCATTAACGGATATACACCAACCTGAATTGGCGCAATGCTTCTTGGAAAACTCATAACAACGCGGTCGTCCTTGATTCCATAAGCGTACTCCAATGCTACGTAAAAAAGCCTGTCAGAGCCAAAACTGGGTTCCACAACGTGGGGCACGAATCGTGTACCGCGAACAATTTTTTTTTGGCGACTAATATCCACTTGGTCTTGTTTTATCTCGTATTTGTCAACCATAAAGGAACCTTGTTTTTGCATGGCGTCTGCAACTTCTTGCGCAGGAACCTTAGATAGCAGTGCCGCCACTTTTCCCGCTTCACCCTTGTACACTGGTCCAAGTTTAGCCATAATTGGCTTAACAGTCAGTTCTTCTTTTTCTACTGGGTTAGGGTATTCTTTATAAACGGTCATGTCTACGCCGCTTGCTTTCATATGGCATGATAAGTCGTAGTCTGTGCGATATGCGTGACCTGAGACTTCTACCCAGCCCCAACGGTCAACAAGGACTTCTTGATCAAAGCTTTGGCTTGAATAATGAGCTTTCTCCCATTTGAGCTTTTCAATGAAGCGCTGTTTATTTGCTGGTACACCAAGTTCAACTAGGAGTTTTTTTGCCATAGCCATAAAGAACGCTTGCCATTCTGAACGGATTACTTTTCGGTCAAGCGCTTCTCTTATTGTCATGTCAGTTGTGTCCTCACACTCCTTCAGCCTCGTTTCGCATAGAAGGATGGACAATACTTCGTTTTCAACTTCCCCAAGCAGATTGCAACTTGGTTCTTGGGGATCGAAGAAAAATTCTAAATCTGAAATTGTGAATTCTCTTAAGCGTATCAAACCTTGTCTTGGCGAAATCTCATTACGCAATGCATGGCCGATTTGGATGACGCCGAAGGGCAGTCTCTCTCTTGCAGCGGTATAGAGCCTGTTAAATTCTACGAAAATGTTCTGTGCAGCCTCAGGTCTTCCATATCCAACCGCCCCTGAGTATGGACCAATTGTGGTTTCAAACATTGTCAAATAACGCTGAGGTTCGCTAAATTTTCCGCCGCAGTCAGGGCACACAACCTCATGCCTCTCGATTTCTTCTCTAATTTCATCCAAAGTCATTTTTTCCGCTTCAGCCGAACTTACACCTTTTTCTTCAAGCAAATGATCAGCGCGGAATCGGCTGTGACAGTTTTGGCACTCAACCATGGGCTCCTTAAAATGGTCTACATGACCCGAAGCTTCAAAGACTTTGCCTGGCGCAATGATTGATGATTCCATTTCGTAAATGCCGATTTTCTTAACAAAAAGTTCTCTAAGTTTAGCTTCAATATTCTGTTTTAGCCGTGCGCCAAGAGGACCATATGTTACAAAGCCTCCGCTGCCGCCATAAATTTCAAATGACGGCCAGAAGAATCCTCTACGTTTTGCTAACTCGTTAATTGCAGTGAATTTGTCGCATTCAGGTTTTGAACATTTGACGTCGTCGTTCAATTTCGTTTACCTTTTTACGTTAGAGCCGCAATTAGATTAAAAGGTTGCTAACGAATTAAATTGGTTTTCAGTTGATTGGTCTCAAAATTCTAGCAAGAGCATGATCGTCTTGCTCGGTCTTGGATTTGGGTAAAGTATATAATCACATAATCATATCTGACCGTTTAAAACAGGTGAAAAATACAGCGAATGCAGCCTCCAAAACTGAGTTGGAAGACAGTGGTGCTCCCGATTCTAGGTTTAGTAGGGTTCTTCCTCTACATTTACTTGTTCCAAGTAGACATTATTGGCATATTATCCACTGCGAAAAGCGCTGACCCCCTCATTTATTCGGTAGCTTTAGTCTTCGGTTTGTTGGAAGTATTGTTCTTCACGATTTCTTGGCTTGTGCTAACCAAGCATCTCGGCATTAAACTGGGTATTGTCCGAGCTTACCTTTACGTTTGGTACGGCATTTACGTCGATACAATCGTTCCAGGCGAATCCATAAGCGGGGAATTGACTCGAGCCTACCTGTGTACTAGAGACAAATGTGGACCATTTGGAAAAGTTGTAGCTTCACTTTTCGCACATAGACTCTTGGGCATGGTGCTAAACGTTGTAGCTCTAATCATCGGAATTGTCTTGCTTACTTTCGGAGGCAACGTTAATCCATTAGTCTTCAATGCAATCATAATAGTTGCCGCCGGGATAATAGCTATAATCGGTTTAATGATAATTTTATCTGTCAAGCATCAATGGACGTTAAAAATTATTAATTTCACAACCGGTCTTGCCCATAAAATCGCCAGGGGGAAATGGAATATATCCAAACTCAAAGATCAAGCAGTTGAAATCACTGAGCACTTCCACGATTCAATGACAGAGTTTCGGCATACCCCAAAAGCTATTGCAGGCTCATTGGTTTTGTTGATTGTATCTTGGTTCTTTAGTTTAAGCGTGCCATATCTTGTTTTCATGTCGCTTGGGCACCCCGTTTCCTTGAGCATAATCATTGTCTCATCAGCCATATTCTTAGCAGTAAAAGCGACACCCATCGGTGTACCCTTTGAAGTCGGGCTTCCTGAAGCTGTAATGACTACTCTTTATATTTCAATGGGGATATACGGACCTTTAGCCGCGACAGCCACCATACTAACAAGAATCATTACGTTATGGTTCCGATTTTTCGCAGGTCTTGCTTCTCAGCAATGGCTCGAATTAAAGGCTCCTTCAATGGTGATGCCATAACTCCGCGTATTAATTCCCTTTTTCTTTTTTCTTTGCATGTATAAGAGGCTCAGCCCTTAACGAATTTTGGTCGGGGAAAGAAAAATTTTTTTGCTTATTTACAAATGTAGAACCGAAACGAGAAAGGCTGGAAAGTCTATATGCGTTTCGTAACTGTGTTGAGCAAGTCAAGAAGAAGGATCCTGAAAGATTCAGTACTCTTATAGCAAGATTGGCGCTGACCTTAATGAAATAGAAAAGGCAACTTAGCTCGGCATTTTTTGGATCTTTTGAAATCGTCATCCGTAGCGAAATACAACGCAATTTTCTTCTTTCTGAAACAATTATGTTCTGACTTGAATTTAAGATTTAGGAATCAATAAACCAAACGTGGGATTTTTTAGAAATAGAGATTTAACTGCGAATCTCCAATGGGATAGCAAAAGGTTCGCTTCATCATGGCGCTGAAATCACTGCAATCAAAAAGAATTTTCCTGTTTGCGGCTATTGGATTAGCTGTATTCCTTCTTTACCTAATCTATTACGTGGGTACAGGTAACTTCGTGGACGTAATCAAACAGGCGAACATGTACTTTTACATCTCTGCGTTCGTCGCATTTATCGTTGCCACTTTCTTTTCGGCTCTAACATGGCACAGCCTGCTTGGTAACCTCAAGATTCAAACCAGTATGCGGAGAACCTTACTTTTGACGTGGGCGGGCTACTTCTTCGATGCTACCCTTCCGGAGCCGGGCTGGTCAGGAGACATATCGAAAGCGTATATGCTAAGTAAAAAGTCTGATGGGGATGTGGGCAAAACCGTGGCTTCGGTGGTTAGCCAAAAAATCATTGGTATGGCAGTTACCGTCGTCCTTCTGGTTTTGGGTTTTGGGCTTTTGGCAGTTAACTATGTTCTACCGCAGCAGGTCGTCATTTTCTTCGGTCTAGTCGTGATATTGTCCGTTGCATCTTTTTTGTTCGTGTATTTTATGAGTTCAAGGGTCAAGTCCACAAAAGCAGTGCTTAACAGGTTTCTGATTCCCTTGATGTCTTTCTTTTTGCGGTCCCGCTTCAACGAAGCTCAGTTTCGGGAGGACGCGGAAAAATTCCTAAACATATTCCACAACGGCATTGACACTTTGAAGGCTCGAAAAGAGAGCTTTGATACGTCCTACCGTTTTCCATCTTTTAGCGTGGCATTCGACGTTTTTGTCGTGTTTTTCGTCTTTGCATCGCTGGGTTATCCCATTCCTGTGGACCGAGTGCTCATAGTGTACGCCTTAACAGGCACTTTGGCGTCGGTCGGTGTGTCTTTTGTTGGATTAACCGAAATTATCATGACTACGGCATACCAAGTTCTTCTGATTCCGCTCGCGGTCAGTTTCTCCGTAACGTTGTTAACCCGCGTGATTACTCTTTGGTTCAAACTTGTTGTTGGCTACGTAACTTTTCAGTTTGCAGGCGTCGGAATTTTGTTGGGCAAAAATCAACCTATCGCCGCTACAAGCAACGAAGGAGATATCGGAAGGGCAACGGAGGATCCTCAATCTGATTAAAACAGCTATTCAAGATACCCATATTATTTAAGTTCGAATGATGGAGCTGACATTTAGCAGTTGAGTAAGCCACTTTATACCGGCCTCATTTGTCGATATTTAGTTGATTTTGCGATTGCTTTCTTTCGCTTGACTTTTTTTCCTAAAATTCGGGAAAGTGAAAATTTTGATGCGTAAAATTAGAATTATAAAAAAAATCTTAGCTATTTCTATATCATATGCTATTTAGGCAAAGACTTAAACATAAAACCAAACATAAAAGGAAGCAGTTAAAAAAATAGGAGAAAAAGGAAATGAACAATAAATTCTCTGCAAAACTAAAAAGAACAGCGACAATCATTTTAATTTTATTGATGGCTTCTGTTACACTAATGTCAAATGTACCGGTTAAGGCTCAAACGACATACACAAATATGCGGGACGGAAAGGGTGTGGAACTGCCTGCGGGTGTTACTCCTGATGAGACATATAATTCGCTCGCCCGCATTGCCTTTAGACCTAGCCCCGTGGGACTTGGCCAGCCCATCATAGTTAATGTGTGGTCGGAACCCCCAGTTCATGCATCCCGACTTTACACTGGATTGTCGGTCACAATCACGAAACCTGACGGAACCAAAGAAGTCATTGGCCCGTTTGAAACCTATTATGCGGACACGACGGCATGGTTTGAATACTTACCCGACCAGATTGGCAATTATACGCTTAAGTTTGACCAGCCTGGACAGTATTTCCCACCAGGAAACTACACTTCGCAAGCATCGTTAATCTTAGGTTCGATCGTCAGCTTTCCTACATCAGCCTACTATAAGCCCGCCTCCAGTCCGGAACAAACACTTATCGTACAGCAAGATATGGTGCTTTCTTGGCCTGAGTCTCCGCTTCCAACCGACTACTGGACACGACCAGTATCACCAGAAAACAGAGAGTGGTGGTCGATAATGGGAAACTACCCATCTACTGGCGTTCTGGGAGGAGAATTCGTTCCTTCTAGTTTGATAAGAACCTCTGACTGGCCAGCTGACACAAACACGTACATGAGCAACTATAATTTCATTCCATATGTCCAAGCGCCAAAAACTGCACATATAGTGTGGAGAGAACAGGGCGCCATGGGAGGCCTCACCGGAGGCAAAGGCGGGATAGACACCCAGGGTGGTGGGGGCGGCAGTCCAACAATAGTCTATCAAGGAAGGGCTTACGGTACCTATTCAAAACCAGGATCTGGGCCTACCACAGTAACCTATTGGTATTGCAAAGACATACGTACTGGACAATTGTATTGGGAAAGACCACTAGCGTCAGGTGAATCGGCACCCACAGTCATTTCGTACTTTACTACCCCGCCAGCTGTGGCCGGCGGCGGCACCGGTGTGCCCGGGTCCCAAGCCCGCGACCCCATACAGATTAGTCCAAGTCTCATGTCTGTAGGAGCGAGGCTGGTAAAGTACAATCCATTTACTGGAGCTGTGACCATGAACGAAACAGGTATGACAGGCACTTTCTACAATGACCCATATGTCCTGAGCGTTCAGACGAATAACACGGCAGCAGGTAATCGTTTGATCAACTGGACTACATCGACAACAGATACCAATTTCACTCGAAGGATATTAAGCAACATAAGCTTTGCGTTCACCAGCTTAGGCACTGTCGATTACGAAGCTGGCGTAGCTGTTACCACAGTGGGGATAACTCCCCCGGGCGCAGGGGTGGCCTATGGCGTGCGCATAATGACTGCTAGCCTGAAAACAGGACTATTGCTGGCCAACTTTACAACCGACCTTGCCGACTATACCCAGGGCTCTTTCAGCGGAAGCACGGCTTGCGCTGACCACGGAAAATTCGCCCTACGCTTGAACGATGGACATTGGCATTGCTGGGATCTGAACTCAGGGAAAGAACTCTGGGTAAGTGAATTGTCAAGCTATCCTTGGGGCATCTGGGGAATCTACGGTGTAGAGTCAGCCTACGGTCTTCTTTACTATCCGCAATACGACGGTACTGTTGCCTATAACTGGACTAACGGGAAAGTAGTCTGGCGCTATCAATATGTACCACAATACCCATACGAAACTGTCTACAATGAGAATTATCCTTTCTATCAAGCCACTGTCAAAATTGCTGACGGAATTATCTACACAGCCAATACTGAGCACTCGCAGAGTCAACCTCTTACCAGAGGTTACAAGCTTCACGCCATCAACGCTACTACAGGCGTTGGCATATGGAACATAACGGGAGGCATGAGTGCAGGTGCGGTTGCCGACGGCTACCTCACAGCCTCAAACGGATACGACGGGTACATGTACGTTTTCGGCAAGGGCAAGAGCGCAACCACAGTTTCTGCACCACAGACGGCTATAACTAAAGGACAAAGCATAGTGTTAGCAGGTTCAGTCTTAGATCAATCTCCAGCCCAATTAGGCAAAGCGTGCGTTTCAAAGGAGTCAATGGCTACATATATGGAGTATTTGCACATGCAAAAAGAGATTCCTACAAATGTTACTGTTACTGGTGTTCTAGTGTCAATTGACGCTGTTGACCCTAACAGCAACTACATCCACATTGCAGATGTTACAAGTGACGTGAGCGGCACTTTCAGCTACATGTGGGCTCCAGACAATGCAGGCAAATACACTGTTATAGCCACTTTTATGGGTGACGATTCTTACGGTAGCTCTTGGGCAGAAACAGCAGTAGGCGTTACGGAAGCTCCAGTCTCGTCTCCAACAGCGACGCCGATAATCTTTGATGCAATTAACAATACAGTGTTGACCGCAGTTGCAGCCGGTGTAATCGCAATTATCATCGCAATTGGCATCGTTGGATTACTGATACTCAGAAAGCGACCATAATAGAAGAGCAAAACCTAAACTCAGTTTCCCCCTTTTTAGTTTCTCTTTTAATATCGTAAAAATGTTAACATTATAGCTCTTAGAAAGGGATTTTTTGATTATTAATCCATGTCTTAAAATAGTTAAAGGATATTATTGAAAAAAGTCTCAAAAACATTGATTTATTTCTTATGGATGTGACTTTAACTCAGCGCTAACACCAAGACAACAACGGCTAATACGACTACTATTGTTATTGCATAAATCATCCATTCAGTTGGTGTTTGGCTTGTGGGATAAGCATTATTCAATTTCAGGGTGCGTGGGTAAGCTAAGAACCATTGTGTGCACTAAATTTTAATCCCAAACCCAAACTACTACTAACACTCCAAGGGGGACACATATCAGCCCTGCTATGTTTAATGCCAAAAATACCCTTTATGACCAGCTTCCTCCATTCCTTGGAACCGCCATGAAAGTTAAGTAAAAATCGAAGAAAATTTAAATCGCTGATAGCCTTTTGCTTTAAAAAAGGTTGACAAAGATATGAACTTTTGGAGCGACATCCCAGCTGGCGATAATCCTCCTGAGCTTTTGAACATGGTTATTGAAGTTGCAAGTGGCTCACGAGATAAATATGAGTACAACATAAAATGGGAAGCTCTCATACTAGACAGGATTATTCCTTCATCTGTGGTGTTCCCAGTTGAGTATGGGTTCGTTCCTCAGACATGGTTTGATGATAAGGACCCCTTAGATATTATGGTGCTCAGCTACGCGCCTCTAACGGCGGGTTGTATAGTTAAAGTTCGCGTCATCGGCGCGCTAATAATCGAAGACGAAGAAGGACTAGACGCGAAGATTCTTTCCGTGTTGGTCAACGATGCTCGTTTCGAAGACTACCGTGACATAACTGACGTCAATAAGCACCGATTAATAGAGATTCAAGAATTCTTTGAAACTTACAAACGACTTGAGCCCCACAAATGGGTGAAGGTCAGAGAATGGAAAAACGCACAAGAAGCTCGTAAAATCGTTGAATACGCTATGGAAAAGTACCGTGAATTAAGCGAAAAGCGATCTGCAAACCACAAATAGCTCTCAGGCTCACCATAAAAGTAGAGAAAGAATTAGATTTTAATCTTTTCCTTTTTTTGTCTGTCTGTTTGTCTTAGAGAGAGGAGGGCGTAATAGTTAGTAGGAGTTAGCGGTAGAAATTATTAGACAGAGAAAGACTAAAAATTGATTCCAAAGACACGGTGAGCGTAACTTAACGCTCCACCTGAGTGCATGTGTTAATCGTAAAGCTTTAAACCGTTCAAATTAATGAGGCGGCATGGCAGTTTTCAACTCCCTCGTACTTGCCACCAGGGCAAAAAAAGCGCAGCGTATCAGGGCATATCTGTTGCGTTTCACGCTAAAGTAGAAGGACATCAACTTTTTAAGAAGCGCAAGTAATGACAAAAAACAATTGGCTTTAGGCAAATAACAACGCTTAGAACCAAAACCGAGCATATCAGAAGGGGAAATAACCCAAAAAAATAAAATAATACCGCAACTTCATAATAATCTTAAAGACGACAAAATGGAAATAAAAATCGAAACCGCTTCCATGCGGATGCTTGATAAGCTTTCTGAAATCGAAGATCAATGCTTTGATCAAGAAGCATTTTCAAAACAGCAAATAGCCTATTTGTTAACTAACTACAACACCATAGCATTAGTTGCAAGGGCAGACAATGAAGTTGCCGGATTCATAATAGCGCAGATAGAAATAGAAAGCGAAAAGCTCTTTGGGCATATAATAACTCTGAATGTCCCTCCGATATACCGCCGCAAAGGGATTGGAAGTAAGATGCTCAAGGAAATTGAAGAAATCCTTAAACAGAAAGGCATAGTTGAATGCCAATTGGAAGTTAGGGAAGACAACTCAATTGCTCTGAAACTGTACCAAAACAGGGGATACCAAAAAATGGGAAAACTAGAAAATTACTACGGGAAAAAGCACGGATTGTATCTCAAAAAAACCCTTTAGAAAATACTGCCTTCCTTAAAAATAAAGCACTTAAATCGCTGGGGAACAAACGTTTAAAAACCATGCCGACGTGTAGGAAAGGCGGTGGAGAGATGGGCGACTCTCGGGGAAGAAAAGCAAACGAGCAAACACTTGTGAAAACCATCGTTGTTTTGATCCGGCACACCACTTGGCGATGCGGCAAACTCGAAAAATCTATTGTTCGACACCTCTATAAAAGACATGAAAACTTCGGCAAACCTGGGGTTTCAGTTAAAGAAATTATGGTGAACCTTGAAATTACTGGCGAGAAAAAAGATGAATGCCTTGATGCTCTGCGACGACTGGAAAAAAGAAACATAGTGAGATTGACTCAACTAACTCCTCTATAATTATTTTTTGTAAAGTTCATTTGCTTTAGTTGTGCATTTGATTGTTTTCTTGGTGAAATCTTCACATAAAGTTTTCCCTATAGTGTTCAACAGTTTGCCAAATTCTTTAAGTAAAAAGTGCAAATTTCGTTGTACGATTCTATTTCAGAAGGTCGCTTTCGTTTGGAGGCTGCTTAATTAAACCATGTTTCATCAGTAACTCAGTTGATTGCCTAGCATTTTGAATTATGGCAGACGCCCGTTCGTACAGTTCTTGTTTGCTTGGCTTAACTCGTGCCACGCCTTGCTCAATTGATTTCAAAGCGCATGCTACAGCTTCTCTGGGGAAAACTTCCCACTCGTCCATCCGCGGCAAAATATCATTCTCATTTATTCCCCTCTCTTCAGCGTAATTTGCTAGCTCTTGCGCTGCTGCGATGCACATGTCATCAGTAACGGTTTTCGCCTTAACATCTAAAACGCCTCTGAAAATACCTGGAAAGCCAAGGCTATTGTTTACTTGGTTTGGAAAGTCGCTTCTTCCCGTGGCTACAATTCGGGCGCCTGCTTCCTGTGCATCCCACGGCCAGATTTCAGGAATCGGGTTGGCGCAGGCAAAAATAATAGAGTTTTGAGCCATGGTTTGAATCCATTCTTTCTTAATGGTGTTTGGACCTGACTTTGAAGCAGCAACCACTGCATCCACCCCTTTGAACGCCTCTTGGATGTCGCCAGTTCTATCCTCGCCATTAGTTTTTTGTGTAATGTCGTATTTCCATGGGTCTTCTTCTTTGGTTATGTCTTTTCTATTTCTGTGAACTACGCCTTTGCTGTCAGCAAGAATTATGTTTCGGGGTTTAACGCCCCATTTCATAAGCACGTAAGCAGTTCGAATGTTTGCTGCTCCCGAACCAACCAATGTGATTAAGCTTTCCCGCGGTTTCTTGCCTACAATTTTGAAGGCATTTATCAGCCCAGCTAAAATTACGGTGGCGGTTCCCTGCTGGTCATCATGCCAAACAGGAATATTCAATTGTTCACGAGCGCTTTCAAGAACATGAAAACACTTTGGTTTTTCTATATCCTCAAGGTTAATCCCACCAAACGACGGCTCCAAAGCTTTACAAATTCTAACTATCTCATCCGGGTCTTTGGTTCTCAAGCAAATTGGAAACGCATCCACTCCACCTAAGTATTTGAACAAGAGCGCTTTGCCCTCCATTACTGGCAAGGCAGCCTCAGGGCCAATATCGCCTAAACCTAAAACGCGTGTTCCATCGGAAACCACGGCAACATAATTCCAGCGGTTGGTCAACTCAAATGATTTGTCGGGATCAGCTTGAATCATCCTACAGGGCGCAGCAACGCCTGGAGTATACCAAATAGCAAAATCATCAACACTTCGAATGGCGCATTTTGGGATAACCTGCATTTTTCCTTCATAGAAACGGTGCATTGGAGGAGATAACTGAGCGGGTTTATTAGCTTTAGCAAGCAAATCCTCGACTGTGGGCTTCTTTTTTTCTTCTGAAACCAAAAGACCTTTCTCCTAATCAAGCGCTAAAGTATCAACTGACTGTTTTAAGCGTTTCCAAGAAGGCATGTATAACTTTAACTTAAAATTGAAAAAAGCAAAAAAAGAAAATTGATCTTATTTCAAAGCTTGAAGCTTAGTATCTTGGTCTATAACCGCCGCCGCTTCCGCCGCTACCGCGACGATCTCTATCTCGACCGCCACCGTAACCGCCTCCGCCGCCACCATATCCTCCGCCGCCACGTCTATCTCTTCCGCCGCCGTATCCTCCGCCGCCTCTTCCGCCTCTGAAAGGTCTTCTTTCTTGTTCGTATGCTTTGCTGGACACGTTATTTTCTGTATTTACTTCTACCGCGAGTGGTTCTTTTGCTGGTTCAAGCTTGCCATATTTGCCGATGTTTAGTCGTATGTTGCCTTTGAATAGTGTTACGTAGCCGTTTTCTACGCGGACGGTGTCTCCCTCGTTTACTTTTTCGATATTATCGTCCCAAAGTGTCAGGTAAACTACTCCTGTTTCGTCTCCGACGAGCGCATCACTTACTTTGTGTGCAGACCCATCTCGACCCATTGGGATTTCTCGAACTTCTGTTTTGGATACTACTTTGGCCGTAACGTTAACCGCTTTAGATTGTGGGGTTAAGTCTCCGACTTTTGCTTCTACTGGTGTCTTTTTGTTTTCGAAAAAACCTTCAACAGCCAATTGATTCTACATCCTAATCTTAATTTCTAAAACAAAACTACAAGCTCTTTGCACTTAAGTGTTTCGCTTATCCCTTTTTTCGTTTACTTGATTCTTCATTTTAGTTGGGAGAAGCTACATTGATTGTTTGAAGAAGTAAAGTTAAACTTACTTCTAAAGTAGCTTTTTGGCTTGTGTAATTTGGTTCTTGCTTTGTTGTTTTTCTTTGAATGCTATTGCGGCATTTGGAAAAAGCTATGGAGCAATTCCAGGTTGGGGCAACTTTGACGTCAGAATGGACTTTTGCAACCACAAAAAAATAGACATAACGAATCTCTCAACGGTAGCTTGACAACTTTAGAAAAATCTCTTCTTTTCTTTTTTGTTTTGTTAGTTTTAGGTTAAGTTAATTTACTAAATGTCATCTAAGTTGTTCATATTGGCTGGCAAAAAATTGGCGGAAACTAAAAAAACCGTTGACAAAGATGAGGCGAAAAAAACAGTGAAGCTTCCATGTGGATGCATCTACCACGATAAAGGCTGGATGCTAACTCGAGTTGATGAGTGTGAATATCACAAACGTAAAAGAACCACTAAGCGTCCGTATAAACCTAAAGCTGAATGTGTAAGACCGTGAAGCCGTTAAGTGGGCCAAAAAAACTTTTTTGGGATTAAAGGCAAATTTCCGTAAGAGATTTAAAAGTCAAAACATATGGTAGATGCACCTTGTCATCACCAGACAGTCCTAGCCAAAAGAAGCAGAAATTAGCCCGTTCGCGACAAATTCTAACTATTACGCTGCAAGCAGCCTTCATGGTCGCTATTTTCGTCGGATTATTTTGGTATGTTGGAACAACTGTTCCCGCAACTTTCAATCCTGGAGAATCTACCATCCTTAAGGGAGTACATTATCTTTACAACACAATTTTGACGATTAAAATTGGATATTTGATTCTTGCATTACTTATGTATTTTGGAATCAATCTGCTTTTTACAGTTCGGTTGAGGCGAGTTTTGGCCAAAGATGGCGTAAAAACATCTTTCGGCAAAACACTCTTAGCACAGTACGCAGGAATGTTAACCAGCGATGTCACACCTGGACGCTCAGGCTACATTTTAACCCCAGTTTATCTTAGAGACCAAAATGTTCCAGCCTCAAAAGGCCTTTCCACCATTTTAGGCATACAAACCATAGAGTTTCTAGTTAAAGTAATTGGCGGCGTTGGAGCAGTAGTTTTTCTACTGAACGTTGTTTCCGCAGAAAAATGGGCGCTTTTTGGCACTTTTGCGGGTATAAATGTTGGAATTACTAGTTGCAGTATTAGGTATAGCATTAATGCTTACAGGAGCAATCTTGCTGGCTGCTTTCACGTGGTCACAAAGAGCAATTTCACTGTTTGACCGTGTAGCAAACTCCAGATTGCTCAGGCGATTTACAGGCGGCTTAATGGGGAAACTTGAAGAATACAAAGACAGTTCTCATAAAACCCATAAGGCAATTCCAGAAATAGGTGTGTTAACACTTGCATGTTGGCTTTTGAAAGGTTTCGAATGGTACTTCTTAGGTTTAGCTTTGGGAATTACACTTAACAGTAATCTCGGTATAGCATGGCTTGCTTTCTTCCTAATCCACCCATTAGTTACTGCGTTAGCTTTTGTACCAATAACACCAGCAGGCGCAGGTTTCCAAGAAGTCGGAATCGTTGGGATTCTCACTTTTCTCTTCGGAGTTGCCGCCGCACCGGCAGCAGCATTTGCGCTTCTTTCTCGTGGTTTGCTAATTTTTGAAGACCTCATAGGCGTACCCCAAATTGTAAAGTCGACGAGCTTAATCTTTTCCCGTAAAAAGCCTGAGGCCTCAATACAATCTGAACCGCCGAAGCCCTTATAGAATCGAGCGATGGGTTACATTTTTATTGATTTATATTTAGTAATTTTGTTAAGGAGCAGCCTTTTTGAATGCCGAGTTTACAGTAAGACAAGCAACACCTGCAGATATGGCTAGTCTTAAGCAAATTGTAGACTTGTCTTTCCCACGGTTCTTCCGCTTCTTCGCCAGCAATAGTCTAAAAGATGAGGGGCAAGTGCTGGTGAGTGAAACGAAGGGGATTGTTGTAGGCTTCGCTAAACTAATAGAGTTTTGCGTGGGAAACATCAAATTCGGGTGCATACTTTGGCTAGCAGTCCATCCTGAGTATAGGCGGAAAGGCATCGCTAATGAACTGGTAATTGTGGGAACCGAGCAGCTCTATCATTATGGTGCGAGAGCGGTTTTTGCTTCCGTTCAAAGGAGAAACATTGCTTCCTTAACAGTGTTTAGAAAGGCAGGTTTTAGGAAAATGGGTTTTATGGGTTTGTGGCTGCTTTTCGGTTGGCGTGTGTTTGAGTTTTATAGGGATATTTGGTTTGCGCCTAGAGAAGTCGTGTTAATGCAC
Organism: Candidatus Bathyarchaeota archaeon; assembly: GCA_963831865.1. GTDB lineage: Archaea > Thermoproteota > Bathyarchaeia > Bathyarchaeales > Bathycorpusculaceae > Bathycorpusculum. Next base: position 22,942 of record CAWHSP010000036.1, on the reverse strand, counting down.
CTTTAACGCATCTTTAAATTGCTCAGCAACTGAAATGATATCATCGAGGGTTAAGTTCCCACATCTTCATAATTGCAATTCAAACTAACCTGCAGCCCATTGGGAACAATTATTTAGCCTCCAATAGTGGACTAAGGAGAAAATGCAAATGAAGAAACTTTATGATAACACTTTGGCCACTCTAATTGCAATCGTCTTCATAATATCTTTAGTGATAGTTTTAACACAAACATCAACGGTCACTGCTCAACTGTCATCAACGCAACAGGCCAGTAGACCATTAACTTAAGGCATAACTCTTAATGCGACTGCTTATCCAAGAGCTTTTCTCAGTTTCTCACGACCAACTTTCTTTTCTTTTTTTAGTATGTAACTAATTTTCCTAACCCCAAAATCCAACGAATTAGAAATTGCATTATATAACATGTACGAGAGAACGCACCATTGGAAAGTTTTATTAAAAATTAAACAGATACCTTTTTTATGCTGCTGGTCTTTGCCCGAGGACAACAGTTACTTGAACTTGGGCAGTTCCTCTAAATGCAGTTATTAGTAAGCTATCGCCTGGCATAGTGTTTTCTTCTAAGTAGCTTGCTAAGTCATCTTGGTTTTTGATTATTTGATTGTTCATAGCGATAATGATGTCGTCGACTAGTAATTTGCCATCTGATGGTCCTCCACTTGTTATTGAAGAAATCTTCCAGCCATAAGTTACACTAGCACCCGTTTGTTGGGCTAAATCAAAGCTCATGTCTTGCCCCATGACGCCTAGATACGAGTGCCCATGATAAGTGCCTGTTGAGATCAAAGAGTCTATTTCACGTAGAATAGTATTTGATGGAATCGCAAAACCTAGTCCTTGTGAATTAGTGACTATTGCTGTTGTAATGCCCACGACATTTCCAACCGAGTTAAGAAGGGGACCACCTGAGTTTCCAGGATTTATTGGAGTGCTTGTTTGAATAATGTTTGCGATCGAAAATCCTCCTGCCGTATCTTCAGTTATCGTTCTTCCCAGTGCACTTACAGTGCCAGTGGTCAACGAACCTACGAGTCCATAGGGATTTCCAATAGCTATAACTGGTTCACCGACGCTTAATGGAGAGGAACTTACGATAGTGACTGGTTTCAACTCTGACGCGGGCGCATTATTGACTGAAACTACAGCTAAATCAGAGTATGGGTCTGTTCCAAGTACTGCTGCTGCGTAGCCATTTCCATCTGAAAAAGTGACGCTCAAACCGCTTGTTCCTTGGACTACATGATAATTAGTTAATACAACGGTTCTATCTGAAAACTTGTAGACAAACCCTGAGCCTTGAACACCACCGCCGCTAGTCGTACCTTGTATTAGAACGACAGAGTCGCGCACTCCTTGATAAATGTCAGCTAGGGGCGTGCCATTTTGAAGGATGGTGATGTTTTGGTAGGTTGCATTTTGGAAGCCTTTGAGGCCTGAGACTTGATTTTGCAGATCTGTTACTCGGTTGTTTAAATTGTCTACTTCCTTTACGGTGAAAACAAAAACTCCTAATGCCCCGAGAAGTAAACCCGCCGCAAACAGGAATATTAGAATGCTGACTGTTGTTTTGGTAAATCCGTTGGTTGTCATCTTTCAATTACCTTTAGAGAGAATTCACTTGTATAAGAAATAAAAGTTGCTATTTTCGGCGGTCCACTATCTCCAACGCTTCAGGTCCCGTGCCAATTAATGTGATGGGTACGCCTGTTTTGTCTTCAACTTCCTTGACAAAGTTTTTTGCATCTTTAGGCAAATCACTGTATCTCTTGGCTCCTCTGCAACTTGGGAAAATAGCGTCCAGTTTTGTCATTGCCGCCTGTGTAGCACCGTTTATCTTAGCATTTTTTTTTGCTAAGTCGAAGTCAAATGGCGCCGAACGCCGGTCTCTTCCTGTTCCTGCGGCCACTTCAAACCAACCTCTTTGCTGTGCTTCTTCTTTTGTTATTTCTCCCGGAAGTGGTCCTGCGCCGACTCTTGTTATAAATGATTTAAAAACTATAAGGACATCGTCAACTCTCGTAGGTCCTACTCCTGCTTCTGATGCGATTGCTGAGGCGCCCGTATCTCTTCCAGTTACGTACGGGTAACCGCCGCCTAAAAACAGTGATAACATGAATCCTTGTGTGCCTTCGAGAAGAACCTTTTTTCCGCTGTCTAAACCATCGTTGACTTCCTGCACCTGGTCCGTAACGTAAGGTTTCAATTCAGGGATGTCTTTCGCAAGTTTCGCAGTACGTCTAACACGTTCTTCAATGGCAGGACCAACGCCTCGACCTGTGGTTCCAATGCCTTTGTTGACCGCGCTTGCCTTATCGGCAGCCCCATGCTTCTCTTCAATTATTGAAGCACTTTGGTCTATGCCAATTCTGCCTTTCACTTTAGTTAATTCAACTTCATCAAAAAACGTTTTGACATCAACGTTTGCCCCTGCTGCGATAAGAAGACGTGTTTTTGGATTAATGAAAGCAGCGGGAACCATGTGCAGAGCGTATTTTTTGCCTTCAAACCAGACAGTGTGGGCTGCGTTTACCGAGCCGGTTCTTACGCAGAAATCAAGATTATCTTTTAAGGCCAAATACGAGATTATTTTTCCTTTGCCTTCGTCTCCCCAGAAGGCGCCGACAATTACAGTGCAAGGCATCTATTGTTTCACCTCTTGACAAGTCATCTCAAGAATTATTTAAAGTTGTAGCGGTTTCAATCCGATTTTTGTTCGCGGCTTTGTTTCTTATCTTCGTTTTATAGTTGGGCTAAGCGATAGGTTACATAGTCTGAGAAGCTGTGTATTCCTTATTTTATGGAATATTCTTCTTTTACTTTGAGCCATTGTTTAAAGAAGTAATCGCAGACTTCCGCCTGGACAGTGATGCTTTTTAGCCTTTCTTCTGCGTTTTCGTTTTCCATCTTAAGCATAGTTAGCGAACGTACATTTATTTTACTTCTACGGTAAGAGCGGTCAGTCGATTGAAGTATTATTGTTGAAACGATTAAACGTTGATAATTTTATGTAAGATTTTGCAATAAACTGGAAACGCCGTTAATTATATGTTGAATAGTACCGCAAAGTACGGAATGGAGATTGGACATTTTGCCACGAAAAGGATACGAATGCGTAACGGTCACCGATAAAATACACGAAGAAATAAGGCAAAAAGCCGAAGAAAACAACTCCACAATGAGACAATATGTTGAAGACTTAAGAGCTAAAGATAAAGCAGCCGAAAAAGAAGGAACCTGATATTTACCTATTAAGCTGATTCAATACAACGACCACGTTGTTGAAGTGCAACTAATTTGTGACTGATACTGTAAAATAGAAGGTACCGGTCTAATATCCAGAAAAGTCTAACCTAAGAAACACCAAAGAATACATTGCTGCTAATCTAAACGTGTTTTAGGAAAAAACAAAGTTCAATACAATAGAGACTTCTAAGAACGCTTTCTTGCCGCTTCATAATCTATTCTTTCCAACAGTTTAATGACCCTTTTACCTTTTGATTTTTTTTCTCTATGAGTTATCGTACCTACATTAGGACAAATATCATCCAAAATAGTTCCTACCGATTCATCCAAGATAACAGGATATACACGACAGCCCGAAGGTCTATCACAGTAAACACTGCATCGCTGTTTGACTCGATTATAGAAAACGCAATAACCTTCCCGATTCCTAAGTTGAGCATATCCTTGACAATCAAATTTTACAAAGTAACCTCTACCAAAGCCCCGCTTTTTTAAACGCACGATGTCTTCTTTTGACAGAAGCATTTCGGTTTCTTTACAACAAGCCCCACAGTGTGAACAACGCATAGACTTGAAAAAGTATTTGCTTGTATTTTTGGTTTTGTCTCTCCAAAGAATTCTTAACCTGCTGATTGCAATATGTTTGAGTTTAATAATTCAGCATAAGCGATGTTTCTTAACGGTATACGAGCAGTTCTGTGTCTTTTATTAAGAGCGTACTCAAGTAGGAAGCTTTTTCCTGCGCCTTTTAAGATCGCAGTTAATTGCACATTTATTATGACGGCTCCGTCTTTAAGATGCAGGTTGACGTTTCTTCCGATGTATGATTTGGCACAGTTAACGCTGAAATTCTCCAATGCCATTTCACCACTCTTTCTCTTGGTCAGCTATTTTAACCCAGCATTGCTGGCAGATAGGCAGTTTTTCGCCTTTTAATTGGATGTATAATTTGATATTTTCGCTTTTGCAAACGTCGTTCCAGGGGTTTTTGCAATGTTCCATTTTATTTACCTCTGACTCACGGTTTTAGCGTTGATCGCTTTTAAGGCGCTTGCAGAGGCGACTGTTTGAGGTGGTAGAGGGGTGAGTGAAAGTGAAGCTTTATACCTTTACTTTCAAACTGGTTAAAGGAGGATCATGTTTAATCTTGCTAGTCCTTATGTGTTCATTCCCACAATCGGCTTGTTTATCCAAATTATTGTTTTGGCATTGTTGATTTACGGGTATTTTCTCTATAGGCGGCTGGTTTTTCAGAGGCATGGCCGAGTAATGGCTATAGCGGTTTTCTTACATTTGGTTGTTATATTTGCAGTCATGATTCCTTCTTTTGTTCTAGCAATAATTCCAGAGTACATCCTTCGTCATGCTTCTGGACTCGTATCAGTCGTTACTTTGGTTCATGTACCGTTTGGAGCATTTGCAGCTTTGTTTGGCATCTGGTTTGTACTTTCTTGGAGGCTTCAAGGCTTGAAAGGCTGCTTCAACAGAAAAAGAAAAATGCTGTTAACAATGATATGTTGGCTGGTTTCAACCGTTCTCGGAATTGCACTTTACACTATTTTCTATTTGCCTTTTTGATAAGTTAAAGTTCTATTATTTGCGGAGAAATATTTTCCTTTGTTATTTTTAGCAACCCGACTGAAGGTTTATTTACCAAAGATGCTGGATCCGTTGGGCTACCTGGGTTAATGTAGAGGATTTTTTCCTCCCATTTAATTCTGGAGCTATGTGTGTGCCCGTAGACAAAAACATTAAATCCATATTGCTTAGCTATACGTTCCATTTCATTTGTCCCATGCAGAATATCAGGGTCATGCATAACTCCTATTTTCCATTCAAAAATCTTAAGCGAATCAAGCTTTGGCAACCCATTGCCAACTTCAGGCCCGTCCATATTGCCGTGTACCGCCAAAACTGGAGCAATTTGCTCCAATTCATCAATAACAGTTAACTCCACTAAGTCACCAGCGTGGATGATGAAGTCAACATTCTTGAAAATCTCAAAAACCCTTTGGGGTATACACATAGCTCTTTTAGGGATATGGGTGTCTGAGATTAAACCGATGCTTTTTGAGGCTTCGAAATTTGGGTTTGATTTATTAATTATTGTTTGCTCGCTAGTCATTTTGAGGGTGACACCAAGTAATAGGCATCCTGCTAGTAACATGGGTAGGTTTGGTATAAATAATTTTATATCAAAATGTTAAAATGTGAACATGAGCTCGAGCACAAATAAGCAATGGAAGAAGTGAGAAGTTAGTTTAAGTCAAGAACCTTTTCACGGTCTCATACAATACGCTTGTGCCAAAGACAAGGTTCTTGATTGTTATCCGCTCATCAATTCCATGCATTCGTTTCTCTATTTGGTCTTTTGGTTCATCTGGAATCATTGGTTGAAAACCATAACATATGCTGCCTTCTTCCCTGAAGAAGCGTGAATCCGTTCCGCCTGTGGTCAATGAGGGGGCTATTCCGCAATCAGGCTCAAACTCACGAAGAACCTCTGTGATGGTGTGATAAAGTTGTGTTTCAGTAGTTGATTCGGAGCCGTCATGGGCTTGTATAAACTCAAAACTTAACTTATCCGAACCCACATTCTCAAGCATACCTTTAATCAAATCAATGGTTGCGGTGACGCTTTGCCCTGGAAGAATTCGGCAATCAAAAACTGCTTCACACTCAGAAGGAATAATGTTTTCTTTGACTCCGCCTTTGATGATTGTTGGTGTAATTGTCATTTTGGTCCTCGGTCTAATTTCCTCGGCTAAAGCATGATCCTTCAGTGCTAACTCATCTAATATTTCCTCGCTTTCCATTGGGTAGCTAAGTAAACGTGTAATTAATCCGTTTAAGTCAGGGTTACGTTTGGCAATTTCAGCAAGGTACTGTTTAAGTGTCGGAACAAGGATGGTGGCCGGCTTGAAATCGCGGAGTTTATCAATGACTTTGCTTATGCGAATAATTGCATTATCCGCCGTGTTAGGGGTTGAGCCGTGGCCAGGGGTGCCTTTTGCTGTTATTTTAAGCCACAGAATTCCTTTTTCAGCTGTCTGCACCGTGAAGACGTTGCCTTTTTTGGTTGGGGTGGCTAATCCTCCGCCTTCATTTAACAAGTATGGGCACCAAACTTTTTCTCGGTAGTTCCGCAAGAGGTAGCCCGCGCCTTCTTCGCCGCCTTTTTCCTCATCTGCAGTTGCTGCCAAAACTATGTCGCCTTTAAGCTTTACCTTGTTTTTCTTTAACAGTTTGAATATCATGATTTCGATGGCTGTCATGCATTTCATATCGTAAGCTCCTCTGCCGTAAACGTAGCCATCTAAAACCTTTCCTTCAAATGGAGGCACGGACCACTCATTTGGATTTGCTGCAACCACATCAAGATGAGACAACAGTAACAAGCTGGGTTTTTCCCCCGTACCCTTCAACCTGGTGATTACGCTGCCTCTTCCAGGCGCTGACTCAATAATTTCAGTTTTGAAGCCTTCTTTGGATAGCATTTTTGCTATGTATGTTGCTGCTTGTGTTTCGTTGCCTGGGGGATTAGTTGTGTTAAAACGAATTAAGTCGCTAAGCAAATTTGTAATTTCTCGCTCTATATCTTTTAGAATTTCAGGTGACATTAATTCTTCAACTCCTCAATCGTGAGTCTAGGCGTTTTTTCTCTTAAGAGTATCGATCACATTGTTAGTGTTGCACTGTTAAACTCGAACGCTTTTCCGTGCATTCAAGAATGATGTTTTTGAGTTCTGTATTGTAATTTAACTATCGTATTGGTGCATGTAACAAGACAAACTTCTGATGTATTGATTAGTGAAGAAGATCTCTTGTTTGCGAAATATCTAAGATAAGAAAAGAATATGTGGGTTCCCAGAGCTGTGAACCTCTAATTATCTATTAATCATTCAAACGCGATGCCCTGTATTCAGGATTCATAACTGCCTTGTACTCCAACAGTCTCTCCTTGGGTGTGGCGTTTGGCCAATACAAACCGTAATCCAGAATACGGTAGCAATAGAAGTAACTGCTTTTGCTGCTGCAAATAAAGAGAACGTTATCCGAGTTCTACATGTAGACGATGATCCGTCAATTCAAGAGATAACAAAGCTGATGCTGCTGGACCTTTACAGTGGCTTTGAGATTGATTGGGCGTGTTGTGTGGATGAAGGCTTCAAGAAATTGGCATCTGGAAAACATGATATTGTGGTTTCAGACTATGAGATGCCCCAAAAAGACGGACTCGAATTCCTAAAAGAGTTGCGAGAACGAAATAATATAATTCCATTCATCCTGTTTACTGGCAAAGGAAGAGAAGAAGTTGCCATAAGGGCATTAAACCTCGGTGTAGACGGATACTTCAACAAGCAAGGTTCACCCGAAACAGTATACTGCGAATTAGTAGATGCAATAAATAAAACTGTAGAACGCAAGAAGACAAAAAAAGCGCTTGCAGAATCAGAATTGAATTATCGTACAGTGGTTGAGAAATCGCTTCAGGAGATATTAATTACTCAAACTTCTCCACTGCGACTGGTTTTTGCCAACTTAGCTATGAGAAACATTTTGGGTTATTCTACTGATGAGTTGAAGTCACTTTCGCCCCTTGGAGTTGCAGGACTAATATATGATGAGGACAAAGCCGTTTTCTTTATCCGTTTAGAAAAACGCATTCGAGGGGAACCATCGGACGAACGCCTTGAGTTTAGAGCAGTGCGGAAGAACGGTTCAATAGTTTGGCTGGAAGCTTTCGCAACGCGCACAGAATACATGGGGCAACCTGCAGTGCAGGGCATGTTTTTAGACATTGATGAACGAAAAAAGGCTGGGGCAATTTTGCATGAGAGCGAAGCCAGGTACTTTCACGCCCTGGATGGATGCCGCGTAAACGCAAAACATCCGTCTTATCCAACTTCGGCGCTTCAAGACCTTTCAAAGCTCCAACTAGAGTCTTGAGTTCTTCCTCAATTGAAGGCAACTCAACTGGCAAAACTAACTTAGCAAAGGTAGTTGTTGATGGCGTGTTTTTTTCACTCCCATCAACAACTACTAAGCCTAAGCGAGATGCTTTCATCTGTACAGAAGTCAGGCTTTTGCCCAGAACCTTTGCAATAGAACGCACAGACTTCTTTTCTGTTAACAGTTGTCGAAGCTGCCTTTCATCCTCAACTGTCCAAGGTTTACCCCTCGCCATTAAGCTTGGTTCCACCTTGTAAGCATCAATGTTTTTTCCCTACAAATAGTCCGATTATAATTCCGGTTAGGCCTGTGATGGCTGAGAAAACTTCGCTGTTCCAACTGCCCAGAAAAGCCATATGGGCAACTTCCAATAAGGATAGGCAAATGGCCTTTGCAAACGCAAATTGAATGCCTAAAGTCGATGGCGACGCACGGTAGAAATCCACTTGAAAAAGACCACTGTGACAAGGCAAGAACGCTTTTATGACGCTGTTGCCCTGGCAGTTCGGTTTAGCCTTCTTGCGCCTGAGTTCTTCGCTTATCTTTTGCCATTCAAAATCGCTCTTTGCGACCACGACAATTCTGGTTATCAATTCAGTAAAATTGTGATTGTTGCGTCACAATAACAAGGGATTATATCGCCGTTAAGGAGACTAACCAAGTGAATCGTGGTAGCTTTTGTTTGTGCTAGAAGTAATTGTCTCACGAAGACGAACGCCACGATTAACACCCTGATAAATTCAAAAATGGAGATTATGTGAGTGGTAAAATTAAAATCAATTATGGCTTTTGTGGCAATGGTAGTTATCATAGTTGCAGCTTTCGCAGTCTACGCGGGCGTAACTTATCCGAGAACGTCAGTGAACATTCCGGTGTCTTTGACGATAGGAGTCGACTCGAAGACATCAGCGTTTGACCAACCGTTTCTAGACGATAGAGTTCAAGTTCAAGTCGCAGTTCAAAACGGCGCAGCGCTATGGCGAGCTCAAATATTAAGTGACGACCGAGTTATCTGGGAACATTCAGCAGCGCAAGGTGAACAGCAAAGCTACAACAGTGGCTGGATTCAATTGTCCAGCGGTAGCTACAATTTCACTTTCGGAACAATAGGTATCGGTTCATTGGAAGCCACGGCTACAGTCACGTCTAAAGGTGGTTTCTGGTGAAAATGAAATGCCTGTGCCTAAACCTAAAGCCGGTGAATCAGAACGAGAATACATTTCTCGTTGTGAAGAGTTCATGCATGAAGAAAATGACCGTAAACTCGAAAGTGAAAAACGTTCAAACGAACAGATGAGCGCTATTTGTTATTCAACTTGGCGCAAAAACAAAAGTTAAAATCCTAATAAATACCGAAATACTAAGAGACTGCCGTTAATGGGGCGGATCTCATGAGGCCTTGTGCCTTCCTCAACAAAACGAGCATAAGAAGCATTAGCGGAAACAGAGGCCTCGCCAACCCCAACCTCTTTGGTAACTGTGCTGGCTAAATATCCAGTTCTATGAGGTGCACCCCAAAAAGCACTATACCAGGCAACGTCTGCCAGTCGCTCGACAAGTTTCTGCCTAAGCGGCCCACTAATCTTCTGGCCGTCTGATTAAAGTCTAGACCGCTGAGTTGAGATTTATCACTCTCAATCAAGCCTAGTCTGATACCACCTTGAACGCGATTTCGCCTTCGTCTTGATTTTGAACATAAAGGTTTAGGAAGCGTTGTGATTCGTTCCAGAATACCTCAGCACCGGCAGGATCGCTGGTTCGCCTAAACATCCAAGCCGCCAGCCAAGCAGTAGCCTCCATAATTAGCTGAGGCACAGAAGCAGGAACAGACAAATTATTAACTTTCAAAAGCGCATCGATCATTGCACTAGCGACTTGTTATGCATCGGTCAGCAAGATCATCTAACTCAGTGGTTATATCTGTTCGTAGAACTTCTTCTAAATCGTCAATATCGCAGTAGTCCGTCAATGTTTTTCATCCCTTTGAGGGTTCTCGCTAGCTCCACAAGTGAGCTGGGTGTCGAGCCTAACTAGATGAAGGCTTCTGAGGTTGTGTAATGTTTACGTACTTTAGCCAGAAGCATTTAATGCAACGCTTATCAAGCCAAGAATGCTGCATACAGTGGCTTTGACTGCTGGGTCGATTGGCTGAGTCAGAAGAAACGTTGCGCCTATGCCGCTTGCTTCAGCGACTCCAAGAATTAACCCTTCTTCATTATTTGATAGTGTTGCCGCCTAAATTCACCAAACCTCAATACTTACTATTCAAAACACATTCGACTGCCTTTGCATTAATAGCTTGAGATTGCATTAGCGATACTAGCACTAATCCAGTCAGTCTCATTGTAACCAGAAAATAGATTCTTCTGATTGTTTTCAATCTTTATTCTTCATCATCCGTTTTGGTTTTTATCTGGGAGACCAGATAAAGACCATGCTTTTAAAGGTTGTTTATGGCTCAAAATGGCTAAAGAAGGAAAAAATAAGCCTATTTTATAGGTGTTACTTAAGGTGATTTCGGCTCTAAAACAAATCGGAATATAAAAAGCAAATTTGGAAACATATTTTCCGCGTGTTTTTAAAATGCTTTAAAAAAATGGTTTCTTATTGCTTTTATTTTGGATTTAATCAAGGTTCTTGAAATCATTTCCCACTCCCAAATGATACCAAAAGCAAACGGCACCTCAAAAACGACTCCAAATTTTCCATTTGTGAAAAAGTCTATTTTTCTGAAAGCGTCGGGGGGTTATTTTGGAGAGTATTCTAAATTTATGTTATGCTTATCAGGTATTGGATGAATGTAGAAAGAGCCACTGATGCAATTACGATTATTGCATCATCTCCTAACTTCCATCTTCTTTGTCTATTTTCACTTTTCAATTCGCTAACCGATTTATAATATTCCTCTGTGTCTTTTTTTGCTTCCACTTATTCTCTAATAAATCCTTAATAGAGTGATCTTGGAGACATCTCCCGCCTTCCCTTTTTTCGCTGTTCATGAAATTTTGATACCTTGTATTTCATATCGCCTCTATCTGTAAGCTAGACCCATTCGCTTGATAAAATCAAGGACTCGCTCATATTCTCGAAGATATTGCTTTCCCTTTTCCGTAAGTTCCAATGAAATCTCATCCTTAATTAAACCAAGACCAACTAGCTCTGTAATATATATCTTAAAGCGGTCAAAGGGAACCCCAATTTTTTTCTGAACGTGTGTTAGCATGATTTTTTCTGGGGGTTCAGTATAGAGCGCAAATAGAAGATCTCCGTAAATCTTCAATTTATCTCTACGCAGGATTGTTTTCATTTACTCCCCTTTTTTCTGAGCTATAAAATGTCCTATATGAAACAAAAAGAAAGATTGCAAGCCCACCCAGACGAATCGCTAATCCTGCCCAAAACGCTAAAGGGCTTCTATCAACAACCCAAATAATCTGCAAAAATTGGGCTATTGCAAGAAGAATAAAGCCTAACGGAATCATCAATGTTGTTGGGTCTGGCTTTTCTATGTGGTTCTTTAGGGTGTGAATTGAAATATAAGAGAGACAAATCAAAATAAAAATGCGCACATATACTTGGGCAACATTATAATTAGGCCCTAGTACTTGCGGAGAAATAATTGTCAACATAATCAAAACTGCGAAAATAATCATTAACAAGCCAAGAAGCGCATTCCACAATAGATTACGACTCTGTTTCGAAAGAAGATATGTTACTAAGAGAAACAAGAAGGCAAATGCTCTGAAAAAAAGTTGAGCCCACCATATATAGTCAAAGTCAATTATTCCGGAAATTGATAAAGCTGTGAATGCGTAGGATGCACCAAGAAAACCAAATCCAAGAGGTAAACCGAGATACCGGCTTTCTCCAGTCACCCAAAAAGGCTTTACCATGAATCTAACAAGAATAAAGCAGGCAATTGCCGAAACAACTTCTACCGTAATCAGCGCTATTTCAAGCATATCTCTAAGCTGTGTTTTTTGCTTTATTTCTTTTTGCTAAATTAAAGCTATCTTTCATATTAATTAAGGATAATAACTATCTTTTTTGTTCACGATACGTGAGCCAATCTTATTAGCAAAAAATTTTGTGAGTAAATTGGATAAACAAATGAAAATACTTAAAGGTGAATTATAGAAATGAAGATTTTAACAACAAAACTAACAGTTGCAGTTGCAATATTTCTAATGGTATCAACGATTGCAATGACAACAAATGGCCCTATTGGCACAGCAAAGGGGCAACTTGCCGTTTCACAGCCAGTTAGCGGATCAATACCAGCCGGCGTTATCCCAAGCTTAACTGTTAATACCAAAGCATACCTTAGCTTTAGACCTAACCCCATAGGCGTCGGTCAATCAGTGCTAGTAAATATGTGGTTAACACCTTCCTTGAATTGGCAACGTTTTCATCAGGGATATAAGGTCACAATCAATAAGCCAGACGGAACTCAAATAATCAAAACAATTAACTCCTACAAAGGAGATGCGACTGCTTGGTTTGAATACACACCAGACAGCGTTGGCATATACAGACTAAAATTCGAATTTCTTGGCGAGTACTATCCAGCGGGGTACTACCTTAACGGCTACGTGGTATCAAACCCTCCAGGTACTGAGTACATTGACTCCACCTACTATCCGCCAGCTTCAACTGAAGAGCAGAATTTAACAGTGCAATCAGACTTGGTGGCTTCTTGGCCGCCAGCAGCATTACCGACAGATTATTGGGAACGTCCAATATCGCCAGAGAATAGAGAATGGTGGTCAATTGCAGGCAACTTCCCAGGTAATGGGATAGTAGGCGGTGGCTCGAACTGGCCAGCAGACACGAATACATATGTCCAAAGTATCTCCTACGGTCAAAGCTTATCCTATGGCTTCACTCCGTATGTTCAAGCGCCAAACACAGCGCATATAGTATGGAAGCAGCAATTAACCATAAGCGGACTAATCGGGGGTGCAACGGGTCAATACAGCATGATTAGTACTCCTGGCACTCCAAGTGTAGTCTATGCTGGAAGAGCTTACCAAACAATGACGGTGCCGGTGAATGGGGTGCCAATAAGCTGTGCAGTATGTTATGACATACGAACTGGGCAACAGTATTATGCAATACCCCTCACACAAGGAGGAGTTACACCAAATGTCATTTCATACGCCAAAGTAGACCTCTCGACTGGCCAAGGCGGTTCTAGTGGTTTTGCCAATCCAACCGGTGAATACACACCAACTCTTTTGTCAATTGGTACCAGTAGGCTTATGAAGATTGACCCCTTCAGCGGAGCAGTTACATTGAATGTGACAGGGCTAGCAAACGGCGGTTATTACGGCTCAACAGCCATCGGCCCAATAGGTTTCGCAACAGCATTGAATGGTTTATACAATGACCCCTATGCATTAACCACGCAAATACTTGGTACGAGTGCGGATATTCATTACTATTTGATAAATTGGACCACAGCTGGAACAGAAAGTAACTTCACTAAAAGGGTTGTAAGCAACATAACGTTGCCATTTGGCCCACAAGCAACCACAAACGGTATGGCTTATAACCCTGAATTTTTGCTTGCAGACCTAGAAGCGAACGTAGCCGTTTACTTAACATCTATCTTTCCTCTGGGAATGGGCGCAAGTTATGGAACATTAATGACTGCCTGTGACTTAACAGCTGGAAGAATGTTGTGGAACATAACAAGCAGTGAGACTATGTACAACGGTCGCTGTGCGGTTGCCGATCACGGAAAAATCGGAGTCTTATGGGAGAACAAAGGTTATATGTGCTATGATATCCATTCAGGCAAACTTTTGTGGACCAGTGAGACGATGGATTATCCGTGGGGTGAACCTGGATTCGGTGCTTATGCTGTGCAGTCTGCCTATGGCATGATTTATCATGAGGCCTATGATGGCGTGTACGCTTTAAATTGGACAAATGGTAACATTGCTTGGAAATATGAGGATCTAACCAATCCGTATGAGACTCCATACACTAATGCTCAAGGTCAAACTACAAACAGTTTCAACGGTATTGGTATGATTGCCGACGGAAAACTGTATACATCTAATAACGAACACTCTCCCAGTGAACCTATCACAAGAGGCTGGAAGCTTCACTGCATCGATGCAATTACAGGTGCTAGCGTTTGGAACATAACCGGCTATATGACTCCAGGTGCGATGGCAGATGGTTATCTTACGGCTGGTAACAGTTACGATGGATATATGTATGTTTTTGGCAAAGGCCAAAGTGCGACTACAATTGAAGCGCCGTTAACAGCTATTCCTTCAGGACAAAGCATAGTCATTAAAGGTACAGTGCTTGACCATTCAGCTGCTCAAGCAGGCACACCATGCATCTCCAAAGAGTCCATGACTGCACAAATGGAATACCTACACATGGAACTACCAATCAGCGGCATGTACCACAACTCAACCATAACAGGAGTTCCAGTAACGCTGACAGCACTCGATTCTAATGGAAACTATGAAGACCTTGGAACAGTAACAACAGACGGATACTATGGCACATTTGCCAAAACATGGACTCCACCAATCGAAGGCGACTACAAGATAATAGCTTCGTTTGCAGGCGACGACTCATATGGAAGCTCAGGAGCCTCAACCGCCATCACAGTTGTTCCAGCACCAACATCAACTAATACAGAACAACCACAGCAAATAATCATACCTGACTACACAATGACAATAATCGGTGGAATAATCGCGGTTATTATCGCAGTCGCTTTAGTTGGAATAATACTTTATCGGAAGAAGTAATAAAAACTCAAAACGCATCCTCTTTTTTTAAGAACAATAATTGCGAGAGGGTCAATTAATCGATTAGTAATTTTTGGTTTAGATTAAAATATATTGAAAAGATCGCCCAATGCTACGATTTCGATGTTACAGTTAAAACTGATTTGGTTATCACATCAGCACAAGTTTTATTTGGTAATTGCAACAATATAGCAGTCGTTGTCTTGTTTTGTGTTGTCTCGAGAAGATAGTTCTCTGTTTTGTTGTCTCCTTATAACAAAACGGAAACAGAACATGTTTGAAGACTTCAAAGAAAAAGTAGGAAAACTGCAAAACAAGAAAGAAAGTGAAATCTCTTTAATGTCTACCGCGTTAGCGCCTGAGATTACGGAGAAATTGAGGAAAGCAGGAATAGCCCCTGATAACGTTATCATTCAGCAGCTATTTCCAAGAACTTTAGACGAAGATGCAAACGACTTATCATTAATGTCAGGCGCTGAATTCAGATACCCGTATCCACACCTGCCTCGTCAAGCGGGAACTCCGGTAGATGCCCGCATAGAACCTCGCCATGAATCTTGGCGGCGAAACCCATCCGCTGCACCTGAAACATGAACAAGATATCCGGTGTAACGCTTGGGTCAAACTTGAAACGATAACCATCCACAAAAACGCGACGTTTGATTAAGATGCAGCTTGTTCCCGCCATAACCCATCCCGCTCAGGATCTTGCCCTCAACGGCAGTCAGGGGTAAATACCAAACAGTCATATTTTCATCTAAGAAACCAAGAATCAAGCCTTGTTCATTATTTGTTAGTTTTGCCGCGTAATTTCACCTAAACCTCAATACTTACTATTCAAAACATATTCGACTGCCTTTGCATTAATAGCTTGAGATTGCATTAGCGATACTAGCACTAATACACCAATAAAACCGGATCATAAAACGCGGCTCCTGGAGCCCTAAAATGGCCTCGGTGTCCTCAATCATCCATAAGTGAACGCATTCTGGATTTATTGCCAAAAGAAAGCAAAGGAAAAGGTAACACAAGGATAAATCGCGAAATTAAGGATAGTCTAAACCGGCAACGAATTACCGTTTCTTTGCGGTACAATAAATCATGTCAAGGCGTTTAAAGTGCTTCTTGATGCAACCGATTTCGCTTTGGAGCAAGGGCTGCTATTATCCAAGTTATTTAGGCATTTTTTGCTCTTATTTGGTGAAAAACAATTATTTTTGCTTTGTTTAGCGTACTTTATTCCTGTTTGTTTGTCATTTGTCGCAAGTAACCTCTTTCCACTAAATGATATAAGCACATACGTGCCATAATTTCAAGGCAAGCAAAGACTTGTAGGAGAATAGGAAAAAAACGAAATTCTTAAAAAGTAGAATGATAATTTGTTTAGCTTTAATTCTGTTGATGGCTTCTTCGACGATAATGACTATGTCAATTATGCCAGCGAATGCTCAAAATGCTACACAGCAGCCAACAAGCGGACCGCTACCGACGGGCGTCACTGTTGATAACACAGTTAACACAATAGCGTACCTTAGCGTTAGACCTAACATTATAGGGTTAGGTCAGAATTTCTTGGTTAACATATGGACGTCGCCTTCTACCCATGTTCAACGTTTCCACCCTGGCTACCAAACAACTATAACTAAACCCGACGGAACACAAAATGTCATAAAAATGGATTCATACCAAGCAGATGCATCCGCTTGGTTCGAATATCCCGCTGATCAAATCGGAACTTGGCATATTAAATTCGACTTCTTAGGGACATATTTCCCAGCAGGACGGTACAAAGACGGTTATATTGTAAATGACAACTCTTCAGAGCTTCTTGGCTCAGCATACTACAAACCTAGCTCAGCAAAAGAATTTACGATAACAGTACAACAAGACGTGGTTGCATCATGGCCTGCTATGCCTTTACCGACAGATTATTGGACAAGACCTGTACCACCCGAATACCGAGAATGGTGGCCAATTCTAGGCAACTTCCCATGGTTCGGACCTGGAGGAGGACCACTATGGGACCAATACTATCCGAACACAAATCCATATAGAATGGGAATAAGTAGAGAACCAATGGCTAGATTTGCAGCATGGGTACAGGCACCAAACAGCGCACACGTAGTATGGAAAAAAGTTGGCAACTTTGCAGGCATTGTAGGAGGAGACATTGGCACAGATACACTAGAAGGTTCTCCAGGCTATCCCTCAATAATTCTTTTTGGACGAGCGTACCAAGCTGTAAGCAAAGTCAACCCAACTTCGCCAAGTAGCCAAACGTATTGGCAATGTTATGATATCCGCACAGGTGAACTATACTGGGAAAGACCATTATACACTGGAGAGTCAGCGCCAACATTGATAGAGTATTCCTCTGGAAGCGAAGGAGGAGAAAACGTAGGAGCTGTCCCAGGAGCAGGAACATCACCTAGAGCACCATCACTACTCTCGATAAGCAACGGATACATTAGAAAATACAACTCATGGACAGGGGCATTAAGCAGCAACATCTCAATCTCACCATTAACTACTGCAAAATATTACATGAATGGATACGGGATAAGCGTGCAAACAATCAATGCAACAGCAGGCAATTATCGGTTAATTAATTGGACCACGTTTGGTACAGGTAATTTAGCATCAAGAATAGTCAGTAACATCTCTTGGCCTTGGGCTGATATAGGTAATACGCAGGATTTCAATGCAGGAGTAGCTGTTCAAGCAACGCGTCCGGAAGCAGGAAACGCCTTTACTGGAACTCAGCTGACAGCTGCAAGTTTGGTGACAGGCAAGCTGCTCTGGAGTCAATTAACCGACAAAATAGAGACAAGTTCGGGTGCTGTCCTCATAGAAAACGGAAAACTAGCGATGGGTGTTTTGGAAGATAGACAATGGCTATGTTGGGACGTGAATACGGGAAAACTACTATGGAAAAGCGAACAAACCGCAGCACCATGGGGAAACTTCTGGAGTTACAGCTCAGAGTCGGCTTATGGTATGATCTATAGTGGAACATATGAAGCACTATATGCATTTGATTGGAATTCAGGAAAGGTTGTTTGGAAATTCGAAGCCCCAGCCAACCCCTTCGAGACACCATACGTTGACGAAAATGGCACAACTGTATATTCATGGCACAGTTCACTATACGTTGCAGATGGAAAAATATTCACTTATAACTGCGAGCATACACCTGGTCAACCTATCACTAGAGGATGGCGATGGTTTGCGATCAATGCTACGACAGGCAAAGAAATATGGAACCTACCGGGATGTGGTGTTGACAGCAGAATCTTCCAAGGAGCTATGGCTGATGGTTATCTTGCACTTGCTGACAACTATGCTGGAACAATGTTTGTCATAGGAAAGGGACAATCGGCAACTGCATTATCGGCGCCAGATGTCGCAGTAGTGAAGGGAAATTCGATAGTACTAAAAGGAACAGTGCTTGATTTATCTCCAGCCCAACCGAATACCCCATGCGTCTCCAAAGATTCAATGACTACTTGGATGGCACATGTGCATAAACAATGGCCAATTGATGGACTTTTGCACAATGAAACGATAACAGGTGTTCCAGTCTCCCTAGATGCGATCGATCCAAATGGGAATACAGTGCATATTGCAGATATTATGACAGACGGCTATAGTGGCACTTTTGGTTATACTTGGACCCCTGATATTGCCGGCGACTACAAGATTACAGCAACCTTTGCAGGAGACGACTCATACGGAAGTTCATTTGCAGCAACATTTGCAAACATAAGAGAGATACCTGCGGCAAATTCGACTTCTGCTCCAGTGCAAGCTGTTCCAGATTACACAATGGCCATCTTGGCAACAGGAATTGGCATAACCCTCGTGGTAGTAATTGCCGCCATAGCCATCATTTTGGTGCTCAGAAAGAGATAACAAACTTGTACCGTAAACTCTCCCCTTTCTTTTTCTTGTTATTACAAATAGTTGCTTAACTCTTTTTTAGTTAGAAGTTTGATGGCGCGCCTTTATAGACGCACCATGACTAAGGGAAATGCTTGCTCTGGAATTGGGCGAAAGTTAATCAGGCATATCCTTAATCGTTTGTTACTCAACCAATCTGAATAAAAGCTTTATGAAATAATAATTTTCTTGTATCTGTTGTACAGTTTAGAAGAAAGGAAGCGGCCCATCAATTGGGTGGGATTTTTTAGTTCCTAAGTTCTATTAAGCTCGCCCTATTTGGTTTTTGAAACCCCCGCCAAATATGTTAGTAAATCAACAGAGCATAACAGATGCCAGGGATTTCTTTTCTTCATCGAACTTAAAGGGGCTAAGGCTTGTTTGGGAGTACAGAGCACCTTTTATTCAAACAGTCATTGATCTTATGCAGGACTTTGGAATAATTCAATGCGTTAACTTATCGAGACAAAACCCAAGATATAATTTAGATGTAACCTACTCGCGGTTGTTTGGAAAAGGGTAACACAATATTTACCAATTCAATGACGATGAACTGGCAGAAATCGATAAAAACCGCCCGCCGCAGGGCAACGAAGGAAATTTTGTCTGTTGGCGCTGTTCAATTTTGTTTTTTCTTATTTCGCATGTACAGAAACCCAAAAGCCGTGGCGACCACAGCCGCTATTGTAGCAGCCGCCAAAATGTAGGTGAACAGAACTTGATTGTTTATGGCTTGTGGCTCTGGGTTATTTATGGGGATTGAATCTAACGGAGCAGCCTGCCCACTCATCACCCACTTGGTAACAGGCGAATTGTCAGCGTTTCTGTCATCCAAAACATAAGGCGACAGCCCCACTCCATCAGCGCCTCCTGTGGCGTTGTAGTTGCGCCAATAATTGTTTGTCCAAGTGTTAATTGAGGCGTAAAGGGGAGTGTGGAACAATTTAGCAAAGCTTTCGGCAAGTTTAGTCTTGTTTAACTCAATAAAACGCCAATATGTAACGTTATCTTCCTGGTATTTTTTGAGGTTTAATAAATCCTGAGCTTGCACTCGGCTGCAATTAAAATTGTTTTGAGAAAAAACGTTACTTGATGAGTTCAACAAATCGGCGCCACTAAGATAGTTGTTGAAGGTGTTTGCCACAATGTAGTTGTTTTGGCAGCAATCCATCCTCAACGCCTCGTTGCCAGCAGCTGATGGGCAAGAAATTGTGTTGCCATAGATGATTGTGGAGTTACAGAACGTCATGCGAATAGTGATTTGCCCATTAATCCAGTTATCAAGCAAACTATTGTTTGCGATAACCAATTGGCTGCAATTGTAAATGTCAAAAGCATAATTGTTTCTGTGAATCAAGTTATGGGTTACATTTACGTTTGACGACTGCAGCATTTCTATTGCAATGTTGAAATCCGAAATAACAATGTTTTGCACAGTAACATTGTTTCTGTTACGTATTTCTATGCCCTGACCATCCAGCCCTTTGAAAGTATGGTTTAAGCATCCAAAACTATGTTGTCTTTCTCAATATTGACGGTGTATAGGGAGCGGTTAAAAAGAGATTCACTTGGCGGAGGCGACAAATCATTGGTGAAAACAAAATTGTTGCCACCAACGTTTTTTATCGGTGCATTGGCGGGGTCAACGCTTCCGTCGCTTCTAATGTAAATGGGTATTGTGTGGGCAGGACCAAATGGGTTTGCGCTACAAAAATCAAAGTTGGAAACGACTAATAACATTAAACTTAGCGTTAAGAGGGCAGCAATTACTTTCTTCATTCTAACCCTAATTTACCTTTAGTGTGGTTTGCTTAAGAGCCTTTTCATCAAACTTTCTCTATGTAAGGAAACGATCCAAGGCCAATCCAAACAGACTTCCGACTACCTTTTTACTTCACCTCAAACACACTTAAATTTCTTTCACTAATGTATTTCAGACAACATTCTCTTATCAGCGAACAAAGTCGCCTACACCATTGATTATCAATTAAGGAAGCGGGAACTCAGGCAGATGCCCACATAAAACGTCGCCATGGACCTTAGCGACAAAACCCATCCGCTGCACTGCAAACATAAACAGGATATCCGGTGTAACACATGGATTAAATTTAAAACGGTAACCGCTCTCAAAGACACATCTTTTGATTAATACGCAGCTTGTTCCCGCCATAACCCAGTCCGCTTAGGATCTTTGCTATAGTGTGTCAAGAAAGCTGTATGAATCTTTTCGAAAATCAGCATGCCGACTGCCACAACAAGACATGCTCACATATTTGGGAACAAACTGCACTAATGGCTTATTGTCGCAAATATGACTGTACCCAAACTAACTAGCCCGTAAACTCAAGATTCCTCCTGGTACGCTCAAGTGTGCGGAGGATAGAATGATCAAACCTATGGAGAAAACCTATGGGTCTTTCAAAATTGGAATAAGCTGACACTTTTCCCAGGTTTGAGTAAATACCCGTACCCTTTTCTCTTATATAGTATTAATCCGCCCTATTCCTTCTCTTTTAGGTTTGGCAACTGAGAAATACATGAGCTACTGAGCGTTAGAAGTAAGTGTGTTTGCACTAAAATTAGATTAGCACAACTAGCAGTTTTAGCTTTCAAGAAAAAATAATAATTACTTTAGACATTCTATTAATTAGGGATAACTTGCAAAAAAAGCTAGTACTAATCTTAACAATATTTTGTATTCTAACAATCCTTGCAATATCCCTCGCAGTCGTTAGAAGTCCAATCCTTGGAAATCTTGTTTTTCCATATGATTCATCCAAGAACTCCATAAATATTGACTTTAAGTTTGGAGTCACAGCCAGAAATGAACTAAACACATTTGACGGCACCTTCACTAAAGATTTAATTTATGATGGAACAATCAAAACAAGGCTAATCTTATCGCAACAAGAATTAACTCAGATAAAAACAAAACTTTGCGACATGGGTTTTTTTGATTATCCACCATCTTTTCAATCTCAAGGTACTGTAAGCCCAAGAAGTGATTATCTTCTTAAAGTTCAAATTGGCAGTGTAATTAAAGAGGTTAGTTGGTATTCAGATTCCAATTTAGATTCAAAAACTGATGCTGACCTAAATGGACTATATAATTTGGTGACTGGCATTATTATTCAAAAGTTAGAATACAAACTCCTTCCAGCAGCTAATGGTGGCTACTGCTAATTTCTTAATTTACAAGTTAATTCAAGTCAACTTAAACTTATGTTTTTTTCCTAAATTATAATCCAGCGAGCGATGCGAGCAGATTTTAATAAGAAGCTTCTTTCAAAATCATAGAATCCTTGCTATAATGTGTTAAGAAAGCCGAATGAATTTTTTTGAAATCAGTATGCCTACAGCTACTCGACATAATTGACAAAAATAGAATTCAAAGGTTTAGGCACAAATAGCTTGTTAGCCCAAACACGATAATAACGAATTTAAGCATCCGTTGGCAAAAATAGCCTTGTAATGAGCTTAACTCAAAGAGAGCGCATAATTCTACAATTAGAAATCAAAGGCTTGAGCGACTACAAAATAGCCCGCAAAATCAACACCGACCCATCCTCAATAACCCGTAGCCGACAAAACGCCCATAAAAAACTCAAACAAGCCCAAAACGACCTACAATACGCCCAGCAAATAGGCGTAACAATAAACTAAATTTGTTCACTCGTTGCAGGCTAAATCTTCTTCTTAACTTTCTAAGCGAAACATCCAGTAAGCATAGCCCTTTCCAATCATGTTCTGGAGAAAATAGATAAAGAAGCCTTAAAGCAGAAAAGATCAAGAAGCGAATGGGTAGAACTCCACTTCGAAACGCTTTTCTTCAAAACTCTGGAGAAATAAAAAAAGGTTATCTTTGCTATTGAATCAGTAGTTCTTGATATTCAGCGTTTACGTTGCCTCGCCTGTTCTGGATTGCAGCATTAATTCTCCCCCAATCTTCCGCTATGGTTGGCCAAATCTCGCTTTCAATTTACGTTTTTTTTCACGTATTCTTTTA
>CAWHSP010000035.1:0-16687 GCA_963831865.1 Candidatus Bathyarchaeota archaeon | reverse complement strand
GTCTATTTAGCTAAAACAGAATTGGCTTCAACATGTGAGAGTGCTGAGAAAAAGAATGCGTTAGAAAGCTTGGACGAGATTGAGAAGAACATTGATTATATTAACAAGATTGTTGCTGACCTTCAAGATTATGCGAAGACGAGCGAGCCTATTGCTCAAGAAACAGACTTAGAAGGCTTATGCAAGGAATTGCTGCTAGGGAATAAGATGCCGAAAAATATCAAAGTTTCATGCAATGTCGAGAAGACAGCTAAAACAGTCATGGTTGACGGTGTTTTATTGAAGCGTATTCTTGGAAACTTGGTTATTAATGCGGTTCAAGCTATGCCTAACGGCGGGGAGCTTACTATGAGAGCACGCCAAGAAGCAGGTAACAACGTTATCACAGTTCAAGATACGGGCATTGGCATACCTGATAAAGTCAAGCCAAAACTTTTCACACCGTTCTTCACGACTAAATCGAAAGGTCAAGGTTTAGGATTAGCAGTGGTCAAGCGGTTGGCTGAAGCATTAAATGGAACAGTGACATTTGAAAGCATAGAAGGAAATGGCACAACTTTCATTGTTCGTTTTCCACCCCAAAAAATAAGAGGTAAATTGGTTTCAAGTAGTTAATTTTCTAATTCTTGCTAGCAAAGAATAACGTCTCAAAATGAAGCTCCACAAATTCGCTTCTTGACTTTTTCTGCTTTGAGGCTTCTTTATCTATTTTCTCTAATACGCAGTTTGATAGGGTATGCTTACTGGGTGTTTGCGCACTGTAATCTGAGCCTCAGAGTATTTGCCGTTGTTAATACTAGGAGAGAAGCGAAGATGGCATTGGGTCAGACCAATTTTGTTCTTGAAGCTTGGCATGGAGTAGAAAAAGACTGATTATGCAATTTTGCATCCACAATCCTAAAGCGGATTTTTATATGATTTAACAGTAAATTAGCATATATGAAAATGAAAGCGATCGTACACACAAAATACGGGTCTCCGGATGTTCTTCGACTCAAAGAGGTAGAAAGACCAACTCCCAAGGATAATGAAGTACTGATTAAGGTTCAGGCGGTATCCGTTAATAGATCTGACTGGGAGAACTTGACAGGCTCACCGTTGTATGCCCGCTTTGGGGGTCTTCTAAGACCACGGCACCAGATACTCGGATCGGATATAGCCGGGCGAGTTGAGATGGTTGGCAGAAACGTCTCGCGATTTCAAACAGGGGACGAGGTCTTCGGGGACGTCTCGGTGCGTATGGGTGGTTTTGCTGAGTATGCCTGCGCTCTTGAAAAAACCTTGGCGCTAAAACCAGCCGGTCTGACATTCGAGGAAGTAGCGGCCATCCCGCAAGGGGCAGTGATAGCATTGCAAGGGGTTCGCGATAAAGGACAAGTCCAGCCTGGGCAAAAGGTTTTGATTAATGGGGCTGGCGGCGGTGCTGGTATGTTTGCAGTGCAGCTTGCCAAGTTATACGGGGCTGAGGTGACTGGAGTGGATAACACCGGCAAGCTGGACTTTTTGCGCTCTCTTGGCGCAGACCATGTCATTGATTACACCAAAGAAGACTTCACCAAAAACGGGCAGCAGTATGATCTGATACTTGATGTTGTTGCGAATCGTTCGGTTTTCGCCTACAAGCGGGCGCTAAGGCCCAATGGAAGCTATTTTGCTGTTGGAGGTTCTGTATATCGACTTTTCCAGATTTTGCTTCTGGGGCCATGGATTAGAAGAACCACGGGCAAGAAAATACGCATTCTGGCGGTTCAACCAAGTCTGGAAGATTTGGTTCATATAACGGAGCTTTGTGAAGCCCGCAAAATTGTCCCGGTCATTGATAGACGGTTTTCATTAAGCGAGGTTGCTGAAGCGCTCCGGTACCTTGGAGAAGGATATGTCAAAGGAAAAGTCATAATAATTGTTGAACATAACAACCACACCTAACAAAGCCCGGATTAAAGGCATCTTTTAGGAAACTCATGAAACCGATTGCATTCAAAAAATGCGTTATACTTGATATTCCCAAACCAGAAGAGACCAAGAAGCCGACCACAAGGAAAACTCGGACGTTAAACCGATGTCCCTCCATTGTGATTGCCAAGCCAGAGAACACTGTTAATCGTGAAGTTTTTATAAAAAATAATGGTCGTGTTTTGAAAGGAAAAGAGCGTTCTGAGATGGGGCGGTCTGGCCGTTATTTTGGCTGGCATCTTGTTCATTTGCACCGTCGTAAACAATAGTTGAGTTCGGACCCTCGACTTATCAGTAAATGGTTACGGTTTTTGAGGTAAGGTTCTTTTCCACCATTTTTTTATTGGTATTTCTGACGCTTTTTCCCACAATGTTTCGTAATAATCATTGATTATTGCCACAAGTGAAGGATTGTTTGCTATTAAGATCTTTCCTTCATAGCAGTTATCTTCTGTTTCGGTTTGAACAAACACAGTTTGATCATCAACAACAGAAAATAAACCTGAAATTTGGGGAACATATCTAATTTCCAAAAGAGGGTCAATTGCGTTCGCTTTTTCTAACTCTTCAAGCGACTTACCCACAGGTTTTTCTGTTAGTACTCGGATTTTTACGCCTCTTCTAAGGGCTCTCTTTTGCTTCTTGCTGTGAATAGTTGATAATTTTACAAACATTTCCCATGGAAGAATTGTCTTTAAACTAATTTTTGCCGCATCTATTATCTCTTTTCCAGAAAGTTCGCTACCTACATTTATAGCTTGAATTTCAAAAAGAGGCTCTTTGTTAAGGTCCGTATTTTTTTTCTTACCCTTGAAATTCTTCAATAACTCGGTAACTCTCTCTTGCATATTTATTATTTCGGTTTTCTTGCGATCATACAGAATAACCAGTCCATCTTCTAAGCTGACAGGATCAAATTTGGAGGGCACATCCAGAGTTTTTGCCACCAATCCCTTATCCATAAGCTCGTTTAGTACTCGGTATATGTCCTGACGTACTACTCCTGAAAACTTGGAAACGGTTGCTGCATTTGAGCATCCTGCATTCAGAAGAGTCAAGTATACCTTTATCTGTGATGATGTAAAGCCCAAATTTTCAAGAGAATTAATGTCCCTATCACTGAATATGTATTCGAATCTTGACGGAGAAGTCATAGTTAAATAGTAATAGTTTTCTAGAAATAAAAACTTACTTCTTGCTAGCTGGAATACTTACGGCGCAACTATAAATGAAATGAGATGTGTATTTTCAAATGAAAGGAGTTTTTCAGATGAATTTTCAAATGAAAGGAGATTTTTTATTGATTTTTAAAAAGGAGACAAAAATATGAACGCTAACAGAAAATTTGACCCGACGAGGAAGACGTCGTTAGTCGCTGGCATCTTATACCTAGTCACCTTCATCAGCTCGATCCCGGCGGTCATGCTGCTTGCCCCAGTGTTGGACAACCCAAACTACATTATAAGCGCCGGAGCCGACTTTCAGGTTATTTGCGGCATATCTCTTGATATAGTAAACGCTTTAGCCGCTATAGGCACAGCCGTGGCTGTCTACTGGGTTGTCAAGCGCCAGAACGAAGGCACCGCACTCGGCTTTGTCGCAACGCGTATGGTTGAAGGAACAACAGTCATTATCGGCGTTGTGTGCATTCTTGCGCTCGTGACTCTTCGACAGACTGTTGGAGGTGTCGGAACTGACTCAGCTGCTCTAGTCGCTGTCGGGCAGGGGCTTGTCGCAGTACGTGGTTGGACGTTCACACTCGGTCCCAGTCTGATGCCGGCTCTAAATGCCCTGCTGTTTGGAACTCTACTGTACCGATCTCGGTTGGTTCCCCGATTTATTTCAGCGGCTGGACTCATAGGTTTCCCGTTGCAACTCTCAGTAGCCATCTTAACTATATTCGGCATTAACATCACGATATTTTCGTTGATAGCGTTAGTCCCGATCTTCTTTTGGGAGCTAGCAGTAGGACTCTGGATGGCTATCAAGGGCTTCAACAAGTCTGCCCCACTGATGGTGAAACTTAGAGGAGAAAAAGAAAATGAATCTTAAATCAAGCAAAACCATAGGCGGCATAGGCGCAATACTGATAGTCATAAGCGTTCTTCCATACATTAGCCAAATACCCTTCATTGGATTAATTGGCGCTATACTTGTTTTGGTTGGATTGCATGGCTTCGCCCGTGTCTACAAAGAAAGCGGAATCTTCAACAACGCACTCTACGGCATAATCGCTGGCATAGTTGGCGTGGTTTTAGCTGTGGTAATTGGAATTGCAGTAGTCCTGCCAAACATCACAGATTTCTTGCTGAAAGTGTTTCCAAGCTGGAATGGCGACTGGACAACAATTACATCTCTTTCAGGAATGATTCCAAACACAAGCAACATCGGCTTTGGAGACATTATTCCATTCATTACAGCAGCAATATTGGTTATCGCCACACTTTGGGTATTTGGTATAATAGCAACTTTCTTCGTTAGACGCTCGCTAGTGCAACTTTCAGCAAAAACAAACGTAGGACTATTCTCAACGGCAGGAACGCTACTATTGATAGGTGCAGTGCTGGTCATTATCGGGTTAGGTCTACTTCTGATGTGGATTGCAGCTCTGCTCTTGGCAATTGCTTTCTTTAGAATTAGATCGCAGGAAACTTAATCGCCCAACCTAACAGCAACCCCTTTATTGCTAAAACTGTCTAAGCAAAAAGGAAAAAATCCTTTTTTTTCTTTTAAATGAATTTATCAGTTAAGAGGAGAATTATTAAATGAACGTATCTATTGAATTAAAACAAGCAGAACAATATACAAACATCATTTTTCAGCGACCAAGCGAAATAGCATGCGCCAGGACGGTATCATCCGTCAATTCACACACTTCTGGAGGGATTTGATGACTGTTGAAGTTGGAGCAGAAAAAAATTCGAACTGGAAAAAATTTATCAGAAAACACTGGAACATATTTGCCATATTTTTAGTGGCAATTATTTTGGCATTTGCAGGTGCAATTTACGTCTTTCTTTGGTTTGTAAAAGATGCACAATCAACAAGTCTTGTCCCCTCAACTCTAGGAATGTGGTCAATGGCCAATATAGTGACTTTTATTCTAAACGCTATCTTTTGGGAACTTGTCCTAATTGGAATCCCCGTGGTTATTGGCGCAATACTTGGTTGGCAATGGTGGAAGAGACTATCTGCTGAAGAAAAGAGAGAATATAATCTCTTTGGAAAACGTTCACGATCAAGGCGAGCAGGAGGAGCAGCACCGCCGTCACTTTTCATTGCGTTTGTAATCAAAGTTTATGTTGACGGAAACTGGATCATGCCAATCTCAACCTACACTTTGGACTACGTTGTTGGTTCAATGGTTACGTTACTTGTCGCGACAGCTGTAATCTTCGGGATTCCTGCAATAATAGGGCTCATCTTGTGGTTAAGGCACGGGATGAACAAAAAACCCTAACCCTTTTTTTATTTTTCTAGATTCTGGAAAAAAATTGCTTCGAAATGTAGTTCTACATATTCGCTTCTTGATCTTTTCTGTTTTGAGGCTTCTTTATCTATTTTCTCTAGTACGCGATTTGATAGGGCTATGCTTATTGGGTGTTTGCGCACTGTAACCTGAGCCTCTGAGTATTTGCCACTTGTTAATATTTATCAAATTTAGACGTCTAAGACGTGAAATTCGGCTATGATCTGGAGCATTGGATTCTCAATGGTTTTGAGTGTGAAGCTTCAAGAGAAACTTACATAGAAAAAATTTTGATTTACACGATTCTGCAGGTACAACCTCGAGCTTCGAGGCATAGAATTGCCAAAGAGTTACCTATGAGCAGTTTTTTATTTGGTTCCGTATATATTGAGTAGTGATGATGCAATTTGGCGATGTCTGGTAAGATTTGTATTGTTACTGGCAGTAACTCGGGGATAGGCAAAGAGACCGCTTTTGCTTTAGCAGAAATGGGCGCCACGGTTGTAATGGTTGTTCGTAATCAAGAGAAGGGAGAAAAAGCATTAGCTGAAATAATCGAAAAGACCGGTAATAAATCTGTTAGTCTGATGTTATGTGATATGTCATCGATGGCGTCGATAAGAGATTTTGCAAATGAATTTAAGAAAAAACACAGTCAATTGGACGTATTGGTTAACAATGCTGGCGGAGAATTCAGT
This sequence comes from Candidatus Bathyarchaeota archaeon, assembly GCA_963831865.1. Lineage (GTDB taxonomy): Archaea > Thermoproteota > Bathyarchaeia > Bathyarchaeales > Bathycorpusculaceae > Bathycorpusculum. Next base: position 10,567 of record CAWHSP010000035.1, on the reverse strand, counting down.
AAACGTGAGGTTACGCCTGAGGGTTTTGAACGTACATTTGCGGTAGATTATTTGGCGCCGTTCCTTTTGACGAATGAGTTGCTAGACTTACTAAAGGTCAGTGCGCCTTCTAGAATAATTAATGTAAGCTCTGGGTTAGCGAAGAATGGTAAAGTTAATTTTGATGACCTGCAAAGTGTGAAAGATTACAAGGGAATGCAAGTTTATTCAAATTCGAAGTTGATGCTTATGATGTTTACTTATGAGTTGGCTAGGCGGTTGGTGGGAAGTGGAGTTACAGCAAATGTTTTGATGCCGGGTTTTGTAGCTACTAATCTTGGAAAAAACAGCGGAAGCCTACGGTCTTCTATCATGTTCAAGATGGTTCGCCCAATGCAGATTAATGCAAAGAAAGGGGCAGAAACATCAGTCTTTTTAGCCTCATCCGACGAGGTAAGGGATGTCACTGGAAAATGCTTTGCTAAGAAAAAAGAAAGCGCTACTTGCCTAACATCTTATGATGAGTCACTCCAAAAGCGATTATGGAATGAGACGACTACCATGCTTAACTTGCCCTCCGCCTAACCTACAGGTCTTTGTTAGTTAAGCAATACGAGAGTTTGCCGTGGGCTATAGCCCATTTTCTTCAACGAAATGTCAACGTATTCTATTTTTTCAGGATCAACTTTTACTAGCTCTACTGTTTTGGGAAACTCTTTTATGTTCAACTGGTTCGCTGTTTTTTCCCATTGGTATGCTTCTAAGCCTTCTCTGAGGCCATCATGGTCTTGTCTGGAGATAATTTTTGCTCTTCCAGTTATTTGGGCACCCTTGGCGCTATCCCAACCTGTGTACGGGAGAAAAATACCTATGCTAACGTTGGGATTATCCGTTATGTTCTTTATTTTTTCGCCTGGTTCACCCACGAAGTAAATAGTGATTCCTTTGGAGTGATACTCAATCGGAGTAGCCCTAGGAAGCCCATCGCCACAAGTAGCAAGAACGCACATGTTTTGTTTCTTAAGAAACTCAATAATGCGCTCCTCCAAAAATTTGGTTGGCATTTGTTTCTTAACGAATGTTTGATCACTTGATTCAGAACTCATAACACTGCACCCTATGTTTTCTTATTTAGCAATTTTTTCTATTTAGGAATATCGATTCCGAATGGACTGGCAGGATTATTCGCACTGCTAACCTATCTACCAAAAGTAAATAGACTTCAAATCAAGGTATTGCATCGTCTGTCACAAAAAGAAGCCTTTTAGACTTAGAAAGCAGCTTAATGGATAGGAGAAGATGTAATTGCGTAGACGCTACAAAATACTGATAATTGCTCTGCTTGTTGCCTTAGTGATTTTCACAGGATTTATTGTGTGGGCTGAAACCCCCCCGTCGCCAATGAAGCAAGCTATCAACGCATTACAATCCGATTCAAACGTCACAGTGATAAGCGGTCAATGGTTGACTTTTAAACCCACAACCACCAATTACACCACAGGCTTGATTATTTATCCCGGTGGAAGGGTAGATTACCGTTCATATGCACCGCTTGCTCATGCAATTGCTAATGAAGGATACTTGGCAGTTATCGTGCCTATGCCTCTTAATTTAGCAGTCCTGGGAGCGAATGCGGCAAACGATGTAATCGCATCTCATCCGGAGATTACCTCTTGGGCAATTGGCGGACACTCTCTTGGAGGAACCATGGCTGCACAGTTCGCTTACCAAAACCCACCGAAAATACAAGGACTTGTACTCTGGGCGGCATATCCTGCATCTGGAAATAACCTGTCAAAATACGATCTGTTAGTAACTACTGTTCACGGTAGTAACGATGGATTGGTAAGTACTTCCCAAATACAGAATTCTCTGGAGATGCTTCCCCCAAAAACAGTTTATGTTGAAATATCGGGAGGAAACCATGCGCAATTCGGATATTACGGCGATCAATCAGGAGACAATCCGGCTACAATAACAAGAGAAGCCCAACAAAGCCAAACGTTAAACACTACAGTAGAATTATTGCAAAAACTGACGTAGCTTCAAGGACAGGAATCAATCTAAATATGCTTGTTCAAATGCTTGATTTTGAAGGCGAGAGTTCTACTTCTACGGCTACTTCGTTTCTTCGCAAAAAACTTGGAGTGAACGGTGGATTATAAAGCATCGTAAAGACCTGGCCTTTCGTTTTCACTTTTGCGTTAGCTATCTCTTGTAGTAGCTCTTTGGTTTTTTCTTCAAAGTGAGTCTCAGACCAACTTCCGGAGAAACGCAAAACAGCTACTGACCTTGGAGGCAACTCTTCTATTTTGACCCTGCTATCTAAGGGCAATGGGGTGGTATCAAAACTAAATTTAGAAGGCATAACAAAAGCCATGTAGCCTTCATTTGAGAAATCTGAAAGTACAGGTGACCTCATCTTAATTTCTTTTGAAGCTTCCTGTGAGACCACGGGAGTAGTCATTTTGACTTTTTCTTTTTCTTTGTTATTTCCTGAAATGAATCGAAAAAGAAGGCCAAAACTATCTGATTCATGGTTGGCTACTTTAGCAATTACGATTCTAGGATAGCGTCGAATCTCAACGTTTTCTATTTTTCTTATGATTTCATAATTTACGGTTTGTACCATAAGTTTACTGAAACACCCCAAGATAACTGATTAAGACGCTGTTGTTTTCTTATGTCTTAGCAAAGATAAAGAAATAGTTACAATTATGGCAATAGCAACAATTGCAGCACCTATTTCGGTCAATGTAACAACTGATTGATTGACGCTATGACTTACTCCTATGCCAACCAAAGCCCAAATGACTACAAGTGAATAAGCCACATCTTTTCGAATAGCCAGCATTAGAATTGTAATTATCAGAGCCACTGCAACAACCACAATAGCCCATGTCTCTGGGCTTAAACCAAAACCATTCCAATTGTAAGAAACCAAGGTTGCGGCAATATCAGCTATTGAAGCAATAGTTATCCAACCTAAGTAGACGCTGAAAGGAAGATGAACTGCAAGTTTCTCACTCAACTGGGCTTTAGACTTTCCAACACCAACACGAACGTAAATCGCAATCAACGTTAAGAGTAACGCGAAGATAAGCAAAACTGATAGAGCAAGATATTCAAATTGCCAGACGAAAATCCACGCAATATTTATTATGCTGCTTAGAACAAAGAGCCAACCGATTCTTTTCTGGTAGTCTTTACCCTGTTGTTTGGGCAATGCTTGGTAAACTACAAAAGCTCCAAGCAGAATGTAGATGATTCCCCATATGGAGAATACGTAGCCAGCAGGAGTTATTAGAGTCGGATTGGCATCGGAGATTTGAGCAGTATTCCTTCCACCAATAATTGTTGAGCTTCCAGCCAAACTGTTAACTATTATTGTTAGGGCAAAAAATATAATGTTTGCATATCTTAGAAAGCTTGAACTAATATTTGCCATTAGAATCTCCGAAACTTATTCTTTGCTCTAAATATATAAGGCAATCGAAGACTACAAAGTCTTAGAAGAGTTTGGAAAGACTAATTTTATTTCTGAAAAGCCTATTCTGCCAGCGATAAGAAGACTTATGAAACACGCAACCTCTCATTTTTTCAATTATCACTCGGAGCAAAACGAGGGCGCTAAATGAGGGAATTCCCCAAACCTGTTGTTGTAGTTTCCAAATGCATCACTTTCGAACCCATTAGATGGAACGGGCAAATAATAGCTAGCGAATTCGTAGAGAAACTTAAGCCGTACGTAAATTTTGTTCCAGTTTGTCCAGAAGTTGAAATAGGACTTGGCGTACCCCGCGACCCCATCAGAATAGTATTAGTAAATGGAGAAAAAAAACTCCTGCAACCAGCTACGGGTTTCGACATCACCGATAAAATGACAAAGTTCTCAGAGTCCTTCTTAGATTCTTTGGAGGCAATTGACGGTTTCATACTCAAGAGTGCCTCTCCTAGCAGCGGTTTCAAAAACGTAAAAGTGTATCCAAGCATCGAAAAAGTCTCATCAATAGAGAAAGCACCAGGCTTCTTTGGAGGCGCAGTTATCCAGAAATTTCCGAATCTGGCAATTGAAGATGAGCGCCGACTGCTTAATCCAAGGATAAGAGAACATTTTCTTACGAAACTTTTCACTTTAACTAGTATTTTAGAGGAGTAAAAAAATCAGGGAAAATCAGAGATTAGTGAAATTTCAAGCTGATAACAAATACTTATTTACAGCTTACAATCAGACGGAGCTCAGGCTCTTGGGAAAGTTGGCGGCAAACCAAGAGCACAAAGCTTTTGATGAAATAATCAAGAACTATGAAACGCAATTGTACAATGCATTAGCACGTAATCCGAGTGCCGGCGCAAACATAAACGTCATGTCAAAGATAATGGGTTATTTCTCTCATCAACTTTCTAAGGATGAAAAGCTCTTCTTCCTGTCTTCAGTTGACAAGTACAGGGCAGGCAGATTGCCTCTGAGTGCATGCATGAGTGTTTTGAAGGCTTGGAAGATCAATCAAGAATAAGTATCGAGCCAGACTTTACTAGGGCCCCTACCCAGAACAGCTTGCAGAACTTGAAACTGTCTTTTCAGAGGTTGATGGAAAAAACTACTGGAAATAAGAACGTAAATATGCCTCATGATAGAGAAAAAACTTAGGCGACTAAAGTCAGAGTTATTATTCAAAAAATTCTGAACTGCGCCAATCTGTGATTGCCAATTCAATTGCTTTGGTTGCACTTTTTTCTTTATCTTTGATCTCCAGCATTATATCGAAATCGAAGGGTTCAGTTTGTTTCAATAACAGTTCAAAATCCTCTACCTTAATTGCCTCGGAATGTTGCCTTGGCAATCCATTAGGTTCTTGAGAGCTGTAGTCGACCATTGGGATTCCATCGCTTTTTTCAGTCCATGTCTTTGTAGTAAGTTTTGAAAGATTCTTCTATCGTCTGGTTTCCGGAATTGTTGAGTTTATGATGAAAGACATCAAATAGAATTGGAATTTGGATTTGTGCATTTATCTCAAGGCAGTTCTTCAAATCAAACAATTTATCATCATTCTCAATTACCAAGCGCTGAATTATTGAACCATCAAGCTCATTGAATCTTGTTACAAATCTCTCCATGCTCTTCTTTTGTCTCCGTAAGCTACGCCAACATGTATTTGAATTTTTGCCGAAGTGTCAAGTTTCAATAAGTCAAGTATTTGGGCGTGATATGTGAGTTCATTTTTGCTTCTTTCGAAAATATCCTCTTTAATTGAGTTAATTAAGGTAAACTGGTCTGGATGCATTGAGATTCACATTCTATTTTTGGTAATGAACTCGCCAATTTCTTCAAAATCTTCTTGGAAATGCCCTTGCCAGTTGAACTTATTTATCGGATGAGATGCAAAAGGGACGCCTGAGGAAATTCTAAAAAAGAATAGCCCATGCTCAAGATTGAAATGCAAGATTCTTATCAAGCAGTCTAAGTTATTTTTCACTGTCTCCTTAAGTCGGGTTTCAGAGTAAGATTTTAGCCGAAAAGTGCTGTTTGCGGTGCAGTCAATAGTTCTATTGATACAAGGATAACCTATTCTCATTACTCAGCCTCTTCTTCCTTACTAATCTATGATCGCTCGCAAAGTCTCCATTTTCGTAGTCATCAGACAAGCCTCTGCCTGGATGATGCTAGTACTCTAAAAAGGAGAAGGGATAATTTAGTAATTGCGGGTATTAGAAATGACGAAGGAAGAGATGCCAAAAATGCAACCAGATCGAAGAACTAATTAGAGGGCAATTCCTTTGTCGAGTAGCATTCAAAGGCGACTTGAAGCCTTACATTGCTCCTTTTCAATACGCTTATGTTAATGGCATTCTTTACTTTCATTTCACAGATTACGGGAAGAAGATGAGTTTTTTCAAGCAAGTAAACCCAAGTTCGGCGAGAAATAGAACAGTACACTCCAAATTTTAGCGAATATGAGTTTGTTGTGCTTACTGGAAAACTTCGATTGGTGGAGGACCGCGAGGAAAGAAAACTGGCTATAGAAACGATGGCTCTCTTAAAGTGGGCAAACAGAAAATTTCAAAAAACTTTCTGTTGGCTCATGGCTTTTCCATGGGTTCCGACTGGAGCGATTTTTCTGCAGACAAACCGATTCTAATAATAAAGCTTGATGAAGTAATAGAAAAAATAGGAACTCAAGTCGCCTTAATTTAACACTAAAACTATTGAGAGTCAGCAGCTCAGGTTTGATTGCGGAACTGTTAGTGACTTGCCAATTTTTACGTTGAAACGGTAGAAATTAAAAAAGATTGCCAATTTCTCCTCAGAGCGCGGTGGATAAACATAATAAGTTATCAGATTATTCGGATGACCTTCCATATGGAGAAAACAAAAATGACCAAAGGAAAATTAGAGAAAACAATTGTTGATCCCTACTTACCCAGCAAGATTGTTCCTCCTGAGCAATATCGGGACGTTTTTGCACGAAGCAAATAACGATTTTCCATCAATTGAGTTTGAATATGAACTACCCCACAAATGGCTAGACGAAATAGAATAATCGATATGAGGAATTGGAACGCCAAATGATAGAAGTTTTAAGTGTGCGTTCGCGTTGGTTTGGAAGCTGGATGCAAACAAATAGTTGAAATAGCTCATTCTAAACTCCGATTAATATGCTTAAAGAAATTAGTTCACGTTGATGGTGGGGGCTGAAGCCTGTTTTTTTTTAAAGACATATCGATTAATTCGATTTTTCTCAGGCTCAACTTTTACGAGTCCTACCAACTCGGGAATGTATTAACGCCAAGTTCCTCTGCAGTTTTTTCCCATAAATGAAAATACGCAAAAAGTGTTGTGAGTCGACAACTTAATGAATCCTTAACTAGTGGAATAGCCTATATATAGTAAGAGATGAATTTTTATGGCAGATATAGTTGATTCCGCAGTAGCGGCAGGTACATTCAAAAAACTCTCGTAGTGGCGGCACAGGAATCAGTCACACATTAAAAGGCACAGGTCCTTTTACGGTTTTTGCACCAAATGACGAAGCATTTGCAAAATTGCCGATGGGTACAGTCGATGGTCTATTGAAAGACATTCCAAAGTTGACGAGTGTTCTAACATACCATGTCGTGGCTGGAAACGTTCCGGCAAGCGATGTAGTACAACATCAAACTCAACCACGCTACAAGGTCAAGATCTAAAAGTCGACGCATCTAATGCATACGCACAAGAACGTGAAGATAAACGACGCCGAAAGAGCTAAACAGACATTGCTACAATAACGGCGTTATCCATGTGATCGACAAAGTTCTAATGCCCAAGTAATAAGGTAAAAATACCTTATTTTTTTTTAATTTATCCAAATGACGTGGCTTTTAGCGTGAAAGATATTGTGGTAGTTGAGAATTTGCATAAAACCTACGGAAAACAAGTTGTGGCAGTAGACGGAATATCTTTCGAAGTCAAAAAGGGGGAAATATTTGGCTTTCTTGGTCCAAACGGAGCAGGAAAAAGCACCACAATCAAAATCCTAACAACTCTGCTTGAAAAAACCTCAGGAAAAGCAACCATTGATGGCTTAGACGTTGATGCCGACCAATCAAAAGTAAGACGAATAATCGGATACTCATCTCAAGAAGTTGGCGTCGATGATGATTTAACAGCACGCGAGAATCTGATGCTTCAATGCAGTTTCCATCATATCCCAAAAGAAAAAGCAAAAATAAAGGTTACTGAGCTTTTGCAAACTATTAGACTCGCTGAAGCTGCAGATCGTCGCCTAAGAACTTTTTCTGGTGGTATGCGGAAACGGCTAGATTTGGCTTCCTCGCTAGTTTCTGATCCAAAAATTTTGTTTTTAGACGAACCCACAACAGGGCTTGACCCTCAGAGTAGACAGGATATTTGGGATTACATAATAAAACTCAACAAACAGGGCATGACAATTTTCTTGACAACACAATACATGGAGGAAGCAGATCGCCTAGCGAGCAGGTTATGCATAGTTGACCAAGGCAAGATTGTGGCGGAAGGGACACCAAATGAGCTTAAATCAAAAATTGGCGCCGACAAAATTACCGTCCGATTCAAATCTGGAGATTTGGCGGTCTGTCAGAAAGCTAAAGAATTACTTTCAAAACTTGAAGGAATAGATGCTGTCGGTCAATGCGGAGATGGCCTAATAGTAGAAAATGGCTTGAACATTATGACAAAGAATGGCTCGACACTTGTCACACAGGTTGTTAGAATTCTTGACGGTGCAGGCATTGATGTGGAGCAATTGAATCTTTCAGCGCCCACTCTCGACGAGGTTTTTCTCAAATTGACTGGGAAAACACTCAATGTGGTGGAGCGAAAAGAGTCAGTTGGTTCTCGGGGAATGATGGGTAGAAGGAGATAATATGATGGAAATGTTATCTGAAGTGGCAGCTATTTTTGTCCGGTGGAACAAGAAACTTGTCAGACAGCCCATTTTAATATTCTTTAACCTTATTCAACCTCTAGTTTGGTTTTTGCTTTTCACTCAAGCTTTTTCAGCAATCGGTAAAATACCCACTTTCCAATTGCTTACTGGAACTAGCAGTTACATAACGTTCTTCACAGCGGCTGTTATAATCCAGACAATTGCGTCTTCGGCTTTGAATACTGGAATTGGAATAGTGAATGATTTTGACAGCGGATTTATGGACAAGATGCGGGTTGCTCCAATTAATAAATCATCAATTCTGTTTGGGAGATTATTCAGTAGTGCATTAACTACTGTGGTGCAAGTTGCAATTATCATAGCGATTGGTTTGGCTTTAGGTGTAAATATTGCATCAGGAATACTCGGTGTCTTGCTGATTTTCGTTTTAGCTGCTCTTTTTGGAATGGCTTGGTCTGGGATATCTCTGTTTGTTGGATTAAATACAAAAAATGCCGAAACTACTCTTTCCGTTGGGCTCTTGACGACGTTTCCACTCTTGTTCCTCTCAGCTGCAGTTATGCCTTTGGGGCTTTTACCAAGCTGGGTCCAGCAAGTCGCAAAGTTTAATCCATTTACTTACGTAGCCGAAGCATTTCAATCGCTTATCATCAATGGATTTGTGTGGCAAAAAATCGAGTATGCTGTCATTTCTATAATAATTATCGGCATAATAACTTTAGGAGCAAGCATCATAGTGTTTAGACGTAAAATAGCATAATGGTGATGGAATATGGTGCAAACCATAAAGTACAAAGTGGTTCGAGAAGTAGGAAAAGTAGAGATACGTGTTTACTCCAAAATTGTCATTGCCAAAGTGGAAGATCCAAACGTAGATGCCTTTAGTCTACTCTATAACTTCATTACCGGTGGGAATAAGCAAAAAGAAAAAGTCAAAATGACCTCGCCTGTTGTTTCTCAGAAGATTGCGATGACTTCGCCTGTACTTTCTGATACTGGTTCAATGGCTTTTGTTATGCCTGAAGAATTCACACTTGAAACTACACCGGAACCCTCAGATAGCAGAGTAATTGTAGCTGAAATTCCAGAGCGTCTTGTTGCTGCTTTGTGTTTTTCTGGAGGTTGGTCAGAAGCCCATTTTGAAAAGGAAACGCAAGAATTACTAGATGAATTAGCCAAGGTGGGAATTAAGACAAAAGGCAGGGTATTTACAATGTTGTATAATCCGCCATTTATTCCTGGTTTCCTTAGAAGAAATGAAGTTGCTATAGAAGTAGAGGATCCGACTGCTCCGTTAATTTAATTAATACTGACAGAACAAATAGAAAACTGAAAGGAGAAAGCCAAAATGAATTATAAGGAAAGACAGGAAATAATCGCTAATTCACCAATATCTTTTATTTACCTTAAACGATTCAACATTGGCGCAGGCATCTTACAGCTGATAAACGGCATCGTCATTCTGGCACTAACCTTTGCCCTAACTTGGCCGAAAGGAACAGACCTATACACTTTCTACTTGAGCTTTCAACATGTATCTCCAACAAACCCGGCATTCTTTGGCGCTCCCACCCCGCAAGTAATTTTCTCTGTAAATCACTTAGGTGCCTTGCTTGCAGCTTTCCCGCTGATATCAGCATTTGCACACTTCATAATTGCATTTCCCAAGAACAGAAGCTACAACGAGAACCTGAAGAAAGGCATAAACCCATATAGGTGGTACGAGTATGCCTTTTCCAGCTCAATAATGATCTGGGTCATCGCCACATTCGTTGGAATCTGGGATTTCTGGTCACTCGCAATGATATTTGTTTTGAACGCTATGATGATAATGTTTGGCTACCTTATGGAAAAACTGAACCAGACCACTGAAAAAACTAGCTGGTCCCCCTTCATACTGGGCAGTATCTCAGGAGGATTCCCGTGGGTCGTTCTCTTCGCGTACTTTACAGGTGCGGTAATTAACAGTGGAAACAATGTGCCAAACTTCGTCTACGCGATATTGTTTGTGTATCTGGTGCTGTTCATGAGCTTCGCAGTCAACCAAGTGCTTCAATACAAAGGCGTAGGCAAATGGAAAGACTACCTCTACGGCGAAAGAATGTACATTATCCTCAGCTTTGTTGCTAAAACGCTTCTGGTTTGGCTCGTGTTCACAGGACTATTCAAACCATTCT
>CAWHSP010000034.1:0-12988 GCA_963831865.1 Candidatus Bathyarchaeota archaeon | reverse complement strand
TTTTTGAGAAAGACATACCAACATTATCGATTCTTTATGGTTCAAAACCTAAAAAACTGCCAAAGGCTGAAAAGATTCCATTCGCAATCTTCTTCAAGAACTTACAGGAAATTTCAGCGATTTTTGATAATAAGCTAAAAACAAATACAGCCGAACTCTTATTCATGGCAATTCATTAAAGAGGGATTACATGCTTGTCATGCCTATGTTTCCTGGGACCAAATTTACATACGCCCGTATATTCCTCCAACCCTCACCCACAGACCTTTCGCAGACGCCAATCAACGTATCTATATGTCGGCAACTCTGGGAAGCGGTGGCGAACTAGAGCGCATTACGGGAATTAATCAAATTAAGAGAATTCAGACTCCAAAAACTTATCTTAAGCATGGGATAGGACGTCGCTTGTTTTTGTTCCCTGATTTAGTTAAGGAAGAAACTGAATACGAATCATGGCTTGTCAAGCTGATTGACTCTTCTAAGCGAACTTTAGCACTTTGTCCAACCGGACCCGCATTAGCTAATCTAAAACAAACACTTCAAAAAAGCGAAAAACCCGTTCATATTCTTGGAGCTTCCGATATTGAAAATTCTATGGAAGCATTCTCAAATTCAGAATCAGTTGTTTTAGCGCTTACTAACCGGTACGATGGAATAGACATCCCCAGTGATCAATGCCGGGTTTTGGTCATGTATGGTCTACCAACAGGAACGAATCTCCAGGAATCCTTTCTAGAAGATAAGTTGGGATTAGATGTATTGTTAAGAGAGAGAGGGTGAAGACCAGAATAGCTCAGGGTGCAGGGCGTTGTACGAGAAGCGCAACTGACCAGTCGGCTGTCATAATGGTCGGAAGGCGCTTACTTGATTTTTGTATAAAGAGAGAGAACCAAAAGATGTTTAACAGCGAGCTGCGGGGAGAAATTGACTATATACTCAGGTTAAAAATTGAAAGTCTTGATGACTTCAATTCGATGATAAAATCGTTTTTTGATAAGGACTCAGACTGGAATACTGCAGAGGAAGCAATAGCGGAAATACGTGACTCCGACGACCAACCGGATATGGCAGTCTCAAATATTCTTGCGGCAACGGTTGTCAATGAAGTTAATTTTTGTTACGACTTCTGGTTTGGAACATTTAAGGAAGCGGTGAAAAAAGGCATTGCAATAACTGACAAACTCACCGATTCAAGACTTTCGTCTTACCGAGCATTCTGGTATTACTTAACGGCCTGTGCTGCATTTGCAGCTTCAAAAGATGACTCCGATTACACAGCAATAGCTGAAAAACAGATGAGTCGAGCGATCAACACCTGCAAAACGGTATCATGGTTTGCAAGTGCCTTAAGACCAATGTTGCCAGCAGAAAAAGTAAGAGCAGTTGCAAGCGAACTTGAAACACTTGCAACTGAGGGGATTGCAGACACGTTAAAAGATTTAGGATCCAGTGGACCTGGTTTCCCAAGAAAGATGGAAGAAGTCGAAAAATTACTCAGTCAAAAAAGCCACTCTAACTTTGATAGAGGCATGGTAGAGCTAGGTCTCTTATTGGGCTTCAATTCATGGAAAACTGATGCACAAGCAACACCTGACTGCATTTGGCAACTTGGGAATGAAATTGTATATATCTTCGAAGGAAAGTCTGAAGCTAACCCAGAAAATCCAATATCAGTTGATGATTGCAGACAAGCTAGCGGACATTTGAAATGGGCAAGTGCAGATCCACAATTGAAAAACTGCAAAGCATTTCGGAGTATACTTGTAACTCCAAGGTCGACTATAGACCAGAACGCCGTTCCCCATGCCAATAATTTATTCTTTTTACTCCGTCTGACATGCAATCTCTCTTTGAACGAACGAAGACTATGCTATCCGCAGTTAGAAGCGTAATGACTGATGAGGCTGACGAAGAATTTAAAGAAAAAATAATGTCTGAACTAATTAGTATTGATCTAACGCCAAATTCAGTTCAGGCGATTTTGCAGTCTAAACCAGTTGGAGCTTTAAAACAGGTATAGTATTTACTTTTACCATACCCTCCACTGCTTGGCAAGGTAGTTTGTCAATTTGTTTTATATGCAATTTGAGCGAATGCTTGTGCCCCAAGGGATTTCCTATGAAAGCAGATTTCAGATTGTTTGGAGGTTTAGCGGGTTATGGGTAAGACTGTTCCAGCCTATCGTATGGCTTTGGAGGAAGAGATTAGCCGGTGGAGTGGTTTTGCGAGGGCTTTGCGTAAGTCTGATCGGGAAGCTTTTGATGAGCTTATGGATATGTGCAGGAATTATGCTTCGGAAAGTAGCTGCGCAACTAACCCAATAGTGTTTGAACCTATGGTGATGTCAATCCTGCTAGGGCAGCAAGTTAGGATACAGAAGCTCGAACGCCAACTAAAAGAGGCATCAGAGAAAAGTGGAGAGATTGCCCATGGCTGAATTTACTGATAGCAGTATTCTCGATAGGCTTGATGACATAGAAGAACCATCTATAATCAGAATCTACTCCAATATAATTTACACGAAATACAAGAGAAGAGATCCCTATGGTTATCCGAAGCATTTGGTGCCTGTAAGCGCCAGGTACAATGAGTTGATTGTGGATTTTTTGCGCAGACCCTTGGAACAGAAGATCTGCATATTCGGTAAAACGATGTACTTAGCACTAACCCAGCAACAAAACGGAGTAACCAAAAATAAAAAAAGAAAAGCCGCCAAGAAAAAGGCTTAGCAGTGCCCGCCGCATGTTGAAAACTTGAACCCAAAACATATTTTGGGTGTTGGGCAAAAAATTTCTTACTAAAGAAAACACCCCCAAAAAACACATAACATTTCTCTCGTTAAGACGTCGTTAACCCATATTTTTGCTGTAAAATCAGCAATTTTTAACAAGTTAGCACTTATGCAAAATTTTACCCCAGACATTTCTTTAGAAAGAAAAATTTTGCCTCGAGCGTAGCGACCGATTTTTGTTAGGCTAATGTGATATGCAGCAACCCTCCATTTTGGGCTTCTGAAGTGAGGGAGGAGGGTTAAGCACAGATGACGCGCAAGAAATGCATGGGCAGTGAGCTTAGTGTTTTCATGGGTGTGGAGGCTAAGCTGAACCTCGCCATTTTCTTAATTCTTGCCGTGTCGGATTATCCGCTGAAAAATACTGAATTGCTAAAACTCTTGAACAAGCAAAAAAAGTCTAACGACACATATTATGGCAGTATAACAAAACGGCTGCGTTGCTTAGTAAATGAGGAATACCTTAAAGAAAATAAGGTGGGCAGTGAAGCTGCAACCTATCAATTAACCAATAAAGCGTTGTTAGCGATGCTTTGGGATTCAAATAATATGCAGGAAATCCTTGACAAAGCATCTGAAAAAAAGAGAGCTTTCTTGCTCTTGGCACTTGCTAATTCTATATTAGAGTGACTATCAAGGCGCGAAAATTATTCACCCTACGATAATAACAAAGCCTATCCCGCCCTACAATGGGTTAGGCTTGGTTTTTCCACAGCGATATAGAACATTATCCCTAAAACCATGACAAAACCGGCACACACGGATTCTTAAGATTTAACCAAAATCAAGATCAAGTCAGAAATAATAATTTCAAGGGAATCTCGACGCTAATTAAAAATTAACACTTTTTACTCAAAATAACAAGATGACAAACACCTCTCTAACTCTAATTTTAACATTTTTGATTAGTCTCCTCGTTAGGGTCACTGCGGAAACTCCTCAGAGGGGTCATTGCGGAGTATCCTCAATGGGGGCAGAATTCCTTTAACTTCTGGGCGCAACATAGTTTTAGGTGTTAAAAAAGTGGTAAATATTATCGAGGACTGGGATGTCCTATGCTGAGTATGCTGGAGAAAAATTAGGTTTCTACCAACTCCTTAGCAACGATGGAATCATCGAAATTAGGGTACAAACGGGCAGGATTGGATTCAAAAAAGAGTTCGATAAGGGCGACGATCCGCTCTTGATAAAGATCTTGGATTTCTGCAAGAAACGCCGCTTTATCCAAATCAGCGAAAACATGCGTGACGACCAATTCTTCAAGTAATTACTGCCAGCAGGACAAACCATGAGAATTCTAACTGACCCTCAAGTAAGCGAAATCAAACGTTTGCTTATCGAGCTTGAGAGAAGAAGTAATCCACACACTGTTGCTCAAGCTGAAAAAATACTATCGATCATTCTCCAGGCTGAGCAGATTACGTTTAAGCTTGAATGCTGAGAGGTGGGAGGGAATGGCTGAGCTTACATCGAAACCTTCTCCAGGCATATTTGGCACTAAAGCCGGTCTTAAATCTTGTAAGTTGGAGTCTGCCCAAGGCTCCACCGACATCAGCCCCCTAAACCCACTTCAGCAGTTAATTTATGTTAGATATCGAGACCACGTTTTATTCAATCGCAGTATTGCCGGCATGATGCAGCCTCAGATCAGAGAAGCCGTCGGTTGGTTGGTGTACGAATGTGAGCTTTACGTTATCGTGTCATGGGATAGAGATGCTGGCCCGACTACACTTCATGGTGGCGACCCCAAAGCATCAGGTTTGGTCTTGCTAAAAAGCGATATTTTGGAACTAAGAAAGCTGAAAATCTGTCCTCTACTATTACAAAAAACTTCAAACTGGTCTTTAAATTGCCAAGAGTCTATACAAGAGGATGAGTATGCGTTCCGACCAACGGAGCGAAAAACTCACGGAGCCACAGAGACTCCGGGAAAAACAAAGAAGGAGAAAAAACAACTTTGACCATATCTATAGCGAAAGCTACCGTAGCCTCCCCTATAACCCGGACCCATAAAATTTCCGTCGAAGAACTAAAAAGCCTCAACCTACCGCTGATAATCCAAGGCGACACTGTTGTCATCGAAAAAAGCTTAAACGGATACCGTCTACGAAAACCAGTAACTATAAAACTCGACAAAATCTTAGCTGCCCAAGAGAAAGGACTCATCGACTACATCATACGCAGCTGCATCGAACACCAACCAGGCATAATCGCTTACATTTTCGAATACCAAAGCATGCAAAAAATGGCAAGACATTTCCTACGTAACTGCGAAGCCTCAAAAGCCAGCTGCCTAATGTACTCAACAAAATTGAAAAAATACGCTGAATGGCTAGGATACAACCCAGACACAGTAATAGCAGACGTTAAACCCAATGGTGCCATACCCGACCCGCAACGCGTTCAAGCTCACTGCGGCTTTCTACTCGATTATTTAGCAGAACTCCAAGATTCAGGTCTAAAACCCAACGCAGTATGCAATTGTATTAAAGCAGTAAAAACCTTTTACCGAACAAACGGAGTCAAAAAAGTTGAACTCGACGAACCATTAAAACGCAAAGTAACCTACAAAGACAGAGCGCCAAAACCCCAAGAAATAGCAACAATGCTTGACGATTCAGCTACTCGAGAAGCCTTCATTATCGCAGCCATGGCTACAGGCGGATTCCGCATAGGAACCTTTGTGAAACTCAAATATCGACACGTGCGCGAGGACTTAGAAGCAAATCGTATACCTATCCATGTTCATGTAGAAGCAGAGATAACCAAGGGCAAATACCACGACTACGATACGTTTCTTGGCGCTGAAGCCTGCAGCTTGCTAAAAAGCTACATCGGAGAAAGGCGACGAGGCAACAGGTATTTCCCGCCCGAGCAGCTAACAGACGAATCCCCACTTATCCGCAATAGCCGCACAGCAAACAAAGTCTTAGGCGTCAGCGAAAAAGCAATACGAGACATAATACACGAACTTGCAGTCGCCAAAAATATCGCAAAGAAACTACCTAACAGCTGGATGTACAGCGTGAGAGTTCACAGCCTACGCAAATTCTTCCGAAGCCAAATGAGCATCGCAAAGATTGACCCCGAACTAGTTGAATACATGATGGGACACACTATCGACACATACACCGACGTCCAAAGCTTAGGAATCGAGACCTTAAGAAATCTTTACGCAAACTCTGGAATAGCAATTAGATCAAAAACCGAAGATAACCGCATTGTCCAGCTAAAGGAAATCATACGAGCCATGGGCGGAAACCCAGAAGAAATACTCACTAAAGACGCAATGTTTAGAGGAAACATAACTGAAGCTTTAGACCAAACACAGAATCATCAGCTCTCATTGCTTGCTGAGCAACTTAGACAGCTTATCCGCAAGGAGGTTACCTAAAATAACGCTAAAGATCTGGTACCTTTTAACGTGTACACAACTGAGACCCAGCGGCCTCACCATATTCATTTTGTTTTGATGTTTTTTTATGCCAGTTAATCTTTTAAGTAAGAAAGTTCTTACTAAATGCGGTGAAAGTGTTCATGGTTGAAGCTTCAACAACCAAAGTCTCCTCCAAAGGTCAAGTAGTTATCCCAGCTAATATCCGAAAAGCAGCAAACCTAAAAAAAGGAGAAAAAATTCTTGCATTAGCAATAGACGATACTATAATTCTTAAAAAAATAGTTGATAAATCCTTTAAAGAAACTCTAAAGCCAGTATGGGAAAAAGTCCGGCAGATGGGTCTTACCGAGGAAGATATAAACGCCGTTATCGAAGAAGCAAGAGCTTAGGATAATTCTCGATACCAATGTTTGGATTTCAGCTCTGCTTTGGGGCGGTAAACCAGCAGCAATTATCAAAGCCGCTGAAGACAAGATAGTTAGAATTCTAATATCCGAAGATATAGTAGCCGAAATCAATCAAGTCTTAGCTTATCCCAAAATTGAAAAAATCTACAAAAACCACCTAAACCATCAAGATTTGATTGAGCAAGTGCTGAAAATAGTCAAGTTTGTAAAAGTTACTAACAAACTTGATGTTATTCACGAGCATCCTTCAGATAACAAATTCTTGGAGTGCGCCGCAGTCGGAAAAGCGCATTTTGTAGTTAGCGGTGACAAACACTTACTAAAAGTTGTCTCCTACCAGAAAATAAGAATATTATCTGTAAAAGATTTTCTACAGTTAATAGAGAAATAAATCCGTCGTTTAGCATGGTTCAGGATACATGCCTGGGGTGTATGCGATCCTGGGTTCAAATCCCAGCGACCTCACCAACCCTAACGTTAAAAAGTACCCTTTTTTTCCCCTCTTTTTCTTCTTCTAATTTTAATTCAACTAAACTTATCGTCCAACAATCAATTTTATCAGAAATTTTCCTCTGTATTGACTGTGTTTTTTGGTGTGGTCGCTGCTCTGAGCCCAACTTGAAGGGTAAGAAGTCAATTAATCATTTAGCTTCAAGCGATGCGTGTTCTAAGTTCCAGCCCAGAGGAGGCAGCCAAAAATGAGCTTAGCCACCGATTCGTTTAAACCTCCATGCCTTCTCGGAAACTATCTTTGCATCAGTAATCCATCATGTCAAGCTTATGCTACGCTCAATATCTGCAGGTTTGAAGGGTTATTTCAATTTTGAGAAGTCACTGATTGAACGTGTCGTTTGTGTCGATGAAGTGGACAGCGAGATTTTTCAAGCTCTTTTTGAAGTTGGTTCTTCTGGATTGTTGCCTCAGGATTTAGCCCTTAAACTTAAACGTTTCAAAAGTTTCCAGGCACCAAATAAGTCGAAGGCTTAAGAGGATGAATAAGAAATTGGAAAAAGAATTTGGTCAGTGCATTGCGGAGAAACGTGGATGGCATTGGGCCCTTACTAGTTTTGCGATAGAAATATGGGGCGAAACAGAAAAGGACAGCAGCATAAACAGCATCCTGATTTCGAGAAGATTCACTCAGCTTTCTTGACAAAAAATAGCATCCCCTCTCGCCTTTTTCCCCTTTCGTATGTATCTTTCTTGGATTCTTGATGGCATTTCTTTTGATTTCTATTTCTGTTAGTTAGCGTGAAGCGCACAAACTCTGACTTTTACTTTATTACACATGGAATGCCGGGTCATATGGAGGATGTGTCCAGTATATTATGTTGATGTTTCCGCAGCTTTTGCATGTATAGTCGACAATTATGCGGTCTTTCTTTGCTTCTTCTTCAACCATTGTTGCAAATTTGTGTTTGTCATCTGGTGGATAAGCTTCATAGGGAATGCCGCATTTTGTGCAGCTAAATTTTTTGCTTTTTAATTTGTCACTCATTTCAGTTCACTATCTATTCGTATTTTTGTTTAAAAACAGTTTTGTTTATTTATTCCAGTCTGTTCAACCTTAAAGTGTCTTTTGGGCGTTTCAAAAACTAAGAGTTAGGCAGATGGGTCTTACTGAGGTTGTTAAATTTGAATATATTTCAGAGAAGAAGAAGTCAAAAAAATTTGTTTTCTTCTACTCGTTTGAAGTTGTCTTCGGAGTTGCCAGTGTTGAGGATAATTTGAGAACTCTTCATGCACTGTTGAGGATTTGAAGACTTCAGGTTTGGGTAGGGCTAAAATTCTTGGCTTGGGCGAGCGTAGGAAAGTTGGTTCGCTTAAGATAATCATAGTAATTTGAACCTTCTGCCATGTGCGTGGTGATGTCGTTAATGGAGTATTGCTGCTGTTGCCTTGTATGGCTAGACAAGAAATCTTAAAGTGAGGGAGCATTAAAACTAATGTTTTCGGAGGATTGTTTTGTAGAAGGTCAGTGGCGGTAGTGAAGAGTTCCATGAGTGGATATTGGTCATTGTTTAGCCCGAAGACTTGACTATTAATTAGATTTTTGAATAATTTAATATACTTTGACGTAGTTTTATGCGAACTGCATTAGGTATATTTATTATTTAAGACTACAAAAAATTATATGTGCTTAGAGGGGAAGCTTGTGAGTTCTGAAGAATCATGGCATGCAATTGAAGCGCAAGAAGCGTTAAGTCACATTAAAAGCGAAAAAACAGGTTTAAGCTCAAATGAAGCAGCAGAGAGACTAAAGAAATACGGTCCCAACCAATTAGCTGCAGGCGAAAAAACCTCACCCCTCAAGATTTTTCTAGGTCAATTCAAAAGTATATTGATCCTAATTCTAATAGCTGCTGCAGCAGTGTCGTTTGCGACTGGACACCAATTTGACGCAAGCATTATCCTAATCATCGTTGTTATTTCCGCATCGCTAGGGTTTGTTCAGGAATACCGCGCAGAAAAAGCATTAGAAGCCTTAACAAAGATGCTAGTGCCAACCGCGTCAGTTCTGCGGGACGGCAAAGAAGTGCAGGTCGCCGCCAAAGACATTGTGCCCGGTGACATATTGGTGCTCAAGGAAGGAGACAAGATCGCCGCAGATGCGCGACTAATAGAGACTTACAACTTGTACGTTAACGAAGCTTCTTTGACAGGTGAATCCGTTCCTGTTGAAAAGAACACGGAAAAAGTAGCTAAAGACGCTGCCATCTTGGATAAAAAAGACATGGTTTTCTCGGGAACTGCGGTTACTTCCGGAAAAGCCAAAGCCCTCGTCGTCATGACTGCTATGAACACAGAGTTCGGAAAGATCGCCAAGCAAGTTAGTGCTGTCGAGAAGAAGGAAACTCCTCTTGAAAAGAGAACTAAAGAAATTGGGAAATGGCTTGGCTTAGCCGCATTGGCGGTCAGTATAACCGTAATCGTTTTAGGTGTTTTACGGGGGCTGGCGCTGCTAGATATGATCCTTTTCGGCATCGCCTTAGCAGTCGCGGCTGTGCCAGAAGCGTTACCTGCAATTGTAACGGGAAGCTTAGCTATCGGTATGTATAAGATGGCGAAAAGAAACGCATTGATCAGGAAGATGCCTGCGGTCGAAACGCTTGGCTCAACAACGGTGATTTGCACTGATAAAACAGGCACCTTAACTAAAGGCGAAATGACTGTGCGCAAAGTCTACGTGGTAGGCACCACCGTCGATGTCAGCGGTGTCGGCTACTCGCCTCAGGGCGCGTTCGATGAGAAAAACAAGGCGATAACCAAGACCGAGTGCTTCTCATTGCTCATGAAAGGCGCTGTTTTATGCAACGACGCCAATGTGGTTCAGGAGGGCGACACATGGGTAGTTAAGGGTGACCCAACCGAAGGTGCCCTTGTGGTAGCCGCATTAAAAGCAGGAATCCAAATAGAGGAATTACGTCGCTCTTACCCTCGTATAAACGAGTTTCCTTTCTCCTCAGACCGAAAACGCATGACAACAGTCCATAGTCCACAACTGCAAGCCGACAGAAAAAAACTCATCTTCATGAAAGGAGCCCCCGAGATTATCCTACGATACTGCTCCCATATTTGTACAGAAACCAAAACAGAGCAACTCACTGAACAAAGGCTCAAAGCAGTGCTTGCTGTAAACGAGGAAATGGCAAGCGGCGGACTACGCATTTTGGGAATAGCATACAAAGAGATTTCAGCCGATTTAATTAACTTCAAAGAAGAAACCGCTGAAAGTGAACTGGTTTTCCTTGGCTTAATCGGCATGATGGACCCGCCGCGTAAAGAAGCCATGCAGGCAGTGAAGCTTTGCCGACAAATCGGAATCAAAACCGTAATGATTACTGGAGACCACAAGCTTACTGCGTTGGCGGTTGCCAAAGAATTAGGTATTTTTCATGAAGGCGACCTAGTCCTCACTGGCGAAGACCTAGAACGGATATCGCAAGAAGAGTTCGAAGACAAAGTCAGAAACGTAACCGTATACGCTCGCGTTTCCCCGCTTCATAAGCTGAAAATCGTGGAGGCTTGGAAAAAGAAAGGCGAAGTTGTAGCCATGACCGGCGACGGCGTCAACGATGCTCCGGCACTTAAGAAAAGCGACATAGGCGTCGCCATGGGCATAACAGGCACCGAAGTCACCAAAGAATCCGCAGACCTCGTGCTTGCCGACGACAACTTTGCAACTATTGTTAAGGCGGTGGAGTTGGGCCGCTGGACATATGACAACATCAAAAAATACCTCACATACCTCATACAGGCCAATTTAGTGGAAATCGTCGTTCTCTCATTTGCAGTGCTAGCTGGTTACCCACTGCCGCTTCTACCTGTGCACATCCTCTACATCAACCTCGCCACAGACGGTTTGCCAGCTATAGCTTTAGGTTTAAGTCCTCCTGAACCCGACGTCATGAAGAGACCGCCCAGAAACCCCAAAGAAACCATATTCACAAAAGACGTCAAAGTATTCCTCATACGAGCGATCCTCATAGAAACGCCACTACTGCTATGGGTCTTCATAAGTTCCCTGCCGCTGGGTCTAGAAATCGCTCAGACAAGGTTGTTCTTAGTGTTGATCTTCTTTGAGCTTGTCTTGGCATTAAGCTGCCGTTCATTAAAATACACAATCATTAAAGCCCGACCCCACAATTTGCTCATCGCTACGATCCTCTGGGAAATTGGGTTGATACTGCTAATCATCAATGTGCCGTTCCTGCGTGAAAGCTTCAGTCTTGCCCCAGTCGGAATCGACGAAGTAATCCTAATAGCAGGCCTCTCTGCAATCGTATTGCTGACCATTGAAGTGACAAAACGCTTACTACACTACCGCGATGCAAAGTATGAAGTGGACTTGCCTGAGCTTTCAACTGTAACGACAACTTAGCATTATACAAAGAGGAATCCGTTCCAAAAAGATGACTTTGCATGCAATCGAAACTAAGTGCGTATATCGCTGATAGGAGCAAAGTTTTATCGTGGCGGCAGCTGGAATTTGAACTTATGACTTTGAGCTTAGAAAGCAAGAATCCAGATTACTGCAACTTTGATTCAGTCCTTGGAAACCATACCTCCCACAAATTCCCGAACAAAATGGGTGCAGGAAACTGGGCATAGACATATCTTGCCGATAGATTCGCCTAATAATAATTTGTTCATTATTCGCAGTTAGGCTGTGTACCTGCCATCTTGAAGTACTGCACACCATAGACGGGCGCTGCCACTTGGAGAGTATTGTTAATAGGATCCTGAGTTGATGGCGCCGCCAAGCATTGCAAGATATATAGTTATGTCTTCACCACTGAACCAGAACTCTCCGAATCCCGCAACTAAACTATATAGATGTCACTATAAACACTTTTTTCTAAGCTTTTCTGCTTTCCATTCCTGTTTTGATAAGCATTGCGCAAAAAACAAAAAAATGAAGCGCAAGGTTAGGTGCTTATTGTTTTGTTAATTTTAAGCCGTTGGTTGGAGTGTAGACGTTTTGATCCCATACACCACTCCAATGGTCGTGCCATGTTCCTTCCATATTGTGAGTGGTGAAGGTGAATACGCCAACTGAGCCAATTTGCTTTATGGGACCGCTATCAGCTTTGGTAAGAGTTAATTGTGTTCCATTAATTATTCCGGTTAAACCCATAGGTGAAGCGTCCGGTGTGTATCCCGAATCTGATCTTAATTGTCGGTTGGTATAGCTAAATTCCACCTGCACTCTTACAATGTTTTCTTGGTCTGTGGAAGTTATCGTCCAAGTCATGGTACGGTTTTCTGAGCCTACATCCTCAAGCTGCCCAAATGTTGACCAATCAGTGGCAATATTAAAGTCAGTGGAGAAAGTGGTTTTCCACGTTCCCACAATGTCTCTTGTTGGCGTTAACGTGTTTGGCGTTGATGGAAACGTACCTTCGAAAAATCCTGAGAAATAAAGAGCTCCAACTATTGAAACGACCAAAATTATTACAGGTATCACTTGACTTGCCTTAACTTTTCCCTTAGTTGGCGGCGGTGGCGGGGGAGTTTGTAAATCATTTAACATTATAGTACATCTGTTTTTACAGAACACCTTGTCTGAGTTAAAAGACTTATGAATTAGTAATTATCTTTGAATCAGCACAACCCGTCTAATGGAGATGTCACTAAACAACTCTTTTCCTTGGTCATCCAGAATCTTCACAAACTGCTTCAGGTTACGTTGCGTTTCCAACTGTAATTGCATCTCCGGGGCAACACTTGGAGCGCGGGATTCTCTGATAGTTTTATTGGATATGGCGTATAGAGTCGGTTATTCAATCGCAATACGCCGTGAGCAATTAAAGAGTAGGAGAAAAAGACGGAAAACGCAACTTTTCCAAAGTGTAAATATACAATATAAACGCTTATAGATTCTAGGCGTCT
>CAWHSP010000033.1:0-10193 GCA_963831865.1 Candidatus Bathyarchaeota archaeon | reverse complement strand
CACGGCGTTAAAACCAACCTTAACAAATTCCTAAACAAACTTTCGGCATTCCGGAAACATTACGGCGACTATTTCTGCCTTATCTTAATAGTGCCCGACGACTTAAAAGAAACAATCGATAAACTTGATCCACAACACAACTCATATGACTTCATTTGGAAACAAAGCGACTACAAAATACAATTCGAAAACTTCCGCAGCACCTGAAAAAGAATCCTTCGCCAAAAAACAGGAAAAGTTAACATTTTCTTAGGTCCGCATGCAAAATAACATCTAACAACCAATTCAGTGTAGAAGCACAAATAGCTAATCAAACCCAAAAAACCAACTTGAAAACAAAAAGGAATCAATCCAAAAAGACATTTTTTCAATCAATTAAAATAAAGCAACCTCTTTATCTGAATTGTTAGAACTAACCAAAAAAAACTCCCTTGTTACAAAAACGTCATAAGTCCATCGAAAATATTTTACAACTGTAAACTTGATTATCCAGATATATTAATAAATCAAAAGACTGTCCCATGAATCTGGAAATTGCATTGTTCCTACGTAAAAGGACCCCTTGCTTTTTCTTAAAACTTCAAGGAAAAAAGAAGAATGATTTTAATGAAAAAGAAAACTTTAGCTATTATCACAATGGCAATACTCTAATGATCCAACTGCGACCATAATGATGAAAGTTAATGCTCAAGACGAAGGCGTTCACAGTGGCTCGCCTAATACCCCTGTCACAGGTGGATAATTACCAACTGGTGTTACTGCAGACTCGACAATAATGACTATACCTTACGTTAGCTTTGCGCCAAACCCCATAGGCCTCGGTCAAGAATTGCTGGTTAACTTTGGGTTCAACCTGCCACTGTAGTTAACCGGGCACATACAAGATACACAGTTTTAAGATGTCCTTTTTGAGGATTTATTTGCTGGTTTTCCTTGTATTGCTCAAGCGACAGATTTGTGAGATGCTTTTCTATTTTGTCGTCATATTGGTTGGTTACATTTAGAATGTTTGCAGACCTTGAATGGCTTGCTAGGCAGCTATGAACTTTTCATCCGTGCAGCAGGCTAAATGTTTGTTGATGGTTGCGTTGAACTTGCCTTTTTTATCCCGTCTTAAGTTTTGGGCGATAGGCATAGAAATCTAAACTTCGTTGATAAGAGTTGCCGCATTCTCATTTTATTATCCAGTTCCTTCCAATATCTATAGACATAAGGAAACTCTGGTGAATTGGCTAGCAAAAGTAAAAATGCGTTATATCTGGTTGTGTCGTCCTTTTCAGTTAAGGTTTGAACAAGAAAATCGATATCGCCGGCAGAGAGGTGTTTGGCTGATTTAGCGATTGCATCTTTCGGGAGTGATTTTAACTCGTCAATATTCACTGCTTTCATTGTTTTCTCACATTTATGCTTAGATTTTAGCTGATTTGTAAATAAATAGTTGGGTAAAGCTGAAAAGCCTTATAACCAAACGTTAGCAACAAATTATCATGGCACTGGGTTGGGGGATGGGGAGCAGTCGTGGCAAGTTTTCTATTGTAATTTCCCTAATAGCCGCCGTCTTTCTTGTTTCACTTATTTTCCCAAGCGCTCAAGCACAAGAACGTATAAATTTCACCCGTTCAGATAAATTTAGCATTCCAGCGAATAATTGCACAATCAGTTTTGGCGGAAACGGCTCATACGACACTGCAACTTTACAAAATAGTTTTTGGGTTTTTACGGATTTGCGCCTTAACGGCTCAGTGCCGCTTGCAACCCTGAAAATCTCAACAGAAAACTCTAACGTGACAGTTACCTCATACCGAACTCGAAATGGAACACTGCAAAGTGAAACATTAAGCTACAGAATCGAGGGAGAAGGTAAACTGATGGTGAACCTTGGGCTTTCAGAAAAAGGAATTTGGAATGGCGGGGATTGGTCCGTAACGAAACGCCAAACAAACTCCACCCTGTTCCCGGCTCAAGGGCACGACTGGAATATGGGAAACGATGGTACCATAACGGTGTATAAATTAACTGGCAATTTGACCATTACGCATTATTTTTTTAGCGGGGCTTTGAGCACAAATTTGCCCTTTTACCTACAGCATTCAGTAGCCATTTCGGTCGCAATTGCAATTGTTTTAACAGTCATGGTTGCCATCGTTATCACGTGGCGGAATAAATTGAGCGAGCTCACGGTTATTCCGGAAAACGGAGGCGCTGCTTAGCAATGGTGGCGGAAACTCCAATAGTTATAGCACTGCCTGTTTACGTCATAATAATAGCTATAGGTATTCTTCTTATCTATAAACTGGCTAAAGATAGAACAAAAAAAGTAAGTTCTTTACGCTTTTTTATTCAAATCGTCGCGGTTGTCGCTATATTCATGGGACTAATACTTGGACCCTTCAACCCACCCCAATCCACATTTGGGCCCTTGGGGCCTTCACCAAGAACCGACTAGTCGGCGTTAATCTTTTTGGCAACCAGTTTCCAGACGGCATCTCCTTTCCCGTTCTAGCATGCTACTACCCCAACGGACGAACCGTCACCTGCCCAATCTGGCAGCTCCAAGCCTACATTTTTCCCCTTTGGAATTACCCAAGAGGCTACGAAGTTCTTTACTCTACCTCAGGGCTAGAAAAAATAGGTATAGTCGTAGGCTTAGTAGTGGTAGCGTCCATCATTTTAGGGCGTTTTTTCTGTGGTTGGCTCTGTCCCTTCGGTTTGTATCAGGATGTGTTAACGAGAATTCGCAAAGTGTTAAGGAGACGGCACCTGACTTTCTCTGAAAAGACAAACACGGCGCTTGGGCAATCACGCTACATCATTATTGCTTTATTCTTACTTTTAAGCGTACTTTTTGCTTCCTACGCAATTTTTGGCTCTGAACTTATCCCGGGAACTATAGCCGGTGGCCCTCAAGGAGCGGAAGCTGGCATCGTAAGCAACATAAACGAACCATTTTGTCTTGTTTGCCCAATGAGACCACTCTGCATAGCAATAGAAGCCGCGATTGGCTCAATACATTATTCATACATCTCGCAAATAGTGTATGGTCCTTTCTGGATTTCAGGCTTCTATCTGACATCTATAAATATTGCAGTCCTCATCGCAGTTACCATCTTATCGTTGGCATACAGGCGGTTCTGGTGCAGAATCTGCCCACTGGGCGCATTGACAGGTCTATTCAGCACTTTCACACCCTTCAAACAAATCGCCTTAACCCGCCTAATAAAAAACGAACATAAATGCACAAAATGCGGCGTCTGCAAGCGAGTTTGCCCCACCCAAGCCTACGACGTTTTTGATAAAAAAGGTGGCGACGTAACTGAATCCCGCTGCATTCTATGTGCAAGGTGCGTTGAAATTTGCCCCTATGAGGATGCATTGTCGATAAAGTTTGCAGGAAAAACTATGATGAAATCTAGAAATTGGTTAGAAAATAAACAAAACCAGCAAGATGCAGCTTAAGGTTATTGTGTTCTCCAATTGCAATTTATCGCTTTTGTATCACAAGCTAAGACACATGGAACACTCTTGCTTTCGGGCTTGAAGGATGAACATGTGTATTTTATTTTTTTCCTATGCTCTTCTTTTACTGATGCTATGGTTTTGTCTTCAAGATCGATGAATGCTGTTTCTAGCTGAAGTTCTGATTGGGAACACTGCTTAACGCATTTGCCGCAGCCACTGCACTTATCCGTGTCTACGGTAAGATAGTATTCGCCTGACCCATCAGTGTAACCATAGTGCACAATCAAACGCATATCTCCTTTGTCTATATTTTTTAAGGTGCATATAGTATGGAGCTTCTCTGGTCTTTGATTTCAATTGCTGAGACTTCAGGCATGTACTCTTTTTCTTTTTTCCAGCTTTCCATTTTTCATCTTTCCATTGGCATTTACTACTAGGCTGTTTGTGCAGTTATAGTTGGATTAATGAGTTTATTATCGTGACTATTCCAAGCAGTATTAGTATTGCGGCGCCTGCCATTGAAACCCACTTTCTGAATAAAGGTGCCTTGTTAAGTAACCACCCAGTAACTCCGCCCAGCAAAAGTATTGGCGAGACAGCTGTTCCTAAACCAAACAAGACCGCTAAACCTACACTGCCAAGCGGACTGGCGAAAGGCAACGAATAAACCAGCAGCGCTATCAGCGGCGGGCACAGGATTAATCCTCGGCTCAAACCAAGCGAGAAAGCTCCAAAATCAAATCCAAACCTGCCTTTTTTTCCAGTTGCCATCAAGCTTTTGCTGTTTTGTGGGGTACATTCGCATTTTGGGGACCTGAGTTTGAACAGGACACTAATGCCAATTATGATAGTAACAAAACCGAAAGCGAGAGAAGAGTAAACTTGAAAAGGAGAAATCGCGGTTTCAGATACAAATAACCGAAACAGACCGCTAAATAAACCTACTATCGCTCCGATTAAGGCGTAAGCTGCAATTCGTCCAGAACTAAAAATTACGGTGACGGCGATGCCTTTGCGGAAACCGGCGCCAATACCTGCAATATCAGCTAGCGATGTAAGGTAGGCATGAGGCAGTGCAGACAACTAATCCATATAATAATCCTCCAGCAAAGGCTCCTATATACGGATTAGAGATTTCAGGTATCAACGACATGCAAGAGGTCTCAGGAAATTTAGTTGAAAGGAAGTAATAAGGAGAAGTCATTTAAATCTTACACAATTTGGCCTTTCCGAGAAAGACTAGTAAATCTGACGGGATTTTTGTTTTATTATCGATGGATTAATGTATGCTGATTTAGCAACCTCAGCAACGTAAACTTTGATTATTCTTCGATTGATGAAAACAAAATGTAATTAATAGTGATGAATGCAGAACATGTGACTAGTAATCAACATGCTTTATCATAAGTGTTTTATTCGATTTAGCATTTTTTTGAATTGCACTCAAACACAAAAAACGTTTGAAGGAATTGAGCAGCTCTTTTCTTTCGCAAAACATATTAAGCTATAGAAACAAATAGGGAGTTCGCAAAGTTAACCCTAGCTTTGCAAAAAATTCAAGGAGAATGAAAATACATTTGACATTAAATAAATCTAAAGCGATAGCTATCATAATTTCGTTTCTGATGGTCTCTACAATTGCATTCATTGGAATGCCAACAGCAAAAGCTGACGACATACTAACAACGGGTGGCGCACCACCAGGCACTAGCGGAGCTTCAATAGCCTTACCTTCCGGTGTCACACCAGATTATCAGGTTGATACTTATGCCTATCTTAGCGCCCGACCTAATCCAATAGGCGTTGGTCAATCATTGCTAGTTAACGTTTGGATTACTCCTGGTGTCATGGTTGCTAACTATATGACCGGATTTAAAGTGACAATTGTTGCTCCAGATGGAACAACACAAACTGTTACTTTAAACTCCTACAACGGCGACGATACATCATGGCTTGAATTCACCCCCTCACAAGTCGGTGTATACAAGCTTAGCTTCAGCTTTCCAGGGGGATACTTCCCACCAGGGGTCTACTACACAAATCCAGGCGCTTTTGCAGGTTCAGGTACATATACTAATATGACTTCATCAAGATACTACAAGCCTTCCTCAACCCCATATGTAACTACAATTACAGTTCAAAATGACATGGTGCCTTCTTGGCCTGCATCACCTCTTCCAACCGACTACTGGACAAGACCAGTACACGTTGTAAACAGAGAGTGGGCAGTTATGCTAGCAGGCTACCCATGGAGCGGCGATGGCACAGGATACCCCGACTGGCCCGCAGGCACTACTCACACCCAAGGCGGCACAAAATACAACGCTTTCGCAAAAGCATCAACCACACCACACATTCTATGGAAACGACTCGATGCCATCTCAGGCATGATTGGACCACAAGCAGGCACTGATCCGTTAACAACTTCAGGCAGCGCTCCAGGTTTCATCTACGCTGGAAGATGCTACCAAACTCGCACAATTCCCGTTAACGGTGTACCAACAAGCTGTGCAGTATGCTATGACCTCCGCACGGGTGAACAATATTATGCTATACCAACTTCGCAAGGTGGCACAACGCCCACATCTATTAACTACATTTTTGGAGGCGGCTTAGGCGGACTGACAGGTGAAGTACCAGGCGGCACAGGAGAAGTAGGCACTTCAGTAGAACTTCTATCAATAGGCACAACCTTGCTGAAAATCAACCCATTGACTGGAGCCATAAACACTAACGTCACAGGAATGACAGGCACTAAAATCGGAGAATACGTCATAAGCATGCAGACAAACAATACAGCGATAGGCAACAGACTAATCAACTGGACAACAAGGGGAACATCTACCAACTTTACCTCAAGAATAGTGGAGAACAGGTCAGTTACCTTCAGCAGCATAGGCGCTAGCATCGATTGGGATTCAGGCTACTTCGGTTCTTTAAGCACATTGTCATATCAAGGAGCGCCATACGGAGTTCGCATTGTAGGCTATAATGTATATTCAGGAAAAATGACCTGCAACACAACAGACACACTTTGCCCATACACAACATCTCAAACAATCGTTGACCACGGAAAAATCGCATGCCTCATGCTAGACGGCTACGCAGCAGCTTGGGACCTTGGAACTGGTCAAAGAGTATGGAAGAGCCAGCAAACCTACTCTACTGGAGGCTATCCTTGGGGAATCTGGGGTGCTTACAGTTCAGCATCCTACGGCGGCAACCTAATCCTGAATGAATACGATGGTGTCTACGCTTTCAATTGGGACGACGGCAAAATATCTTGGATATACAAAGACCCATGCCCTGCATTTGAAACTCCATACACAACAGACAACAACACGATAAATGTGAACCCCTTCAATACAGGCGTCAGCATAGTTGACGGAATGGTCTACACCTACAACACAGAACACACACCAGCCCTACCAGTAGAAAGAAGCTGGAAATTCCACTGCTTCAACGCAACCACAGGCGTCGGCATATGGAACATAACTACCCCAATGAGTCCAGGTGCAATGGCTGACGGATACACCACCGCAGGCGGCCAAGACGGATACATGTATGTATTCGGCAAAGGCAAAAGCGACACAACAGTAACTGCATCACCCAAAGTCGTTACCAACGGAGCCTCAGTACTAATTGAAGGCACAGTAACAGATCTTTCCCCAGCTCAAGCAGGTACACCATGCGTCTCAAGAGGATCAATGACAACAGAAATGGAATACCTACACATTCAACTGCCAATTGACGGAATATACCACAACGTCTCAATGACCGGCGTTCCAGTAACCCTGACAGCAATAGATCCAAACGGCAACGTTGCACCCATCGGCACAGTAACAACAAACCCATACTACGGCACATTCAGCATTGAATGGAAACCAAACGTTCAAGGCACATACACAATCATGGCTACCTTCGCAGGAGATGACTCTTATGGCGTTTCAGCAGCATCAACAGCAGTGTCAGTTGACCCAGCAATCGCAACGACTACACCACAACCGGTAGCAGCAATTCCAGACTACACAATGACAATCGTTGCCGCAGCATTTGCCATAATAATAGCACTGGTTATCGCAATCGCAGTAGCAGTAGTGCTGATAAAGAGGAAGTAGAAAACAAACAAAGTTAAAATAATCCTTCCTTTTCTTTTTTAATGTCGTTTATGCGCAAGCAATAAGAGGCTACAACTCATCAACCTTCAATAACTTGCTGATACTGAGAACTGTGGTTAACTTGTTCTGATTTGCTTTTAACATCTTTTTATTAGTGGCACGTTCGTTTTTGAAGTCTTTAGCTGATAACTTTAAATATGCCACGTGTCATATTTTATTGTTGTCAAGAGAAGGAGGATAGACACAAGGTGAAGCACCTATTTCTTTTTGTATCAATCATTTTACTAATCATAAGCTTAACTTTTGCCTCCTTCAACTATACTTTATTTACCGCTCACGCCCAATCAAGCGACTTCAACTGGCAACTAAACGTAAATGGACTTGTCGATCAACCTCTACATTTAACTTTAACTGATTTAGAGGCCCTCCCTCAAACGACAGTTCCAGCTGTGATATATTGTGTAGATTTTCCAACAACTGTGGTTACACAAGGCAATTGGCAAGGAGTCAAACTTTGGACGCTTCTAAGTCGAGCAGGGGTATTGCCCGGAGCACTCAAGGTTGTATTCTCTGCATCAGATGGCTACCAATCAGATTTGACAATAGATCAAGCAAAAAACGATAACATAATTGTAGCCTATGCAAAAGATGGAGCACCTCTTAGTGAAGTGCTGCGTATAGTGGTTCCTGGACATTGGGGTTACAAGTGGGTGTCACAAGTGGTAGGAATAGAGATTGTTAATTATGACTTCAAAGGAAAATGGGAAAGCCAAGGCTACTCTGACGACGGATCCATTGCACAAACTAATTTTCCTCCTAATCCAATCTCGTTGTCTCCTTCAATACCAGCGCAAACAATTCCTTCAGCTTCCCCATCGCCAACTGAAACACCTCCAGTATCTCCAAGAGTAAATTCAACTTCTCTATCTACTTCTGCAGCTTCACTTGCAAAAAATCCGACACAACAAATCCCTAACGCTATAGGAACAGTAGCCGTAATTGCAGCTGTCACGGCTATCGCTCTTGCGGTCGTAATCAAAAAGAGAAAAGCCCCTTTACAGAGGTAGCAATTAAAATTTTTCAACTGACAAATCCAATAAGATATACGATCGTTAAGTAAATTTAATATGCAATTTTATTCTTTGATTTAACAGTAGTACGGAATTTGGTTTTGTTCTTGCCAAAGTTGAATGGGCATTCTTTGTTTCCGAAAAAGATAAGAATGTTGTTATCATAACTAAGTGATTGTTTTTTCAATCGCTAACAAGTTAGAAGAGGTGATTTTGAATTGAAGAGATTTATGGTTTTGTACATGGCGCCGGTAGCCGCAGAAGAGCAAATGAACGTGAGTCCTGAAGAGATGAAGAAAGGAATGGAACCATGGATGACATGGTATAAAAAATGCGGGAAGGCAATCGTTGATATTGGAGCAGCATTAGGAAAGGGAACTTGTATAGACAAGAAAGGAACAGCTAAGGGTCAAACTCAAGTGACAGGTTATTCTATTATTCAAGCAACTGACATGAATAAAGCGAAGGCAATGGTTGCTGATCATCCGCACTTAATGATGCCAAAAGCGAGCATTGAAGTCCTCGAAATAATGCCGATGACCGTGTAGGAAAAACTTTTGAAAAACTAACAACACAGCTTTTTCTTTTGGTCGCAAAAAATATTAATTGCAGCAAATGCTAAAAAAAGTCTGATTACTTACTGACTCAACTGGGTTTGGCTATCATCAAAGTGAGGCATCAAACACAAATTTCATTTTTTGCGCCTTTTTTTCAAATAAAATTGCCTACGTACTTCCGAGTCACGATTTTTCAACACTGGTCAACTTAGTTTCATGATTAGAGCCATCTATATTGGGCTCATCATATAGTATCAAATTTGTGAAATGCCCTTCATTCCAATAATCATAAAAGCAAATCAAAACAAAAAAACAGAGCATGCAAATGGCAAGCGGTAGAATCGTTGATACATATGCCGTAGACATAAACTGTCCCTGGTGCGAAATGAGTAAGTTGAGGTATGATATGGAATTTGAGGTCTTGGTTCTTGAACAAAAACAAATCATCGATTCAAGCTACACAGTTAAGGGCGTTTGTGTTCACTGCTTGACAGTTTGCGACGAATTGCCCAACATGGACTTTATATGCGCAAAATGCGAACAGCTTACGCCGTACATGGAGGAAGACTTTGGCTCTGAACGTGAATTGTTTGGGCGTCTATTTTCTTCCTACGGCAAGTTTGGCAATTTTTATCAGCGATTGACCGATGAGGGCGTAAATTTAGGAAAGCGATATTGCGTGTCTTGCGTTTACAAGATATGGCTCGGATATTTGTCGGATCCTGATTTTCTAAGCCGAGAATTCGAAAAGCCGAAACCTGAGTATGCTCTTAAAAGGTTCTGATGCCCATGCAATGTATACTGTATCAGGGCAATTTGGCATTACGCGGTTTCTTATGTATCTTGGATGCGTAAGGTTCAAGAAAAGTAAATGGCTTGCTTGATCGGGTAAGTTCAGAGGGAATGCTGGATGGTTCGCCATCTTCATATACTTCCGCAAACTCTAACCATCCCACTTGACTTCTTCAAGGTCTTCCAAAAAATTATCC
>CAWHSP010000032.1:0-72965 GCA_963831865.1 Candidatus Bathyarchaeota archaeon | reverse complement strand
AGCTTTGGCAGTTCTGAAAACTTTAAAAGTATGACAATTGTCATTTTACTGATATTAAAGCCAGGCTGAGAGAATGTTATGAAAAACAAATTTTTCCAAATCTGCCTTTTCCTAATACTATCTGGATTGCTGCTAATAGCACCATCACACAGAGCCTTAGCCAGTTCAGAGTGGGATTTACAGATAACCACTCTATCAGGGACCACTGTAAACCTTAGCTACGATCAACTTTTAGCAATACCGATGACAACTGTAAGCGCTGCCCTAGTATGCTTCGGAAATCCAGTAACCTCTGGTGATTGGAGCGGAGTAAGCCTTAGCTTCTTGCTTCAGAATGCAGGAGTAGACCCAGCTGTCGCTTCAATTGATTTTCTAGCCCAAGACGGATACATGGTCAGTATTCCTTTACAAATTGCTTTGCAACCAAATGTTATTATCGCTTACGAGCAGGATGGCTCGCTATTGTCTCAAAAATTACGTTTAGTCCTTCCTGGAGAAAACGGCGGAATGTGGATAGCCCTGATTACCTCCATAACCATGGATACAGTTACAATTGACTTAAACCAATTTTTGGCTTCAAATGCAATAGGACCAAACCAACTAGAGTCAATGCACTCAATTGGGCAATCTGCGACGCAGCAACAAGCACTCATTCAGGCAAAATCCACAGCCTCGACTAAAAACGATACTAAAACAGAAATAATTGCATCACCAGCAAATATTACCCAATCTGACCAGAAAATAATTCCACAACGAGGTTCAAGCCCTAAGAATTTAGGCTTTCCGGTTGCAATTGAATATGGAATAGCGTTCGGAGCAACAATTGCATTGGTAACAGCAAGCTACTTGGCTTTCAGTCAGAGGCGCAAAGGAAAAAAATAGTTAATGCCGCTTTCCAAGACTACAAAAAGCTAAACGAAACAAAGGGCTTCAAAACAACTCCGCCACGTACTTGTTAACTAAAATTCTAACTTGTAACATGAGGTCTGGTGCTGCGGGCAGGATTCGAACCTGCGAACCCCTGCGAGAAAGGATTTCCCATCACGAGCCCATTTCAGGCCAAATGTTTGATCTTGAGTCCTTCACCTTTGACCTGGCTTGGTTACCGCAGCACACGATTGCAAACTACAGACTTTTCCCTATTCTTTCTTATTAATCATTTGATTCTTCTTGTTCATGTTTGATGACTTCTTCCAAGTCAACAATAAAACGTTCATACACTTTCAAGCCGCCACTCCAAAAGGTTGGGTCTGCCACGTTTAAGCCTACTATTTTGCCGATTTCCAGGGGTGACACGCTGCTTCCAGCCGACAACGCCTGCACGAGTTTAGGCACAAACGCTTTGCCCTCCTCCAAGTAATGCTCATAAAGGGAGTAGACGAACATTTGAGCGTAGACGTAGGGATAGTTGTAGAACCGGTAGTTTGCCATGAAGTAATGAGGTTTCATCGTCCATTCTGCCTGCATTTCGGGGAACCATGCGACGGCGTCGCCGTAGATGCGGTCCCTTGCCCCAGTCCAGTGGCGGCAAATTGTTGGGTAATCCAAGTACTCTTCTTGCTTAATGGAGTTATAGAGAGCCTGCTCAAACCATACGCGTGCGGTAACTTGGAACGTGGTCATGCCTGCTTCATCCAAAACCATGCAAAGAACAGCTTTGCTCCGTGCATCCGACTTCGCCTGCTGCAACATCAGGTCGGTCAACAGAAGTTCGCCAAAGATGGATGCGGTCTCAGCCACAATGGATGGAACAGCTATATTCATCAGAGTTTGGCTCCTCGACATATAATAGTCGTGGGTAGCGTGTCCCAGCTCATGCGCCAATGTAAACACATTGCTCAGAGTGCCGTTGAAGTTGTCAAGTATAAATGCAGATTTCCCCCGAAACCAGCTTGCGCAGAAGGCGCCGTTGCGTTTCCCAAACCGCGGCGGTGCGTCGATGCGGCGTTTCCTGAACATTTCTTCCACAGCTGTTGCGTATTGTGGGTCGAAGCGGCTGTATGCCCGCGTAATGAGGCTTTGAACTTCGCCAAAGCTGAATTTTAAGTCAGGCGCTTCAGGCAAGGGCGCAACGATGTCGTGGTTCCCAAGCAACGGCAACCCCATAAGTTTAGCTTTCAATTTGAGGTAACGCCGATATGTGCCTGCGTTGCCTTCTATTGCAGCAAGTAGATTCTCAATTATCGCCTGTTCAGTATCATTATTCAGGAGGCTAGACTCCATGGGTGAAGCATATTTTCTGCGTAGCGAAACGGTGACCCAATCATTGCAGATGCTCCTTAGGGCGGCAGCAAAAATTTCGCCGTCTCTGCCAAGCAAACCGTAGATTGAGCGGTTTGCAGATTCTCGTGTGGCACGGTCTGGGTGAGATAGAAGTCCGTTGGCCGCGCCGTAACTAAGTGTTTTTTTCTCTCCCAAAACAGTGATTTCGAAGAGGCGGGTGTTAAGCCATTTGCTCTGCAACTCCTCCCAAGCCTGAACGCCAAACTGATCCTTCTCAATGACCAACTGCTCCTCGACTTCGCTTAGTTGATGGGCTGCACGCCGCTGAACACGCTCCAGCATATGCCTATACCCAGTCAAAACTGGTTTCCCAATCAATTCAGGCTTAGCTTTAACAAGTGCACCTAGCTCTATTGAAAAGAAAGCCAATTGCTTACCCAGTTGCGCCTCAAACTTGCTTACTTTGTCGTAAAGCGCTTGCGTCTCGGGCAATGTCATGTTAGCTGAAAAAGACAAGCTTGCAAAAAGTGATAAGTCTCCTGTTTTAATTTCAAATGCTTCCAATTCCCTGATGCATCTAATCAGACTTTCGGCGTCATAAGAAGCTATTTTTCCTCGGTGTGTCTTTTCGAAAGCATCGGCCAAAATTTTAGTTTCATTAATAGTTTTTTCGACAGTTGGGTCAGTAACGCTGGGATAAAGTTCTTTTAGGTCCCAAGTGACTTCTTGTTCTTCGTTAGTCATAGGTTTCGCCACAACTTTAAAAGTCTTAGGGGTATTTTGGGTTTGCCTAGCACGATTTCTTTCTTCATAATGATTTCATTCGACCACAAAAGAAAAAGGGCTGCATTAACGATACAACAGGGAATACGCATGGTTACAGAGCACAAAATAATTCTTGGCAATAGCCAGCAAATGCTTGAACTCCGCGATAGCAGTCTACACTTGATGATCACATCGCCACCTTACCCCATGATAAAAATGTGGGATAACTTTTTCGCCGATGCCGACCCAAAAATCAGAAAACTTTGGAAGAAGTTGGAAAAAGACGGCAATGAAGAAACCGTCCGGCAAATTTACGATGGTATGCACAATTATCTGAGCAAAGTTTGGCAGGAAACATATCGCGTTCTTGTTGACGGTGGCATAGCATGCATAAACATTGGCGACGCAACACGAACAGTTAACGGCAAATTCCGGCTTTATCCTAACCACTCGAGAATAACTGAAATTTGCGAAAAAATCGGGTTCATCACATTACCCTATATTTTATGGAAAAAACCGACAACCAAGCCAAAATACAAGGGCAAAGGCGCATTCTTGGGTTCAGGTTTTCTACCGCCCGAACGCTTATGTGACACTTGATTGTGAGTTCATATTGCTATTTAGAAAAGGGAATCTTCGGAAGTTTCAGCCTCACGATGAACTTCGCTACGGAAGTGCATTTAAGAAAGTTGAGCGAGATGAATGGTTCAGCCAAATCTGGTCGTTAAAAGGAACCCGCCAAACTGTAAGCGAACTGGAGAGAAGAACAGCGGCCTACCCAGACGAAATCGCTGGTCGTCTTATCAAAATGTTCAGCATAAAAGGCGAAACAGTTTTGGATCCCTTTCTTGGTTCAGGAACAACAATGAAGATAGCAATGCAGAATGAACGAAACAGCATTGGATATGAAACAGACCAAAACCTGCTTTCCGTTATAGCAAAAAAAACAGGCAACAACAATGTTCACGAGGCGACTGTGGAAGTAATCAGGCGCTAAAGTTTCTTGGGTGGTAGTAAGACGTTGAATAGTATCCATTGATAATATAGCCGAATAAGCTGTATTAATTGGGTAAGCAAAACTCAACCGATAGGATCCACTTAGGTTTTGGGAAGACTGCACTAAGGTTTACTCAGTCAGGCGAACGTGTTAGGAGTAGAAATTGCTAAAAACCGTTTTGCGTTTGACCAAACGTGCAGGGATACGACTGCCAAAAAATTCGCGATGGCGAAGATTTTGTCGTTCAGAAAAGTGATTTTTTTGGGAACAAAGTTTGGGGAGCTCACAGTTGTTGAAGTGAAAACGGGAGATTCTCAGTTGTCTGAAGCGCAGGAAAAAGGCAGCGGCAACTGGGAAGAAGCCGCGATGAAGTGGCTGAGTAACTAGTCACCAATATTGTATTAATCATCAATTGTCCTTTTATACGGGTTCTAGTGCAACTTCATTTGGCTATCCTATTAGGTTTGGCTTATCGTGCCTTAAAAAAGCTATAGTTAAATCTGGAATACGCACGCATCCACTTTTGCACGTCTGGCCTAAAAAACTCTCTGGAGCACCTCATAAAGCAGTTATATGCACTGTGGCTTTCAAGACTTCAGAGGGTTCTATCTTATATTGCCAGCGCACTAGTTTGGGCACGTGTATTCGATTCTGTTTCTGCAACTTGGTTTTGAAGGTCACTCTTTGATTTAGTAGCAACGATCAACATTCTCCTTCAAGATGATTTTAGATAGTGTACGCATCTTGCAAACAATTTAAGGGCTGTCACAAAAAATCAACCTCAATCAAACTATTCAAAAATTGTAGCAACAGTTGTTCTTCTCTTAAAGAAATTCACCTTTTCTAATTGGTAAAAAAGAGTTTTCTCACATCAATAGACCTCGCTTAGACCAAGTAATGTGTTATTTGCTGGCTATAGTTGATTTTTTGGCTTTGTTTTAGGTTTTGCTTCATTGCAACGCATCTCTAAAGTGTTTTTCTAAAGGGCTAACTCCATGAAGTTTAATAGGTATTCAGTTTAGAAGCACAACGGATAATAATGTTTATTAGTAAGCTATACGGCTTGTGTTTGTGCTCTTAGAAAAGTTAGCTGAAGCCTTTTTCAAATTGGTTGATCCCCTATCAAAGGAGTTGCAAGTTTGAAAACACTAACAAAATCACAAAATATAAAAATTATGGAGAATTGATAAATTGACTTCCACCATTCAGAAAGAAGATATCCATGATTTATTGAAGACATTTTTCAACGAGAAAGGACTAGTTCGACAGCACCTTGACAGCTACAATGAATTCATCGACCACGGATTGCAGGAAGTAGTTGATGAAGTCGCCGAAATCCCCATTGAAGTGCCAGAAAGCCCCTACAAAGTGAAACTTGGACAAATCTGGGTAATTGACCCCCAATCGAGAATCACTGGTCCCTACGTCACCGAAGTGGATGGCACAAAACATGAAATTTACCCGATGGAAGCGAGACTACGCAACTTGGCGTATTCCACCCCCATCGCTTTAGAAATGACCCCTGTCATCGATGGAAGAGAGCAAGACACAGAACTTGTCTACATCGGAAATATCCCTGTCATGCTAAAATCAAAACTTTGTTTCCTATCCCAGCTTTCTAAAGAAGAACTCATCGCGGCTGGAGAAGACCCTGATGACCAAGGCGGATATTTTGTCGTTAATGGCTCCGAACGAGTCATCGTCGCCATGGAAGATCTGGCACCTAACCGTGTAATTGTAGACATAGATGAGAAAGGAACCGCACCTGTTTATCAAGCAAAAATTTTCTCAACAACCGTCGGTTTCAGAGCCAGAATTGAACTTAAACTCAAATCAGACGATGCAATCTACGTCACTATGCCGGGTGTGCCGACAGAAATTCCATTCGTCGTTATCATGCGCGCACTCAGCTTGGAAAAAGACAAAGACATTGCAGAGGCAGTTTCACTTGACAGCGAAATGCAAAGCCAACTAGCCGCCTCTTTTGAGAAAGCCATCGGTGTGGACACGCCTGCTGATGCAATCCTATTCATCGGCAACCGTGTAGCCCACGGACAAGTTGAAGAGTACCGTTTACAAAAAGCTGAAACAGCCCTTGACAAAAACTTCCTGCCACACCTTGGCAGAAGCGAAAAGAACAGAAAGGAAAAAGCAATCTTCCTCGGCGAAATGGCTTACAGAGTTTTACAATTAAAAACTGGAAGAAGGCAACCTGACGACAAAGACCACTTCAAGAACAAACGTTTGCGCCTTGGTGGCCCACTTCTCGCAGACCTCTTCAGAGTATCATTTAGAAACTTAACAAGAGACATAAAATATCAGCTTGAACGCATAGGGGTTAAAGGGCCAATCATAACTGTGTCAGCTGCAGTACGCCCAGGCATTATTACCGAGAGGTTCCAACATGCGTTGGCAACAGGCAACTGGGGAAGAGGAAGAGTCGGCATCACCCAACTACTTGACCGAACAAACTACATATCCACCCTTAGCCACCTACGCAGGCTGCAGTCACCTTTAAGCAGAAGTCAACCCAACTTCGAAGCCAGAGACTTACACCCAACCCACTGGGGACGCCTCTGTCCAAACGAAACACCTGAAGGCTCCAACTGTGGTCTCGTCAAAAACTTAGCGTTATCAGCATCCATCGCTGTCGGCGTAAACCCTGACAGAGTCAAACAGATACTTTTTGAAATGGGCTCTGTTCCAGCCGCAGAAGCAAGCATTGAGCTGCGTATTTCAGGAGCAAAAGTTTTCGTTGATGGAAACATAATTGGCTACTGCAACAGCCCAGCAGAAATCGTGAAATCTTTCCGGGAGAAACGAAGAGCTGGAGAAATCTCAACCGAAGTAAATGTAACATACTTCTCTAAGCTACAAACAGAAACTGAAGAAGTGCATGCCAACTGTGACGAAGGCAGAGTTAGACGCCCACTCATAATCGTTGAAAATGGCGCTCCAAAACTTCAAGCCAAGCACATTGAAAAAATCGGCTTAGGCGAATGGACGTGGGAAGACCTGGTTAAAAACGGATTCATCGAATATTTGGATGCTGAAGAAGAAGAAAACGCTTACATCTCATTAACATTCGACGCAATTCAACCAACAAACACACATGTCGAAATAGCCACATACACGATCTTAGGTATCTGTGCTTCAACAATCCCCTATCCAGAACACAACCAGTCACCACGAAACTCATACCAAGCAGCCATGGCCAAACAAGCCTTAGGAGTTTACGGCACAAACTTCCATCACCGCGTAGATTCACGTTCACACATACTTCACTACCCGCAAGTACCCATGGTTGAAACCGAATTGATGGAAGTTATGGGTTACAAACAACGTCCAACAGGACAAAACTGCGTCGTCGCCGTGCTTAGCTTCGAAGGCTACAACATGGAAGACGCCCTAATATTCAACAAAGCATCAGTCGAACGAGGCTTAGCAAGATCCACATTCTACCGAATCTACGAAGCCGAATGCCGCCAATACCTAGGAGGATTAAAAGACAAATTCACCGTCCCTGAACCAGGAACCCGTGGCTATCGAGGCGAACAATACTACAGGCTCTTGGAACCTGATGGGATAATCAGTTTAGAATCACAAGTGGTCGGCGGAGACGTTTTAATCGGCAGAATTAGCCCTCCAAGATTCCTCGAAGAATACAAGGAATTTGAAGTAAAAGGACCTTCAATGCGTGACACCTCAGTAGACATGCGTCCATCCGAAACAGGCATTGTAGATGGCATATTCATAACTATGTCAGGCGAAGGTAGCCAACTGGTAAAAGTAAGAGTTCGAGACCAACGAATACCCGAACTTGGAGACAAATTCGCTTCACGTCACGGACAAAAAGGAGTTATCGGCTTAATCGTTCCTCAAGAAGACCTGCCATTCTCAGACGGAGGTATTGTTCCAGACCTGATAATTAACCCGCACGCCATCCCCTCAAGAATGACTATCGGACAATTCATCGAATCACTTGCTGGAAAAGCTGCATCAGCAAGAGGCAAACCAGCAGACGGCACACCCTTCTCAAACGAAGGACCTGAAGAAATACGCAAGCAACTCATAAAGCTCGGCTTCAGCCACACTGGAGGCGAAGTCTTCTATAGCGGTACAACAGGTGAAAAATTCGTTGCAGATGTATTCGTCGGCGTAGTTTACTATCAGAAACTTCACCATATGGTTGCAGACAAAATTCACGCAAGAGCCAGAGGTCAAGTTCAGATGTTAACGAGGCAACCAACTGAAGGCAGAGCTAGAGGTGGTGGTCTCAGGTTCGGAGAAATGGAGCGAGACTGCCTTATCGGTCACGGCGCTGCTATGCTGCTAAGAGACAGATTGCTTGAAGAGTCAGACAAATACACACTCTACATTTGCGAGAACTGTGGACAAATCGCTTACTTTGACATGAAACAAAGACGCTATGTCTGCAGAATATGTGACGAGAAAGCAAAGATTTCACCAGTAATCGTCTCGTACGCTTTCAAGCTTCTGTTGCAAGAGCTTCAAAGCCTGTGTATCACTCCAAAATTAAGACTAAAAGAGAAGGCATAACTATGGCACAGGAAGAATTAATTCATAAAATAGTTGACGAAATCTCATTCGGTTTAATCTCACCTAAAGACCTGCGTAAACAATCAGTCGTTGAAATCCAAACCCCAGACACCTATGACGAAGATGGCGCACCTATCACCGCTGGCTTAATGGATGGCAGATTAGGCACACTTGAGCCAAGGCAACGCTGCAAAACCTGCGGCAACACAGCCATTCGCTGCCCAGGACACTTCGGACACATTGAATTAGCCGTACCAATAGTTCACATTGAATTCACAAAAATCATATTTGACCTTTTGAAATCAACCTGCCGCAGCTGCGGTCGAATACTCTTATCTGAAGATGCTTCAAAAAAGGCACAGCCAACGAATTGAACGGCTAAACGAGCTTTTAGGCACGATTCCAGACGAAATTTACAAAGAAATAATGACTGAAATCAAAGCAAAACAATGTCCCTACTGTGCATCAGCCCAATTCAAGATTACTTTTGAGAAACCAACAAAATTTA
Source organism: Candidatus Bathyarchaeota archaeon (assembly GCA_963831865.1). Taxonomy (GTDB): domain Archaea; phylum Thermoproteota; class Bathyarchaeia; order Bathyarchaeales; family Bathycorpusculaceae; genus Bathycorpusculum. The sequence goes on along the minus strand of CAWHSP010000032.1, from coordinate 63,912 downwards.
TCGAGCAGACTGAATTAGGCTCTGAGCCACTGACACCTAGCATGATTCGCGAAAGGCTTGAACGCGTCTCAGATGAAGACCTAGAAATTTTGGGATTCAACCCGAAAGTTGCGCGCCCAGAATGGATGGTTCTGCAAGTTCTACCTGTTCCACCAGTTTACGTTCGACCATCAATCACTTTAGAATCAGGTATCCGTTCTGAAGACGACTTAACTCACAAACTCGTAGACATTATTCGCATTAACCAACGTTTGAAGGAAAACATGGAAGCAGGCGCACCTACACTTATCATTCAAGACCTCTCCGAGCTGTTGCAGTATCACGTTACAACCTACTTTAACAATGAAGCATCAGGTATTCCGCCAGCAAGACACCGCAGCGGAAGAGCATTAAAGACTCTCTCGCAGAGGCTAAAAGGCAAAGAAGGACGCTTTAGAAGCAACCTTTCAGGCAAACGAGTTGACTTTTCAGCACGAACAGTCATTTCTCCAGACCCGAACCTTGACATAAACGAAGTCGGTGTTCCAGTTGATGTTGCCATGCGCTTTCTGTTCCAGAAAAGGTTACAGCATGGAACATTGAGGAAATGAAGAAATTTGTAATTAACGGTCCAGAAAACTATCCTGGCGCATTATACATTATCCGCCCAGATGGCAAACGTATCAGGCTAGAATTCGTTGTTGACAGAACCAAAATTGCCGAAGCAGTTGAATTAGGATTCATAGTTGAGCGGCACCTAAAGAACGGTGACATTGCAATCTTTAATCGTCAGCCTTCACTTCACCGCATGTCCATCATGGCTCATTACGTCCGGGTTTTGCCATACAAGACTTTCCGTTTACACCTGTGTGTTTGCCCACCCTACAACGCTGACTTTGATGGCGACGAAATGAACCTTCACGTTCCACAAAGCGAAGAAGCACAGAACCGAAGCACTATTGCTAATGCAGGTTCAAGACCAAATTCTCTCACCCAGATTCGGCGGACCAATCATCGGCGCTATCAGAGACTTCGTCACAAGCGCATACTACTTTACCAAAACTGGAAACTACCTTACTCAGATCGCGAAGTTACCCGGTTACTTACTACAACTGGATACATAGGCGAAATGCCCGTCCCAGAAATTAAAGAACCCCAACCCATGTGGTCAGGCAAACAAATATTCAGCCTCTTCCTGCCGAAAACATTGAATTATGTTCTCAAAGCCAACATTTGCCAAGGCTGCACTAAATGCGAAGAAGAAGAATGCAAACACGACGCATACGTAGTGGTTAGAAATGGCCAGCTAGTCTCAGGCATCATCGACAGAAAATCCATCGGCGCTGAGCAATCAGAAAGTCTTCTTCACAGAATAATCAAGGACTATGGCACTCAAGCAGGACGAGAATTCCTAAACAATATAACACATCTGCTAAAACTGTACATTTCAATGCGAGGCTTCAGCTACACCTACGATCAACTAGTTCTCTCGCCAAAAGCCCGCAATCGCATGGCTAAAACAATGGAACGTATTCAAAAGAAAATCGATGAACACATCGAAAACTTCCGCAACGGAACACTTCCACGGTTGCCAGGTCAAACCTTAGAGGAATCATTCGAAATATATGTCATGCATGAACTTGCAGTGGCCAGAGATGAATCAGGCAAGATAGCAGACGAAGACTTTACACTGGAAAACGCAGGCATCGTCATGACACGCTCAGGCGCAAGAGGTTCAAGTCTAAATATTGGCCAAATGGCTGCTTGCGTTGGGCAACAATCAGTGCGAGGCAAACGTGTCTTGCGAGGCTACGCTGGAAGAGCATTGCCACACTTCATTGAAGGCGACCCCAGTCCAAGAGCAAGAGGCTTTGTCTATAACTCTTATCAGTCAGGTTTGGACGCGATTGAATTCTTCTTCCACGCTATGGGTGGCAGAGAAGGTCTAGTTGACACAGCTGTCCGCACTCAACAGAGCGGTTACATGCAAAGAAGACTAATCAACGCTTTAGAACACATCCGACTTGAATACGACAGTACAGTCCGTGATTCAGCAGGCGACATCATCCAATTCAGGTATGGCGAAGACGGTGTTGACCCAGCAAAAAGCGACCACGGCAAAGCAGTAAACGTAAGCAGACTAATTGACCAAATAAAAATCGGCGAAGTTAAAGGCGAAGCAGCATCAAGCGAGGAAATCAAGAAGCAGCTGAAAATCGTTGAAGGCCAGCTAACACCGATTTTGCTGGATCAACTCAAAATTGGCTTTGCAAAGAATAAACTTACCAAGAAAGCAGTAGAAAAAGCAACGAGCTCAACCGCTGAGCAATATAATCGTGCTTTAATGGAGCCAGGTGAGGCAGTAGGAATTGTTGCTGCTCAATCCATAGGTGAACCAGGCACCCAGATGACTCTTAGAACCTTCCACTACGCTGGTGTCAAAGAACAAAACGTCACTTTAGGCTTACCACGACTCATCGAAATAGTAGACGCACGCAGGATTCCTTCAACACCTATTATGACCATTTATCTAATGCCAGAATCTGCCAAGAGCAAAGAAAGCGCTGTTGAAGTCGCAAGAAACATAATTTACACTTCAGTTGAAAACTTGGCTTCAGCAATTTACGAAGACCCAGTGCGCGAAGAAATCGTTATTGAATTAAGCAAGTCAATGATGGATGACAGAGCAATAACAATGGATGAACTTAAAGAACGACTGGAACTGCAAAATGCAGCAGTCACAATCACAGACTACACAGTTCAGGTTAAACCCAAAAAAGCCGAACAACTAAAACGAATGTTAGGCAAGATTCCAAGCTTCCAAGTCAAAGGTGTACCGGACATTAAGCGTGTTCTGGTCACTGAAGAAAGCGGCGAATGGGTAATACGCACTGACGGCTCAAACCTCTCAAAAGTTCTTGAAGTTCGAGGCGTAGACACATCACGAACAAGTACCAACAACATTCACGAAATAGCCAAAACTCTCGGTGTAGAAGCCTCAAGAAACGCATTGGTCAACGAAGCGAAAGGTGTCTTGGAAGATCAAGGCTTAGACGTAGATGTACGACACGTTATGCTTGTAGCAGATATGATGACTACAACAGGCGATGTGCAACAGATTGGCAGACACGGTATCAGCGGCAAGAAAGCAAGTGTCTTAGCACGCGCGGCATTCGAAATTACTGTACCTAACATTGTTGAAGCGGCAGTGAAAGGTGAAAGTGATCCTTTGGCAGGAGTAACAGAAAACGTTATAGTCGGGCAGTCGATTCCAATCGGCACTGGCTTAGTTGAACTGTACATGTCAACATTTGATAAACAAGCAAAACAGGGAGGAAAGACAGAAGCATGATAGATATAGATAAGGCGTTGGCGACGGTAGTGAAAACTGGCAAAGTATCCTTTGGATCTAATGTCGCATTACAAAACGCTAAAACAGGCAAGGCTAAGATGATTGTTTTAGCCTCTAATTGTCCAAAAGACATAAAAGAACAGATAGAATACTATGGAGAAATCTCTAAAGTCCCCGTGGTAACATACAAAGGTGGCTCAATGGATTTAGCGGAAGTATGCAAAAAACTCTTCATTATTTCAGCCTTAAGCATCAGGGAAACAGGGGACTCAGACATTCTTAAAATAACCGAAGATCCTAAAATAGAATAAAAAATGGAGGAAAAAAACTGACAACCGGCATAAAAATCACATGCGACGAAATGCGTTACATCGCTTTGTTTGAAAGCATAAGCGGCGCCAGCGTTAAAGATTGTATTGTTGACGAAGTAGAACAACGGGCAATATTCATCGTAAACCAAGGCCAAGTAGGCGTAGCCATTGGAAAAGGCGGTAGAAACATCCACACACTTGAACGAATGACAGGCAAAAAACACGAAATCATCGAGTACAGCGAAGACCCAGTTACATTCATGAAAAACGCCTTAAAACCAGCAGCAGTAAGAGAAGTGCGCGTAACAGAAAGAACTGATGGCAAGAAGATGGCAGTCATAACAGTCAACCCCAAAGATAAGGGCGTCGCAATAGGCAAGAACGGCAAAAACGCCGAACGTCTGCGATTTTTAGCAAAACGGTATTTCGATATTCAGAACGTAAGCATCACCTAAACTGTCCTTTCGGATATTAGGCGATGAAACGTAACTGCTTCATCGTATATTGTTAAGCTTAAATTTTTGAGATGCCAAAACTGAGAATCAAAGCATTTGTTGCTTAATTCAGAACAAGCTATTACAATATATTTAGCAAAGCTCTCTTGAAAAGCAGAAGGCTTGCTTGATTTAAGGTTTATTTTTGAGCTAACGATAGTCTAATCGTTTTCATCTTCTTGTTCTGCTTCTTTGGGTTCAGCAATTTCAGCCTTTTTGGGGTCACTTAACAAAAGCATGTTGATTAGTGCTTTCTGATCAACTTCAGCTCTTGTCCGCCAATCCAAGAATAGGATTCCATTATCATCTTGCCCAAGGTAGCCGTAGCGGATGTAGCGGTCGATGTTTAAGCCGATTTTCCAATTTGGCATTTTCTCGCTCAGAAGTTTTTCAATGTCTTTTCGTGGTATTTGCCCTTTTTTGCTGATGATATAAGAAATTGATATGGCAAGGCCTGCTAAATCGTCGATGCGCCAGCCAATCAGTTTATCTTTAGTCTGCAAGTCGCCGCTCAGTGCGACGTAGAATCTTGCTTTATCCAACTCCTCGACTGTAGGCTTTTCTGGGGTTTTTTCTTCTTCAAAAACTGTTTTAACATGCAGTTCCAACGGTTTCAGATAATCGTCGAGTAAATCGAGTACTTTGGGGTAGTTTGCACCTAATGCTTTGTGCAACTCAAAGCCTCTTACTCCTGGTTTCTGGTGTCGTTTGTAGAAGAGCATCTGGGTTGCTTTCTTGATTTTGCCTCCGTAAGTTCCTTTCTTCTTGCTCAATCTAATTCTCCTCTTTTCCATTTCTGCCAATCTTCACTTGAAATGGCAATTGGAACAGATGTTGACTGCAATGTTAAAGGCTCCGTTCGGGGTTTGTCGAAGGCTTTTATGAAAATCGTTTCTTCTAACCTGTCAATTTCTAAAGTAGCATAGCCATACGTAACTAGAAAGCTGGTTAAGAAGGCTCTTTGCACTGTTTTTTCGTAGGTTTCAGCACCTATGAAATCCCAGTAGAGAACTTTGCCGTTTTGGCCTCTCTTGGCAACGCAGTTTTTGAGTTCTTGCCAATAATGGCTCAATTCATCAGAAAATTCTATATCACTTAAAACTCTCTGCTTGATTAGTTCTTCTCTACTTGCGAACCCCATTAAGACTTCACTGGGTGGCAGATCTTTCCATCTTTCGCTAATAGGCGCTAATGCATCCCAATAAAGCAAGCCCTGCGCTAATGTGTTTAGACTTATTTGTTCAAACTCAATTAACGGATTCCATGCCCTTAGAAAAACTTCAACCATTTCTTGTTTACCCATCTGCAGGATTTTTTCTTCCAGCAAAAACGGGTCTGTGTAGAGCAAATTTGACCTTTGTTTTACCCATTCACTTTGTAATTTAATGACTGTAGCTAAATGGTGGAGCGCCTCAGCATCAAGTTTTAGTTCCTCAGGATTTTCCCAATGTGGAAAATACTCTTTCACGACTTTAATTATTTCGTCAACGTTAAATGTGAAGGGCTCAACCATGCGGTTTTCTATAGTAACGCACATTTCAATTATGCGCTCAAGCTTTTCCTTACCTAATGATTTATGTTGCTTTATCTTCTGCATTAGACAGCCACCTCACGAACCACGGATTTTCCCTCAACATTCTGAACCGTAATGATGTTAGCGTCCTGTTGAGCGAAGGTGATTTGGCTTGGAGTAATAACGACGTACTGAGCATTCGCGTCTTTAATTATAGAAAGCAAGATTTTAGCAATCATTTCGCGATTTTTAGGGTCCATATGAATGTCATATTCGTCAACTGCCCGGAATGGAGAGCGCACGTGTTGTTGGAGGGCTAATAGGAAACTCATTGTGGCTGTAGTCCGTTCGCCCCCGCTTTGTGTGTGCGCGTCAAGCGCAACGGGTTTTCCTCCTTTGAAGCCAACTAATATTTCTAAACCTGCTGTTTCAATATCTTGAGCGTTTGAGAGTTGCACTTCGCCGGTTGCAAAGGTCTGGCTCATAATTCGCTGATACTCTAAGTTAACGCGTTCAAGCAGATTTTCCATGACTGTTTTCCAGGATTGCATTCGTATTTTGACTTCTTCAAGGGTTTTTTCTCGGTTATCAGCTACAAGTTGGGCTTTGTCTTTAAGTTCCAAATAAAGTTTAGAATAAGATTCATACTGGCGTTCGATATCTTCTGAAACATCAGAAAGCGCCGCCAAATGTCCATCTGTCAGGCGGATTTCATCCTGAATGTCATTCGCACTCTTAATAACTGCTATACGTTCACCTGACAACTCGGCTTTTTGAATTGTTACCTTCAGGTTCTCTTGAATTTCCTTTAATGACTTTTCAATATCTTTCAAATTAATAATTGCGTTTGCCCGCTTAAACTCCAAAAGCGCAAAATGCACTCGTTTGTCCAAAACCTCCTCAGTAAGTTTGGTGACAGAGTCCTCCAAATTCAGCATTTTTGTTTGATTATCCTTAATTTGCTCGCTTACCTTACCGATTTGCAGCTGAGCTTTTTCGAGGATTTCTTTAAGGTTTTCATTTCTAAGGAGCTTAAGTTGGCTTTGGCTACCTTGTGTAATTTGCTCCAGCGCTTGTGTCTCTTCAAGCAGCTGTCCAATTAGTGATTGTATGGATTGATTTTGAGCGATTTCACGTTCAAGGCTTAAACGTTCGTCAAAAGCTGTCCTATTTTCTTTTTTGAGTGTTTCTTGCTTGTTCTGCTGACTACTTAATCGGTTGGATGTAGCTTGTTTTTCTTCTTCAATTTTTGCCAGCCCATCCTTGTTTTTGTTTAAGTTAGTTTGTAAGCTTTTTAGAGTGTTTTCGCGTTTTTCAACTTCTGCCCAGGCTAACTCTCGCTCCAAAAAACGCCGTTTTATCAGAAGCTGCTTTTTCTCTTGGTATTTTTCATATTGTTCACGCCAGTAATTGAGTGTTTGTTGTGCTTGTTCTAAGAGTTTGGTTACGGATTCTTCTTGTGTGAGTATTCGCATTAGTTTTGTTTTTGCCTGAAGTACGTTTTCGCGAAAAGGCTCTAGCCCAACCGCTGCTTCAACCATGCGCAGTTTCTCAGTATTGCTGAGAACTGTAAATTGCTCGACCATGTTCTGATGCATGATAATTAGCATGTTGTCCGGGTCAACACCAAACCTTCCAAGCAACCTATCAACATCTTGTTTGCCCACAGCTTTATTTTCCAAGTCAAAGTAGTATTTTCCGTCTCGCCGTAAAACACGGGTTAGGAAAAGTTGGTCCTTGGAGTATTTCGGCACGGGACGTTTGTTGCCTTGCTTGCTGTTATCTAAAATTAATGTGACTCGTGCTTGGTCTTTTCCCCATCGAATTAAGTCGCTGAGTTTTCGTGAGCGCTCCGTGTACGATTGACCTAAAGCAACTGATATTGCCAAAAGGAGAGAGGATTTTCCAGCGCCATTTGGTCCACCAATCACATTTACTCCTTGTTTAAGCGGCACCCTAGCGTACTCATAACTCATGAAATTTTCGAGTATAACTTCTTGGATTAACATTAAAGATTCTTAGCCTCTAATTCGAGCGTCCTATCTATGGAAAAACGCCTTATTAAAACAATATCAACCAAAATGGAGATATCTCCCGCACATCTTCCCCTTTTTCTGATGTTTTCGCCTGTTGTCTTCTTCTCTACGTTAATTTGAGCAGTCTGGAGGTTTCTTCTTGAGCGAATTTTACGTTGAAGCAGTGGAGACTTTTTGCGATAAGAAGCGCTGTCAAGTCTTGATTTCTCTGCGTATACCGGGGCTGCCTAAAGGGAATATGATTATGGGTGTTCCTGAATCATGTAATCGCGAAGATGGTTGCAGCAAGGGCGCATTCTATCTTTTGAAGGCTAGTACTTTGAGGACGTCTATGTACATTTAAGTTTAGAACGTCTTGTTGGGGAACTTTCATTTCTATGTTTGTAAAGCAATACAGGTTTAACTGTGTCTGGTTTAATACTTCAAATCTGCTTTCGAATGCTGTAAGGAGATCATCTAAAAGTATGTCTTGCATTCCAGCTGAGGGGTTTCGGTGTTTTCATTTAGGGCTTCAGCCAACTTATTTTTTAGCTTCTTCCTGTTTTTGCTAGTTAGTGGATAGAAAAACCTCAACAATTCAAAAAAATCCTTATTATTAAGTTAACACGCGTATCATAGATTACTTTCACAGGCATTATCAAAGATGGGAGGGGATTCCAAATCAATGAATGGAGAAAAAACGACTCGCCGAAGACGTGAGACATTCTGGTTGGGGTTGCGTATCTATCGAGGGCTATTTTCAAACTTACTCGGAGTTAAGGTGCCAATGTTTTGTGGGCGCAAATTAACATACAACTGCAATCTTCGATGCAAAATGTGCCCCTTCTGGAAAAGGTCCGCCAAAGATTCCAGTACAGCGCAAGAAAAAATGATTCTTAGGCAAATTCATGATTCAGGTGTTTGTGCGATTGCCTTTGAAGGCGGAGAACCGCTCCTGAGAAAGGACTTGGTCGAAATTCTTGCTTTTTCTAATCTCTGCCTTTGCACACAAGCCTCATAACTAATGGAACTCTCCTAGAATCCAAAATAGACGAAATAGCACAATACATCAATGGCGCCCTCTATGTTTCATTAGATGGTCTAGAAAAAACTCATGACACAATTAGAGGCGTTAATGGTTGTTTTAGAAAAGCTGTAGAAGGCATAACTGCATCTATAGCCAAAGTTTCTGTGACAATCAACACTACGATAATGGCTGAGAATATTTATGAGATTGAAGATTTAGTGAAGTTGGCAAAGGAATTGGATGTAAAAATATCCGTGGCTACAGCGCATGATTACTACTACGCCAAGGCGTCCGCAGCTAAAAGTCAAGAAATCAAAGAGATAGCTGGAAAACTAGTCGAGATGAAAAAAAAGGGGTACCCGCTTGTAAATTCAGCCAGCTATTTAAAAGTCATTGGAAAAGAGAAAACATGGAGCTGCAAACCTTGGGCGATAGTTAACGTTGGTCCAGAGGGCCATTTGGTTCTGCCCTGTTATGTTCGGAATGAATATGCAAATAGCGTTTCTGTTTTAGAAACCAGTATTAAAACTGCAATCTCCAAATTTGACTGGAGTGAAACACAAAACTGCCAAAACTGTAATCTGCATTGTTACGTAGAGCCGTCTCTTGTGCTTTCAGGAGATTTTCGCACATACCTAGATTGGGTGATGCTTCTTGGAACTGACCGATTACAGAAAAAGCCTTTTTCCAATTCACCCAACAGAAAGCCACCGCCTTTAAACCCTTAGAATCAGCCCTCTCAAGATCAATACTTTCCCGTAGATATTCATTGAGAGAGGAGACACCACCAGCTAAAGAACACATTGCTTTAACATTGACAATGCAGGATGAACACACTCTAAGTTAGAAGTGTTTCATGATAAAATCCCTAATGGCTCTATGACTAGCCATGAGTTCAACTATCTTTTTTGTAACTTGCGTTATTTGAGTATCAAATAATCTTGTTATAGCCAGGGAAAAAACAAACACAAACGTGCCGATTATTATACTTTCAATAACATTTATTGAACCAAGATACCATACGATGAGATATGTAACCGCCGCACTTATGAGCCCCATGAGAAAAGATCTTATAATAAAATAAAGTCGCTGCAACCACGTAGAAAACAACAGAACCTTGATCACGGCTCTTTTCTCTAACTCATTTTCAGCCCCAGATTTTTCACCGCTTATCTTTTGCAATACCCCTTTTGCATAATGAACATCTGACAAACGCAACATCATTTTAGCATAACGAGCATCTGACAAATCTGCGGAACTTGCAGATTCAAGCTCTAACAAAATCCTTTGCGATATTTCATCTATTTCAGCATCTACTCTCTCTATTTTGGCATCTTTAGTTACCATAGTACCCGCAACAATGCTTTTCTCTGGTTTCGAGGTAGCTGGGCGCTGGGAAGATCTCAATTGCTTCCTTATAATTAAGAGAAGCGCTAAAAGAATCAGTGCACCAATAACGCCTGAAGAGATGCCTGTTACATACCAAGCTTTCCACGCTGGCATCAAAGTCATGAGGTACTTCAGCGACCCTATGAGGATAAAGAGAGAAGCAGACCCAATGAATGAAATTCCAAGAGCAGTCAAAACGCTGAAAATTATGCTTGTGATTAAAAGCTTTTTGAGGCGTTTCTTAATAGCAGTCCCTGTTTCATTTAGGTATTCTTTCAAAAAGGCTTTTATCTCATTGAACAATGCTTCGATAATTTCCTTTATTGTGGGCATTTAATCATTACTCCTTCGTCAAAAAAGCAACCTGATCATAAACTTAACCGTCAATGCGATCCCCAATGTCATCAAAGGTCACTTTCGAATTTGTCAGCGCGTCTTGAGTCTGGTAGCTATTTAGGCAATCTCCATTTTGTAGTAGTGCAAATGCGGAACACTTCTCGAAAGGTAGAAGGACTGAATTCTGAACGATCTGTTTTGGAGAGAGTTCGATTAATTTTCTAATAACCCATTGACCCATTGAGCTTCAAACAAGACAGCCAAATGTCAATATTATACATTTGCTATTGCGTATTAACAGTCACAAATGAAACGGATATCCTATTTTTCTCGTTTTCATATACGAGTGCCTACAAAAAATTAGTTGTATGGCAAAAACAGCTAAGCCTCCACTAATGAAAAAATGTGATCGGGCGGTAACGTTTCTTAGCGAAAAGATGTTTTTACTCACCCCCGTTCTTTAAGGATCACTACTTCTTTTGTCTTACAGCGACCTTTGCTTTCATTTCAAAGATAGTGTCTTCCCCGGTTTTTCCAACACCAAAGTTCCATTCTAATACATCCACTTCCATGTCTTTGAAGTGGGAAACCCAGGTTTTCTGGAATTCGTTCCACTTCTCGCCCATTTTCTCTATTTGTTCCTTGACGTCTATTTTTTGTTCTGTCATAATTTGTTACACCTCCTAAAATACGCTAAAAAATTGAGAAAGCCTAAGTTTTAACTACTGGTCTTAAGTACATGTGGAGTTTGTCTTTTGCAACTTTTAAGTGCAATCCATCCTCTGTCCACATGCCTGTTCCTTTCTCTAAAGCTTCTACGTTTAGCATGTTTCGAACTCCGCCTTTCTTTGCACCAAGCACTGATTCAGCTACGTTCTTATCCAATTCGACTTCAAAATGAGTTACTTTGTATTCTTGTGGATCTACTTCTATTTCTTTAATTTTGCCAATTTTTTCATCCATTGCAAAAACATCTTTATCAATATACTCTTTACTTTTCATACTTATCTATCCCTCCTTTTAATGCCTAGTCTGTAAGCTTCTGTATAAGCTAGTCATTGGTTGGTTTAAGTGTGTGTGACTGTGAAGCTGCAACTACAGATGTAAGTCATTATCGTCCAAACAAGATTGAAAAAACGTTACTTAGAGAAAAAAAGAAGTTAAATAAAGAAGCAAACAAGCTGTTACTGTTTATTGACAGTCACACATCTTAAAATAGACTGGCAAGTTAAAGGTAAGTAAGGTTTTTCAAAATGGGCGCACTTGATTTTCTTTTCGTCGTTGCTGTGATTCTTGTCTTGCTGTGGCTTCTGGGCTTTTTCATCTTCAACCTTGGAACCATCATTTGGGTACTGCTCGTCATCGCTGTCATCATAATACTTGTACCGACTGCTTACAGGACGCAGAGTATAACAGCAACCAAAAATATGATAGCAGCGCCAAAAGCTGCTTCCCAACTTTTTTGTAAACAAAGAAATCGCACTTGTATAGGTAGGTTAGGTCATTCACCACGTTTGATAATTATCTACCAGTATGCACTATCCTAAGTTTTTCTATATTGCCATTTTTATTTCTTTGAAAGCAATGGCTTATCGCTTGTTGGTGCCTGATAGCAGTCACAGATGTTTAATAAAAGCGCAAGACATTATTTTATAGTGAATTTTTATGAGCAAAGACGAAACTGAAGGTAAAATTAAACAGGGAAAAGGCAAAGTCCGCGAAGGTTTAGGCAAAATGACTGGCGACGATAGTGAACAGATTAAGGGCAAAGTGGAACAAGTCAAAGGAAAAATCCAAGAAGAAGTAGGCAAAGCAAAAAGAAAAGCCTAATAAAACTTAAAACCAACTATTCAACGCTTCAATAATCAGCCAAAATAAGATTTTCAAGAAATCGGAAAAATACTGTCAATTGTTAAGCAGATAGCTTTACCCCCTTTTGGGGTTTTTTTCGCAAGTTTTGGGGTGATTACATACAAACAAACGAATTGCACAAAATGAACAATCAATCTGGCAGTGGTAGCTACAAACAGATAGCTTATCTCAGTAGTTATCCTCCAAGAGAATGCGGAATAGCCACCTTTACAAAGGATTTGATAGATACTATTGAAGAATTGTGCGGGTTTAATCCATCGGTTCTGGCGATAAACCAAAAGGGTGCAATTTACGATTACGAAGACAGAGTAAAAATTGAAATTAAGCGCGAATACAAGGAAAACTACATCCAAGCGGCACAATACATTAACTCATCAAATATTGACCTTGTTAATCTTCAGCATGAATTTGGACTTTTCGGAGGAGAATGCGGTGAATACATAAAATTCTTTCTCGAGACCCTCAAAAAGCCGGTTGTAACGACTCTTCACACTGTTCTGCCTGATTTCAGCCCAAAAGCTTTGGAGGTCTTAAAATGTATAACTGAGGCTAGCGCTTCAACCGTCGTTATCTCATACTCGGCAATTGAAATGCTGAAAAATCAGGGAATAAATTGCAGAAACATCAAGGTCATACCACACGGTTGCCCAAACATAGAATTCGTAGATACTGAACAAGCTAAAATCGCCTTAGGTCTGAAAAATCGGCTGGTCGCTTCCACTTTCGGGCTGATTAGCAGCGGCAAAGGCATAGAGTACGCAATTCGCGCTCTCTCACACGTTGTGAAGAAGGAACCCAGAATATTATATTTGATAATAGGGCAAACTCATCCTGAAGTGATAAAGCAGGAGGGTGAAAAGTACAGAAATAGTCTACAACAGCTAGTTAGTGAACTGGGGTTAGAGGCGAATGTTAGATTTATCAACAGGTTCCTTTCTAAACTCGAACTAATCAAGTATCTGCAAGCTACAGACATCTACTTAACACCGTATATTTCTCCTTACCAGATAAGCAGTGGCACACTTACATATGCTGCGGGGGCTGGAAAAGCGGTAGTATCCACACCATACTTTCACGCCCAAGACATATTAGCTGATAATCGAGGCGTATTTTGCAAATTCAAAGACTCAATTTCGTTAGCAGAGGGTATCATTGAACTATTAAATGCCAAAGTGCGAAAAGCTATGCAAAAAAGAATATACAAGTACAGTAGGCGTTTCGTTTGGGCAAATATAGCTCAAGAGTACGTTAATCTCTTCAACAGGGTCATTGAGATGGGTTCAGTTTTTGGAGCTGCCCCTGATGTGTCACCAAACGAATGTACCATAGACCAAATTGAGGGCAAGGGCAAGTGTTTTAACCCTCAACCGCTTCTTGAACCGCTCTAAGGTCCTCAAGTCGTTAAGCATCCAATTGTACCGCAGTAATCTTACTTTTGTGAAGTAATTTCCAGGAGTCTGATTTAACATATTTGGTGGAATGATGAAGTCCTTAGCAAGTATTCTGCAGAATCCAGGAGTTCTCTTAAAGTCTTCATTCCCAAGATAGGTGCTCAGATTTGTTGTTCCGTAGAAGAAGCTTCTATTTGTGTACTGGCCCTGCCTCATTCGGTTGTATGTGAAGTTGCCATGATCGATAGCGCATGTTATTATAATCTGATCTGCAGGGCAGTTCATTGGAATTTATTAGTTCTTGTTGATGCGAGTAACGACTGTGAGAATTTTTTCTAAGATCCGGAGATTTTCTGATCATCCAAGATCTGGTCGCGATTTGTGGGACCCAGTCTATAATATGCATTATTAAAAACGTAAGATCCAAAAAAGGAGATATTTCTTACAAATTTAGCAATTACCCGTTTACCATGATTTGATAGGTTGTCAAAGTGGCTCCTTATTTTCATGTGCTGCATTAGAGAGTGTTCTATTTTCAGTAGCGCGATAATAGGTTTCAGTTTCAATCATCTTTGACTCAATAGCTCCTTCCTGTAAGAGATTCTCCAAAGCCTTCACATAGTCTTCCAGAACAATATCAACCGCTTTACTTTCTGTGCCCTTTCCAACTTTTTTAATAGTATCGCCTATTTTTGCCATTATCTCGTCTGCTGTGAATGCATACAATTGATCTTGATTTAAGAAAGACAAGATTCTTCCTTCAATTGTTCTGTTCTTTTTTCCTTTGTTCCATTCATCTTTTCCAATTGGCATCTATTCTTACCTCATATCGCTGATTTAAAATTCCAAATATGCTATACTCTGGTCCTGAACTCTTTTACTTAAGTTGGGACATCTGTATTTTAAGGTGTGTGACTGTCAATAAACAGTTACAACTCACCATCCTTTTCCATTTAGTCTCTTTAGAAATGAATATGCGGGTTTTTGAATTATTTTTAGGTTCAGTTCCTTCGAAACGTAAGGGTACCACTTTGTTTACTAGTTGCTACGAGAATAGTATTTTGGTGGTTTTTCATGAACAACAATGAAACAAGGGGTAAAATTGAGAAATCAAAAGGTAAAATTGGAAAATACGGGCGATAAGAGCGAGCAGGTTAAGGGTAAAGTAGAACAAGTGAAAGGCAAGGTCCAAAAAGAAGTAAGAAAGGCTAAGAAAAAAGCCTAAGAATAACGATTGGGAACTCAACGTTTTAGACAGAGTAGGCAAAAACGTTTTTCACCCCTATTTAAAAAAATAATCGTAGAAAACTTGAAATTAAATAACCACATTAATGCTTTAGTTGGAGAATAAAATGATTAAGTGTGAAAGTTGTGGAGCTGACCTGTCTGAAGGGTCCAAATTCTGTTCAAATTGTGGGGCTCCCGTAGGCGTAAAAGAGGAGTTTACTGTCCGCTCAGAGGATCTTGTAGCGAAAATCAAGGAACTTATTCATGAGGGCGACGTATCAAGAATCATCGTGAAAGACGAGAACAGCAAGATTCTTTTAGAAATACCAGTTTGGGCTGGCATTGTAGGAACAATATTAGCTCCTTGGCTAGGAGCTTTGGGCGCAATAGCAGCTTTAGCAACAAGATGCACCATCACAGTTATTAGGCGAAAAGGCTAGCTAAAAACAAAGCCTTTGAAAGATTACAGAAACGATGAAGACTTATTTTTATCCTCAATTGGGCAAATCTGAATCTTAAGGCCTTAAACTCAAATTGATAAATGAGAGCTCCAATACTGTTAGTGAAGGTGATTAAGTGTGAAGGGATATTCAACATCAATCGAAGAAGAGACCAGGAAAAACTCTGACTTCAGAAGAGTGCTTTACACAGGCAAGTATAGCCAGCTTGTTTTGATGAACCTCAAACCTTTGGAAGGAATAGGCTTGGAAACCCACACAGAAACAGACCAGTTCTTCAGATTCGAAGAAGGTGAAGGCAAAGTTTTCATTGACGGGATCGAGCACACAGTCAAAGACGGCGACGCAATCATAGTGCCTGCGGGAACGCAGCATAACGTTATCAACACCTCCAAAAACTTGGAGCTCAAACTCTATACAATCTATTCACCACCAGAGCATCAAGACAAGGTCGTTCGCCACACCAAAGCAGAAGCCGAAACTTCGCCGGAAGATTACAACGGTAAACCTACGGAGTAGCAGGCGCCAAATTTCTTCTTTCTTCTTTAAGGTTCCTCCTTGTTTATTTCATTTTGGAAAAATAATTAAGTTACTAGGTCTTCTGCTTGTTGATTTCCTGAGTTTTGTTTCTAACCAACAAAGATTGGATTTTTGAAATAAGAGTGACTTTGTTGTCGTCTTGTCACAGTCACATATACTTAAGAAAGCTTGACCCCGCTAATAGATTGTTTAGGTGTAACTCATGCGTAAAAAAGAAACACAGCAACCTCACACGTCGGGAGCGGCGTCAGTCCCAAGAGATACCAATTAGTGGAATAGAACCAAGCCAGATTCCTTGTCCAGACTGCGGAAAAACCTTCAAGACCCACTCAGAAATGGAGAGACACAGAGATACAACGCACCACGAAACAAAAGGACACGAGTAATAACCACTAAGTTCAAACCCAACAAAATCAGCACATTCAAACGATATCTTGTCATTGCAGGTTCCAGTCACTCTTTTTATTAGAAATTGACTCGTTTTCTGTGGGTGCAATTCTTGGAAGAAACCAACAATAAAGGAGAACTTCTAAAACTAATAAAAGCTGAAGCTACAGGTTTAGATGTACTAAAACGACTAGAGGTTGAAGTTAAAGGCTCAGATGGAAAAATCAACGTTAAAGACCTCTGTGTTCCAATAGATATAGTTAGGATTAGCTTGGTTGAGGCTTCCAAAGAAATAACTAATCACTTGAAAATGGTTGATTGCTTACGAAAAGAAGCAAATGAAGAGGAGTGGCATAAAGAGTGATATCGATTGTTTGATGAATGGTTCCGAAAGTGGTTTTAGAAAAAATGATTATAAAAAAGTTCTTTAGGTTTATTCAGCTTCACTAGTCATCTCAGTTACGTACTCTAAATATCTTGAAAAATTACAATTCAGGGGAAGATTCATGAAAATAAAATTCCTAGGCGCAACACGTCAAGTGACAGGATCAAGCTACATGTTCGAAACTGCCGAATTGAAAATCCTCGTGGATTGCGGCATGTTTCAGGAACGGGATTATTCCCACAGAAACTGGGAGGCGTTCCCTGTTCCTCCAGACCAGATCCAGTATCTCATCCTCACCCATGTTCACCAAGATCACGCTGGGCTTATTCCTAAGCTTGTTAAAGAAGGGTTTCACGGAGATATTCTGCTCACCTCTGCGTCTAAAGAGTTGTTTCCGATAGTGATTTTGGATTCTGCCCGAATACAAGAAGAAGATGCTGCCTTCGAGAAAAACCGCCGTGATAACGAAGAACAAAAGGAACCTTTTCCAGAAACCCCTTTATATACAGTCCAAGATGCAGAAAAATGTTTTCCGCTCCTGAAAGCTGTTCCCTATGAAGAATTTTTGCCACTAAACGATCAAGTCAAGGTTTGTTTCCACGATGCCGGTCACATCCTTGGCTCGGCCATGATTGAGATCATTTTCGAAGACGACAACGGGTCGCGAAACATCATCTTCTCTGGCGATATCGGCCAGTTTGACACGCCTCTACTCAGCAACCCAACTGTATTTGATCGAGCAGATTACGTGGTTATGGAGTCCACATACGGAGATCGAAATCACGATAACCTACAAGATATTGATGATAAACTCAGCAAGACTATCAATGACACAGTAAAAGCTGGCGGAAACGTCATCGTCCCCACCTTTGCTATTGAGCGAGCCCAAGAACTCTTATACCATATTAGCTTGTTAGCGCGAGCAAAAAGAATTCCCTACATTGTTACGTTTCTTGATAGCCCTATGGCCGTCGAAATCACGAAGGTCTTTGAACAAAGCAAGAAGTATTTTGACAAACAAACTCTGGAACTCTTCAAGGATGGTCAAACCCCCTTTGACTTTCCAGGATTGAAACTTGTCGAATCTGTTGAAGGATCTAAGGCGATCAACCTAATCAAAGGCTCTACAATCATTATGGCTGGCTCGGGGATGATTACAGGAGGACGAATTAAGCATCATCTGGTCAGAGAGATAACTCGTCCTGAATCCACACTTATTTTCGTGGGATACCAAGCGGTTGGAACACTGGGACGACAAATCTTGGACGGTGTTTCCCCCGTCAGTATTCTCGGTCAATCCTATCCCGTGCGGATGAGGATCGAGAACATTAATGGTTTATCTGCGCATGCTGGCATGAATGATTTGCAGCGCTGGCTTAACAACTTCAAAGCTCCGCCGAAGCATGTTTTCTTGACTCATGGCGAAGAAGGATCGATCTTGAGCTTAGAGAATTATCTGCATTCAAAGGGCGGATGGGAAGTGACCGCCCCAGTGTACTTAGAAGAATATGACCTCTGACTCCTGTAGATTGTGAGGCTTTTACTGATTAGAGTTTATTGTACCAATGCGTTTTGTGAAGGAGTTACTTATCAATTAAAGTTCACTTAACCTCTAATTTTTTCGATTAGCTGCTAAACCATAAATTGTTACGGCCAAGCCGATGATTGCCGCGAATCCCCCGCCAACCGCCATAAACTGATCTTGAGCAACCTTATTTCGAACCTCCGCAGAAAGAGACTGCGATATTTGACCAAACAAACCGCCGTACTGCTGCAAATCGGAATAGCCAAGCCAGAAAATCACAATACCGATAGCCAACAGGAAAACGCCGACTCCTAATGCTCCAGCTCTCATTTTTTCTACCTCGCACCCACATTAGTTTCAAGATAGGCATAAGCCGTCCTTATTACATAGGCTTGGGGGAAATATTTCTTGCTTTGAGGCTTTGAGTTCACTTATTCTATTTTGCACCATCTTTAACAGTTCTTTCCTAAGCTGCTCTCCCGAAATATCCCGCTGAATAAAACACATTCTGCCGGCTAATACATCGTCTTTTAAAGTGTCTCTTATCCAAGCTTGAAAATCGCCCCGTGGATAATGAAACAAAATAGAGCTATTATCTATGCCATCCAATTTGGCTGCAAAATCTTCCAGACTGATTGCTGAAACTTTTGTGTAGAGTCCCTCTGCAGTGCAAAAATAAAAAGCGTTCTTTGAAGGCACAGGGGACAGGATTTTTGAAGCATCTTGATTTGTAAGAGTTTTACTCATTTCTAATCGCCTTGATACACTAAACTTTGTTGAGGCTACTCTATATCCGTTTGTTGTTGGGTTTCGACAGTTACAATGGTGCTAACAGTTCTTGACAAAACAAGCTGTTTCAATTTGTATAACCTAATATGTCCTTAGAGCAATGGCTTGTTGTTTGTTGGTGCTTAATAGCAGTTACATATGTTAATAGAATCGCTGAGGCACCAGTTGAAGCACCTGCACCCGCCGAAGAGAAACCAAGCGAATAAACGTCCTGCGTATGAAATGCAGGGCGATCCCTTTTTTGAATCAAACCTACCTACTTGTCCGCACTGGATCAGCAGACCATAATATGTGGCTTGCAGGTACGCCATTTCCAAAGGAATGCGAATCAAATACAGCGAAGGCCTAATCAAGGACGGTGTGGCAGTCGCCTGAGAAACTGAGCAGAGCGTGTTTGAAGCGTTAGGATTGCCCTATCCGTTGCCTGTTGAGCGGGAGATAGTGGACGGCAAAGCAGTTTGGATGCCGCCTGAAAAACTGTAACATTCTATCAAGCTAACCTCGTTGTAAATCTGAAAGAAGAAGTGATAAACAACAAATTCTTGTGGTTTTGATGGGGTAGAAAGGGGATTAAGCGGATTTAGCCAAGCGCTAACATTGACAAGGCGCCAAAAATACTGCGAAATACCTTATCATCTGTTAGTAGCCAGACCCGCTCAACTTGGTTCTAAGCTACTTCCACTTTCTAATTAGATACTCACAATTATAACAAATATAAAATGATGCTGTTACAAATTGAAACAACAACCGCTAAGTTACTGCAATCGTTTTAGCGTTACTGAACTTTGTACTTTGTTATATATCTGACACAGTAACATGACTATTTATGCTTCAATATTCTTCTATGTTGAAAAAGGAGTTGTTTCTTGGTGGATTTTTGTTCAGAATGCGGTTCCCGTCTTGTAACTAAAAAGGTCAAAACAGGAAAACAAACTACACTCGTGCTTGTATGTACCAAATGTGGGCACAAACAAAAAGAATCAAGTGAAAACATAAAAATCAACGGCAAAACTATAGACCACAGTCCAAAGCAATTAGTTTCAGTGTTAGGTAAAGAAATTCAGCTAAGTACTCTGCCAACCATACAGGTTACGTGCTCAAGATGTGGAAACAACAATGCGTACGCCTGGCAAGTTCAAACAAGAGGCGCAGATGAATCATCCACCCAATTTCTAAGATGCACAAATTGCGGATACACATTTAGAGAGAATACATAAGGTTTATTCAACAAAAAGAGTTTTGATTAAGTTTGAAAAGGGAAAAACGCGTTACTTAGCTTTGAAAAACATCTAAAGCAACAAATAAAATAGTTTTCCCAATTTTTCAGTTGCAGTAAAAAAATTAAGAGGGTAACCAATAAAACCAACCAATAAAACCAAAAATCTCCACACGCACTGCCTATTCAGTTCAAACAGAGCCTGCCTACAGCTTTAGAAACACAATATCTACTTCGCAATCGTTGCTGGATAGGCTTTTGGGCGAGGACATCGAGTATAGTAGAAGGACAGAGAGAAGAAAGGTTCAACTTGCATTGTAAGAAAATTCTCGTGAAAAAAAATGAGAGAAAGAAACGAGTAAAGTGTTTGCTTAACTGAGACTTACTTTTACGTTATTGTCGTTAGACAGTCACAAATGTTTAAGAAAAGCATAAACCACTTGTATTATAGGTAAGATTTTGACTGAGCCTGATTTTCCTTACGAAAAGAAGCCAAATGAATCATTCAATGATTTGATTGCACCATCCCCACCAGATGGCTCTTTTGAATCCCCAGATCAGCAGCCTTCCTTTCCTCGAATTAGTAATCCAACGCCAAACAAGGTTACTTGCCAAATATGTGGTAAAGTTTTCAATACTAAAGAAGAATTAACCATGCACTTGGAAACTGAGCATCAAACCCCCAAGAAGAAAATTTAAAACTCAAAACGCCCTAATTTATTCAATAGTTGTTGATTCTCCCAAACAATTCTGTGATGGGAAACATAATATTATGTAGTTGTGACAGCACAATCACAATACTATATGTAGTATTATTCATTCACTTGTTTAAGTGAAAGTTTTGTCAAAAGCCCAACCTCATCCAGGTCATGAAAAACACCTCTGCAAAATGGTAGAGGATAAAGTACCAATAGAAAAGATAAAGCCATTTGTGAAAGACGCGAAATACATCTGCAAAAGCTGTATGCGTACAGCTGCCAAAGCAGAAAACCTCTGCGCCCCAGAATCCCTTTAAACATCTTTTCTTTTTTTTGAGAACAAGTAAGAATAGCTTCTGAGAGGTAAAGCCGAATACTCTTAACGGGCTGCTTGTCCCGATATTATGTATTGAAGAGTTTTGGTGAGCTCCTTTGTCTGATTTCCAAGGTTCTCAGCTGCTTCTCTATTCAGAATCAGGCACAACAAACTGTTAAGAGCGTATGAAGCAACGTTTCCTGTGCCTCTGACCTTTTTTATGGCCAAACTGCCAGCCGTTACCCATGTGTTCTTAGTTTTGGTGGCATTCATGTGGTTTGTCTATTGTTTTCTGGATCTTGCCCTTTGCTTCTTCGTCACTCACTTAAAAATCCTCAAAAAATCAGCTCTCACAATGGCTAATAAACAAATTGGTACCCTGACGATTCAAAGGAAACTGAAACTAAAGAAAATTAAGAAACATTCATATGCACTTCCAAAAAGACTAAAAAGAAAGGCTGATGAAGTTGTAACTGTTTGTTCACAGTCACACATATTAAAATAAAGCAGTCAAGTTAAGGGTAAGTGAAGGTTTTTGAAAATGGGAGCACTTGATTTTCTTTTCGTTGTTGGTGTGATTCTTATTGTATTGTGGCTTTTGGGCTTTTTCATCTTCAACCTTGGCACTATCATATGGGTTCTGCTTGTCATCGCCATCATCATAATACTTGCTCGACTGCTTACAGGACGCAGAATATAACAGCAACCAAAACATGATAGCAGCACCAAAAGCTGCTTCCCAACTTTTTTGTAAACGTGAAGTCATATTTGTTCAAAAGATTCAACTCACGAGACAAAATAAGCTCTCTTTAAAGCAACGGCTTATTGTTGGTGCGAGATAACAGTCACACACGTTTAATTAAATCTCAGAGGTACTACGTTTATAGTGAAATTTTATGAGTGAAGATGAAGTTAAAGGAAAACTCAAAAAGGATGAAGGCAAAATCCGCGTAGGCGCGGGCAAAGTTACTGGCAACACAGGTCAAATAATTAAAGGCGAAGCTGAAAAAGTTAAAGGTAAAATCCAAGAAGACGTCGGCAAAGCCAAAAGAAAACTCTAACAAAAATAAGACCAGCTATTCAACGCTTCAATTATCGGTCTAAAAAGTTTTTCAAGAAGTCGAAAAACTACTTCAGCCAAATATTAAGCGAATAGCTTGTCTCCTTTTTCTCATTCTTCATAATCAATCACTTATTACTTACTACGTTGGGCAATGCCTACGCCTTTTTCTGGCATAAAGACTACCAATTGCTAAGATTTTCTCGAAAAAAGCTTCAAAGTTAAGAAAAAGCAAACTAAACTAAGTGCTGCTATGATTTTATGAGCTTCTTTGTGGAAATACTCGTCATCTCTCTTTTAAATAGCCGACAAACGTTCTCAGCGCCAACGATTTCCTCATTCTCAAGGTTCCATTCAGAAGGATGCAGTATGAAGGGCTTCGATTGGCTGCCGCCTAAACCCCCGTGGCTACCTATCAGCTCCTCAAACGCGGCCACTTCATCCTTCTCCGCGTCGTACATGCTCATGACGAGAATGTCCGGAACGCAGTTGAAGCTGTCTGTTCTCCGCAAGTGTTCTGCAGCCCGCTTCCCGAATTTAGCTATGCGGGTTCTCACCCTCTATCTTATCATTCGTGAGGTAATACTTGCCCCTTGCGCCTATCACGACTGCCCCCTGTTCTTTCGAGCGGATCAAAACGAAACTTACCCCCTCGTGATGCGACAAACCTTCCACCATCGCTGGATAGGTCTTATTGATATCCTCCAGGCTTACCCGATCCGCCCATTGAGTGAAGTATATCAGGCCCATGTTTCCCGAAGCCAACACGATAGAATCTATTTTTTCATCCCCCTTTTTCTTCGACTTCCGAGCAACTCTGCTTCTAACGTTCTGCAAAGGAATCGTCACCATCTGTCCGAAGTGATCTTGGTTGGAGTCGAGCTCAAAGGACATCCTGTGTCCCTCAGGGAGAAGCTTCTCTACAAGATCTGCTAAGGTGTAACCATTACGTTGCTTGAAGGTGGCGCCATTGGTCTGACCGTGGTCTGAAAGAACACAGAGGTAATACGGTCGTTGAGCATATGCCTTTGCTCTGTCGATTCTTTTTATACACCTGTCCAGTTTTTTAAGAACGTAGAAAGCCTCATCGTCCGAGATGCCGCAGTGATGTGCCACCTCATCATACCCCATGAAAGTGGTATATATCGCATTCTTGTCACCTGAGATAATGTCGCCAATGATCGTGTAAGTACTCAACTCCCGCAGGAAGACATCCGCCACTACCCGTGTAAAGTAATACACGCGTCCGCGGTGACGCAATCTGGGCAGAGTATTTCTTCGCCACTGCCTGTACCTGGACCGAGTCTCCAGCACTAACTCCCAGAGAGTGTATGCAATCGTGTGGACAAGATTATTGGAAACGGCATAGAAAGTATTCCACGACTGGCGATACAATTCGCCTATCTTGCTAAGCTTGCTGTATACGAAAACATTGTCTTTGGCGTCACCAGAATAGAGATTAGCTATCGCGCGCCCATTATTCGCAAGCAAACCTTTCCCGTCAGAGATGCGTGTCTCGATCACTGGTGCATCGCCCAATCCAATGGTTGACACGACTTTGTTGCCCTTCGCTTTTTCCACCCATCGGAAAGCAGGAATGTCTTTGTTATTCCCATGCAATATTCCCGCTTGGCTAGCGCCAGTCTGCGACGAAAAGTCCGTTTCCCATTCCTTAATCTTGTGCGTTCCGCTGCTGACCCACTCTGCCAAGGTCGGCATAGTTCCGTTCTCTATCGCTTTACGAAGAATCGTCTCGGCCAATCCGTCGATTTCCAGAAAGATGAAACCTGGTTCATCCTTATTTTCCGCTGCCTTCTTTGCGCGTCCCTTTATTCTTTTCACAACCTCACGGTAGAATGATGCATCGTCATCGATTTCTAGCATTCCTGAAATCAAGGTGTTGATTATCGATATGTTCACAGGGAGCAAAACCAAACTCCAGCCAGAGGCCTCAATTTCTGAAGTGAAGAAAGCCAGTGACCAGAGTATTATGCCATTCAATAGTAGTGCGCTCAACCCGAACGTTATCACCGAGCGTGCGAGTCCTAACCTCGCTAAGAAGGGCCAAAGCAATGCATTACCTAACCCGAGCCCGGCAGTCGCAATCACAGCGACAACAAGATTGCGGGAGTAAAATCCAATCAGGATGCCTGTAAGGAAGATATCTAAAGATATTAAAAACCACACAATTAATGCCCGCGCGAAAATGTCTTTTGTCAAATTTTCTTCTCTCCAGATTGTAGATCAATGACCGTAATCTCGGGTGCACAGTTAATACGTATCCAGAACGCGTTTGTGCCAATGCCTCGGTTGGTGTACTGGACCATTTCCCCTACCTGATACCTTCCGAGGGGGTACTTCCTGAAACCGTCAACGCGGAAAGGCGTCCCGAACTTGGGTATCACGAATTGACCCCCGTGGGAATGCCCGGAGAGCTGGAGACTGAACCTATTGGTTTTTGCGCTGATGTCGGCGAAGTCAGGTTCATGAGCCAAGAGAATAGCTGGTCCGTTGGGCGGCAGCTTCTGCAGGACCTCTTCCAACTGGTTCTTCTTCAAAGTGATGCCGTCGACTCCTGCAAAATGCAACGCATATCCTTTTCGAGTGACAGTAAAGACATTGTTGTTCAGCTCCATTATTTTGCTTTCTCTCAGTATCGAGCGGACCCTCTCCGCGCCGACCCAATAATCGTGGTTGCCTAGCACTGCCACCGTCGTGTCTCGCGCACGTATTTCCTTGAGCGCTTGTATGAGTTCTTCGACATTCTCTTGTGAGTAGGACACAAAATCCCCCGTGATCGCGACGATATCTGGCTCCTGCTGGTTAATCAAACCAACCACACCTATCAGCCTATCCAGGGAAATCCATTGCCCGTAATGTATGTCGCTGATGTGCACTATCCGGTAGCCTTCGAAGGGGGTCGGAAGTGTGGGAATATTTATTTCAATTTTCACGATCTCGAAATCGCTAGGGCTAAACCTCTGGCCAAACAATCTAGAAGATCGTGACATCATTTTTTGCAAGCCTCTTCGCATGCGGAAGGTCCAATCCGCTCTAGCATCTTCTATGGGCTCGCGCTTTCGCATTATCAAAATGTCTCCAATCAATCATCTAGGCGAATGTTAATCTTAATAGGAAAAACTGATTAATATAATTCGTTCGAACCATTTGAACTTTGTATAGGCAATCTTGAACCATTCCGCTTTAAGCCTCACCTGGGAGAAGGGTTAAAACGATCTAAACAAGGGACAAACTATTACGTCCTATTATTTCTTTAGAACTTTTGCTTCAACCAGCGCCTACAAAAATGTATTAGAGGACAAGAACGGTTAAGCCACCACTCATGAAAAAATCTGTCAGGGTGTTAGCGTTCTTCGCGAAAAAGGGTGTTTCGTTCTCACCCATATGTGTTAAGTAACTCTTTATTGCGCATCATTGACATTCCCACGGCTGAAGCTGTTGGGATTCTGCTGGAAAATTTCGTTTCCATCTGAATGATACTAACCAATGAATGTTCTAAACAAATTAGCGCATTTGTCACTGTGACCGCTCAGTCACAAAGTTATATATGTATAAATGGTAATTTTAGTGCGAGGCAAAAAAATGAGAGCTGGAGCATTGGCGGTGGGCGTTTTTCTGTTGGTTATCGGTGTTGTGATTTTCTGGATTGGCTATTCCGATTTGCAGCAGTACGGCGGTTTGCTGGGTCAAATATCGCAGTCCCTTTCTGCGGAAGTTCGAAATAAGGTTGCTCAAGATCAGTTTATGGCGGTTGGCGGGGGATTCGCGGCAATCATCGGCTTGGCCGTAACAATTTATGGTTTAGCAGCTAATCGTAAATAAAAAGCTATGTGAGCGCTAATCGAAAAGCACTTTTCGCCTTCGACATTCCCGGCTCAAATTATTTCTCTGGAATGAGATGGTGTGCCAAAAGCAACTTTGAATAATCAACTACCAATGCTTCAAAGTACATTCCAATTATAGTTCCACAACAGCTATAGTAATGCCCCAGCAGCATTCATACCTCTTGCAGATTCAATTCGCTTCCCACTCTTTTGGTGAAGAAAAACTATTACTTTTTCATCTGAATGAAGTCCTTTTGTAGCGAAGGTTGCCTTCGCAATAAATGGTTTCCCTTCTATTCTCAGTCTGCAAAGGAAGTTCACCTTTAATCTTCAAAGAATCCCAAACTTTATCAAAATCGCAATCTAATCTTACATTTCCTTGATGGGGTTCAAACATAAGTGCTGCCTGTTTATTCTTTGATGTCAAACGAGTATTAGGTTTTTCAACCAAGCGCTAAAGGGAAGTAATAACAAACAGCTACATTTATTTTTTTAGTTCTTTTGAATGGTAAAAACACAACAAAATGTATTGTTGCTACTTATTTGCAATCACAACTCTTTAAGTATTTTATGAAACAAATGTTAAGTAAATTGGGTAAATTTGCATGGATTTTGCCGAAGCTATAGAGTTCTCAAAGAAATTCCCCGCCCGTCATCCAAAAATATTCAAAGGTTTCCTTGAGTGGGGTATTTGGGATACTGAAACAGGGAATTACGTAGTTCTAACTGATGCAGTTTCAGTTAAAGAATCATGTTCTAATGAGTTAGACAATTATGTTAAGAGCCACAAATTAAGAACAGACAATGTTAAGGATTATTTGATGATTTCCACACGCTGTTAATTTCTTGGGCTATATCAAATTAGGATTCTTGAATTGAGCGGAAAACTATGTGCCCGTTTATAGTTACTGATTCTAAATTGTATTCATCAAGGATTTTGTCTAAGCATCCGTCTTCATCTGGGGAAGGAGTCCAACTAACGCCCAGAACCCAACTTTCTGTTTCTTTATTTTGTGATATGATTACCGCTTGTGCATCATAGAATGAAGCGCAACTAGCCATTATTTTTCTTAGCACGGTTATAGCGTCATGTCTGTTCATATTTAACACTCAAGGGGTAACCCGCTATTGTACGCACATTAACTTAAGCTTTGCCAAATCCGTCTTTTTCTTAACATAGAAGCTGCTTAGCAATCACCAACATGCTAATTGGCATCTTTTCAAAAAAGAACACGGTTACCTCAACATATTCGTTCCTCTGAATACAAATCGTTTTAAGTACATTAAGCCGTAGACACGAAATATCCGCGAATAATAACGCTGCTAGAGAAGGGGACTTTGCTTTTTACATATTAGTTCACCGAAAGAAGAGTAACACTTTTTAAGTAACTTTTTTATTTGCGAGACGCTCGTTAATAAAACATGGAAATCATTCTTTTTGTGTTGGGAGTAATTCTTATTATCATAGGTTTGCCATTTTGTTTCTCTTGTCAAATTCATATGCTTTGGGAAAATATTTCGAACCGTAAAAGAAATCAAACAAATCAACCGACAAACCAACATGTAACACGCGACAGGGCTATTAGCCTATTTTTTGTAATGATTGGCATTATTCTAATCGTTCTTAGCTTCGCAGGTTCAATTATGTGAAATAGAACTATCATAAATCTCTTTTTAGGCAACTTTAGAGTATTAGCATATTGAGTTTGAATCTCTAATATCTTGCAGGGGCACAAATCCGCTTGGTTGTAGGGGGTAGGCTCTCACTTTTTTGGGGTACAATTTTTCTCCCATAACGGGCTGTTTGAAAAACTTGCCGAATTAGATTTCCTTAATGATACGGATAGGAAAAAGCTTATAATTTCTCTGACTCGATTTTCGTCTTATTTAGACTAATATAGCCTATGGATAACCCTAACAACTTTCATACTTGGCGAAAGACAAGACCCTAAGGTGAATTGTTGTGTTGTTGTTTTTTCTTTCATTTTGTTTGTTGATTTTGCCCCCGCTAACAGAATCTGGTTTGGCTCTTTTGGCCTTCTACTGTAAAAATGTTATTACAAAAACGTTTCCACCGTGGAAATGACCCCGACAAAACGCAGCAAAAAACAAAGAGAATCGCTTTTAGGCTTAATCTTCTTCGTTGACCTATATTTTTGTTTAACTAAGGTCGCTGAAATAATTTTGTTCAAGACGTTTCTACCGTAGAAAGATTTTGCCTCGCAAAAAACCGCCGAAAAAGGTTAGGTCAATTTAATAAGTAGCATCCAGCGCTATGCTTGATCTTCTTGAGTTAAGGGGAAAGCAGAAAACTTTTGCTCGGAAGAAGAGCAAGGGTACAGAACTTTTGTTTAGTGGAAGAGAGGCTAAACTAAACCGCGCCATATTCCAAACTCTCGACAATGGGGCTTCTGAAACGATATGGGGTATTTTGAAGCAAATAACTAAGATAAGAGGCTTCACGCGAAAAGAATATGCAGTTATTACCTTCGAATAAAAGCCCTTGAAGCCAAAGGTTACCTCAGAAGAACAGGCAAAAGAGATACCAAACAAGGCGGCGAAACATTCCTTTAAGAAATAACCCAGAGAGCTCAATTGGCACTGGCACTGAACGCAGAAAATATCAACGACATAATAAACGAGTTAGAGAATGACGCAGCGTTAACGGTACTAAGGGCAATTCGTTCAAAATAGCTTTCGCATTTTCTAAAATTAAAAAACACAAGTTATTTTTCTGTTTTTTTGGTTTTTGCTTTTTCGTTTTTATCTTTGGTTTTGCGTTTGGGAATTTTTGGGAAAGAAGCATATAATGCTGATGCTCTTGCACGAATAATTTTTTTGGTTTCAATCGTAACGGGAGATTTTGCAATAAGGTCATCAAGTTTCTTCTTGTTCTCTTCGATACTTTCTGTGAATTCTTCGCTGGATATTTCACCCTCTGATTTCAGCTTTCTTAATTGTTCAATATGCGAAGCCATCAACTCAAATTGTTCCTCAATTACTATATCTGAAACAATGTCAGTTTGGGGCATTCTTTTCCTAACATATCGAAACAGCAAAGGCACCTGAAGCACGATTGAGATAAATGCTACACCCAACACCATTGCGTTTATGGTTTGAATATCGCTCAGGGTAATGACAGCTGAAGTTGTTATCGTGGCCGCTAGAGCTATTGACAAGGCACCTTTAACTCCGCTAAGCATGGCTACATTATACCATACTGCGGATATCTTATTTCCAAATTTGTTAAAGACCCCGAGGATTGGATAAACTGTGGCAGCTCTGGCTACGGTTACGGCGGCGAAGGCAGCAATAATGAGCAGAATTGATTGTGAAAGAGTGAAAATATTTGTCTGGAAGCCGATGATCAGAAAGGCTATGGTGTTGCCAAGGAAGGCAGCTATAGCCCAAAAGGTCGTTACCGCTTCTCTCGAAGCGGGTTCCATGGCAGATCGCATTGTGTAGTTGCCAAAGTATAACCCTGCAACTGCGACTGCAATTAGCCCGGAAGCGCCTATTCCATTTGCTAAAGCATATGACCCGTAAACAACTGCTATCGCTAAGATGGTTTCAGCCACTCGGTCCTCTATCAAGCTTGACAGTAATTCACCTATGAATGCAACTACCAGCCCAATGAAGACACCTGCACCTAGAGTAAAGCTAAAGCTGAACAACGTTTGCGTTAAAGAGAACTCGTGAAGACTAATAGCGGAAAGAATTAATGTAAAAATAACAATGCCCGTTGCGTCGTTGAAAGCCGCTTCTGTATCAAGCAGCGTTGAAAGTTTAGAGGGAACACTTACACGTCGAAAAACTTCTAAAACCGTAACCGTATCTGTGGGAGCAATTAGCGCAGCGAAAAGAAAAGAAACATACGGAGATAGACCAAAGATTTTCCACAAAATAAGCCCTCCAACAACAGTCGCTATCAAGACGCCGACGGTTGCCAAGGTTAACGAAGGCTTGATTACCGCTCGCAGGTCACTTGCACGAAGATGAATCATTGCCTCGAAAATCAAAGGTGGAACCACTAATCCCACGAAAAGACCACCTGCGAGAAGCTGACTGTAGAGTGATCTCAATTGAGAAGCCAGGATCTAGCCCTTGTGATTCAAGCAAGAAGAGGACAACGGTTATTATAACTCCTTCTAAGACCAAAACTAGTGTATAAGGTACCTTAAGCTTGTGTGATAGGACCGCGGCTAAGAAAGCTATCAGCAGAAACGCCGCAATTACTATCTCTATACTGGGAACCGATCATCACCTGCTCTTTAGCTACTCTTTTGTTAATTGGTTTTTTTATTCTTCAATGTTCTTAATCAATCTGTCTACCAAAATCAAAAACGACTTATCTTTTGTAATTTTATCCTCAATTCTAAAACCAAGTATGTCGGTTTAGAGATCGTTGAAATTTCTAGTGAAAACCGGAAGGTTGGGGTTACTTTGCTCTCTTACTAGTTCGGTTCGCAAACTCTCTTTTGAACCCCCGCATCTAAAACAGATACATCTTCATACTTTTCTGCTACAATTTCGCGTATAGGTTGATAAAATGGAGGAACACAAGAAGGAAGTACAACAAGAACTTGGACATAAATCGCTATCAAGTACGGACAGATACACCAACAGGTTGTTGTTTTCAATTAAAACGACTGCGAGACGGCGAGAGCGACAACGGTAGAAGAAGTGGAAAGACTTGGACATGAAGAATGGACAAAATATAATGAGCTGTAGAGTGTTCACATGAATCGCAGTTTAAAACCATGAAAGAGTTCGTACCTAACTTGGACGATTTTAAGTCAAACTTTGAGACCGTGTAAAAAATCAACATAATGACCGGTTGAAAGCTTGAGGAATTACCATTTTCTCTTCTTGATTTTATTCTTCTCTTACTCTTTATTTCTTAACAAGCGCACCAATTAGCGCTTCGACTCCAAGAATGTTCAAAACTCTCCTCAAATTATAAGACAACAAAAGCAACCCGACCTCTCCACTAACCTTCCTAAGACCTTTAAGCAACAAATAAGGAGCACCAAACGCCCTCTTCAAAGTCCCAAACGTATGCTCAACCACCTTTTTGCGCTCATCCATAACCTCAGGATGCAACTTCATACGCTCTCTCAAATCATCCACAACCTCCTCATGGACCCAACGCCAAATCAACCGTCCAGTCTTATTGCCTGTACATTTAGTCATAAAAAACTGGCATGAAGAACAAACACCCTTCTGGCACTTGTAAACTCGCCTATCCATCCCATCCTGAAACGTACAGAAGTGAAAGAAAAGACGCTGTCCAGCCGGACAAACATACACATCCGCATCCTTGTCATAGCGAAATTTGTCAGCAGTAAACTCTGGCGATACAATACTGCCGCCGCTTCCTGACCTCTTTACCGCAACATAAGGAGTAACTCCATTGTCGACACATTGCTTGATTTGCATAAAATCAAAATACCCCTTATCAGAAATACAATCAATCTGCTCAACACCAAGTGTTTCTTTAGCGCTTATCGCTACGCCGCTGAGTTGATTTAGATCTGAAGCCTCGTTAGTCACCAAATAATTAACGATAAGATGGTTTTTAGAATCCACAGCTGCCTGCATATTATAGCAGGATTCTACTCTGCCATGATTCATCATCTGCCGACAATCCGGATCAGTTAAGAGCAACCTCTGTTTGGCCGCTCTTTTCCATTTTATCAAGAATTTCTTCAGATTTCTGCTTTTTCTCAAGCAAAGCAGCCAGTTTGTCTACTTCAAAAGCCTTTGCGTCTTCACTTACTTCGCCATTGGCTTGTTGCTCATCAGATGCTTCCTGCTTATCTGCAGCATCCAACTCTTCAAGGTAATGTGTTACCGATTTTTCCATGACTTTTATTCTCTTTGCCAGTGCTCTTTGGGTGAAGGCTTTATAGTTGGAATTGACAGCCCGCAGTTTGGTGCCATCTACGGTTACTTGTTTTGCTCCATAGAGGCTGAGATCTTTTAAGAAAGCTACAAAATCCTTGAATAAGGCGCCTATGGCTGCTGGGTTGTCTTTTCTAAAATCCGCTATAGTCTTAAAGTCAGGCGCTAAGCCTTTGAGAAGCCACATGGCTTCAAGGTTTGTTTTGCATTCTCGCTCAAGCTTTCTGCTTGATCGGATGTGGTTTAGGCCTCCGTAGAGGTAGAGTTTGCACAGGTCCTTTGGGTTGTATGATGGTCTTCCAAGATCTTGCGGCGTTGAGTGGGTGAAGCCTAACTTTTCCATGTCAAGCGTGTTTACGTATGCATCTATGAACCTGACTGGATTGTCCGTTTCTACGTATTCTTCTATTGTTTTGGGCAGTAGGAATGTTTGTTTTCTGTTTAGGCCTTCTACGTAGTCGTCTGGTGTTTGGCTCATTTTGCTATTCCTCAGTGTATGGTTCGTCTGTTATGACTAGGTAGGCTGTTTTGCCAAGGTACTCTTTTGGGCAGGTTACTTTGGCGCCTGTGCCGTGGGGGGTGACTTTTCTTTTTACAAAGCCTACTATTCCGTTTAGTTTGAGTTCGTTTGTTGTTTGAAAGTTGACTTTTTTAGGCATGCAAATCACATATAGCTCTATTAGAGCTATAAGCATTTAAGCTTTACCATACTTCAAGCAAAAAAGAGGCGACTTTTCACACGGTCTCCTCTCTTGACTAACTATTTGGTTGAATATCGGCGGTTTTATGTAAATCTTATAGCCTTAATCATCGTATACTTCAGCAGGGGATTGCATGGCTGTCTCTGAAGAAGAAATCTACTCGATCATGTTCACTTCACTTAAGCATCCTGTTCGTCGCAAAATTCTTCGAATGCTTGCCAACAAACCTATGACATTTATGGAGATGGTCGAACACCTTGGAGTTTCCACTTCACATTTAACTTATCATCTTGAAAGTCTTGGTGAACTGGTTTCTAAACTGGACAATGGCCAGTACAAGCTTTCCACCTTCGGCTTAGCCACAGTAAGCGCGATGAATGGTGTAGAAGAAGCGCCACAGACAGAAACAAAGCGCCGAATAAAACTGAATTTGAAATGGAAAGCAATTTTTGGATCGCTGCTCATTGCAGTCGTTCTTTT
Source organism: Candidatus Bathyarchaeota archaeon (assembly GCA_963831865.1). Taxonomy (GTDB): domain Archaea; phylum Thermoproteota; class Bathyarchaeia; order Bathyarchaeales; family Bathycorpusculaceae; genus Bathycorpusculum. The sequence goes on along the minus strand of CAWHSP010000032.1, from coordinate 30,702 downwards.
GGCTGGGACGTCTACTTTTCAATTTATGTCGGTAAATCAGTTATCCGCCAGTCAGAGGTCGCTTTCCGCTGAGAACCAGCAGTTGATGTCTTGGGGTATGGGATCTGACAAAGTGGCTGCTTTTCTCGCAAATGTTTCTCAAATCGATGTTAGAAATTACACGATAAATTTGGGTAATACTATTACGTACCGCACTGACTTCAACATTTCTGAAGACGTCATAAAGTGCTCATTAACTAGTCCAGAAAGCAATATAGATGTCAACCTGCGCTTTAGAGGCACTCACTTCTCACGTTATGAACTTAATATGATTGAAAGTTCACCAATCTTTTCGCAGCCTCAACCAACCGCTGTTCTTCAAAATGCAAATTCTACACTCATACGGTATCAGGCATACTCAGGCGATGCATACATAACTCAAATGGTTAATTTGCTCGCCGCAGTGACCAACACTTCGAATCAAGAATTAATACAAGGTGACATGGCACTGCAAATAACTAATACAGGCGGTAATGTCGTGTTCTATTGGATGTGCCATCAAGGTGGGATTGATTTCCAAAGTAAAGGTTTGCAGATGACTTTTCAAGGCAGCACTTTAACTATAATGACCGATGGTTATTGGTTATTTACAGTCGGCAGCACCGACCTATTGATTTCCCAAAACCAAGCAGTAACTATTGCCAAAAACTACGTTGGCACTCTAACATACACGATTGAAGGCCAACAAGTAAGCAATTTCAAAGTAAAAGGTGATCCCTTGTCCACTCAGCTTGTCCCGCATACACGCGGCAATTCAATAGCTCTGATTCCATATTGGTACGTAGAAATGAGCTTAGATCGGATTTATGCAGGAGGCAAAAATGAAGTAGCTGTCGGAATCTACGCAGACACAGGTCAAGTTGCAGACGTTCAATTGCTAAGCGTCAGCACAGAAACATAACACTTCAAATCTTCCCGGTCAACAAAAGTAACCAACGTCAAACCCGACGCTTCAAGGAAATTCATAAAAGCAGTAAGCGAAAAAAACCTCTTTAATCCAGTCACCACAACCCTTCCAGCAGGCTTAGCAACAGACTTTAACTCCTTTAACGTTGCTGAAGGTTTAGGCATATTCTGAAGCAATGTAAACGCAAAAACCAAATCAAAGACGCCGTCTCTAAAAGGTAAATAGTCAGCGTCAGCCTGCAAAACAAAAACATTTCCAAAGGCAGCCGCATGATGTTTGGCTTGTAGCAGTAGCTTATGTGAAATATCTAAGCCTATTACCATTTTCGCTTTGGCAGCGATTTCTCTGAAAAATAAGCCGCTTCCGCAACCGACATCTAGAACCACTTCATCGGCGACGGCAACGTTTTCCAGCGCTGCCACGTATTTTGGCTTCTGTTCTTTTGCATAGCGTCCCTCGTACATTTCCGCTGTCAAATTGTAGCGTTGCATTACTGTGCGTTTGTCTTTCCAACCTGTCAATGCCAAGTCCTTCAAGAATTCTTATGTACCTAAGCTCTGACTAAAATAGTTGGCTGAAAACAAATGCTGCAATCCAATAAGATCTCAGTTCTAACCCAACCAACACTTGCGGAAGCCGTCACGCTAATTGAGAAAGCTTTCGCTCAAAGAAGAACTCTTATCGTTGTTGGTACATGTCGCGTCCATTACGTTGGTAGAGCAAGTTCAAATCTTGAAAGCGGCGAGCGCGTCTTAATTATCAAATCGGATGGGTCGCTTCTTGTCCACCGTCCAGTCGGCTATGAACCTGTCAACTGGCAACCAGCAGGTAGTGTCTTCCATGTCCAAATCAAAGACGATGAGCTCGAAGTTCATGGAATCCGCCAGAAGCCACGTGAAAGCGTCCGAGTAACCTTCAACAACATCTACATGGCTTCCTCACTTAACTTATCAGATTCAGGAGATTTTCTTTTACATGCAAGCGAAGATGACATGCACCGTGCCATTCTTCTTAAGCCTGAACTTCTTGAAGAGGGATTTAAGCCGATCAGCTGGGAGAAGAAAGTTGAGCCAGGCTTCGTAGACATCTACGGCGAAGACAAAAACGGCAGACTAGTTATAGTTGAAGTTAAACGCAAAACCGCTTCTAAAGAAGCTGCTCTGCAATTGGCAAAGTACATTGAACCCATTAAGGCCAAGGTGAACCGTGAGGTCCGAGCGGTGCTGGTTGCCCCTAGCCTTGGTAAAGACGTGCAAAGATTGTTGGTTACTCTTGGATTGGAGTTCAAGGCGCTAGACCCCAAAATTTGTGCTGAAGTTCTTAAGAAGACTGAAAATTCAAAGTTAGAATCGTTCTTTAACCCTAAAGAACAATGATTTGGGTTTGCAATTATTAATATTACGATTTTCCATTTGGGCGCCAAGTCATTCCGCTATAAACCAAAATTATAATGAGAGAAAGCAAAAAGGCAATTTTGATTATTGAAAACGTTTGGATTGTTGATATCAGCAGAATTGCGGCTGGAAATGGACCGATTAGGGCGTAGAAAAATATGGCTGTGGCTATGCCGTAGGTTTGTTTATAGTCTTTGAGGTTGCGCTTTCCAAAATACAAGGCAGATAGCCTGCCTAAGCCAAAGGTGCATTTTGTGCAGTTGTAGCAGGGTCTCAGGCAGCCTAAAAACTTGAGTACGCCATAGATGCCGATGAGTGCAACCAATAGGAATACTACTCCAGCTGCCAAGTTGATGAGTAGGAAAGCAATGATATCGAGAGTAATCCATAGCGCAAGGGCAAGGTTTCCTAATATTGTAAAGGTTTTTGGGAACTCTATGGTTTCGCTGATTTTCGTTTCCCCGTCAGGTGTTATTGTTAGCTGAGGGATAAGAAGTTTCCAGCTTAAAGTCTTAAGCGTCAGGTTTAGAGCCCACCAAACCGAACTTGAAAGTTAAAAATTTGAGAAGGCTTAAATGAAACGTTTTTCTTCTGCGTAAACGAAGTGAAAAGCTTGAATTTTTGGAAGCAAATTCCTGCAGGCGATAATCCGCCGGAATTTTTAAACATGGTTATTGAAGTGAACAGTGGCTCAAGAGACAAGTTTGAGTACAAATCCGAGTGGGAAGCCTTCGTTCTAAACCGCATTATTCCTTCATCAGTGGTTTTTCCAGTTGAGTACGGGTTTGTGCCTCAAACATTCTCTGAAGATGGCGACCCACTAGACATAATGGCGTTGACTTATGAGCCGTTGGAAGTTGGTACAGTTGCTAAGGTCCGAGTAATTGGCTTGCTAGTGATGGAGGATGAGAAGGGTTTGGATAACAAGATTTTGTCGGTTCTATTAAATGACTTGCGTTTTGAAGGTTACAAGGACTTGACTGATGTTCCCGAATATCAGCTGAAAGAGATTCAAGAGTTCTTCACAACATATAAGCGGCTGGAGCCTTGCAAGTGGGCTAAAGTTAAGGGCTGGAAGAAACCGCAAGAAGCTAAACAGGTTGTGTTGGCGGCGATGGAACGCTACCAAGAACTTAAATGAAGATTCAAGAAATATAAAAGCCCTAAAAATTGGGCTGATTAACTAGCTTATTTTTTTGGTCTGTTGTCTTCTCGACAGAAGACTGCTGCGGCAACGGTTGTTGTCCATAACCCGTTTTTGTCTCCTGCTGCAGACTGAGTTATGTTGGCTGTTTTGATGATTAAACCTGTGGTTTTGAAGAGTTGTTTTCGTTCGTCCCAAGCTGTTTCTGGATCAAATTGAATGCCCATGGTTGTTGCAAGCATTGTTGCCGCCAAGTCTTCCGCGTAGTTACCTGCTGACTCATCTGTCTGTCCATAAGAATGGTGTTCTGACAGGTAGCCGTACTGGTTTTTACCTGACGGAATTGCTACGCCGATTGATGACGCGACGAGTCTGTGAGGTTCATTGGTTGAGTTGCGGGCGATAACCACAAAAGTAATTTCGCCTGGCTGCACCAGTTTTAAGCCTTTTTCCCGTGTAAGCTGCTCGCATCCAGGAGGAACGATGCTTGAAACGCTGACTAAGTTGCAAAATTGTATGCCTGCGTCTCTGAGGGCCAGTTCAAAAGATTGGAGTTGCTCTTTATGTTTGCCAACTCCCTTCGTTAGAAAGAAGTATTTCGGTATCATTTGATTTCGGAAAACAATGATTACAGAATGCATTTATTAGGCTTTTGTTTTAAAACGTAGTATTATCGTGAAAACAGTAGAATTGGTTTATTGAGGAATAGATTTGCGGTTGCGCCAAAGCGTGTTCAAAGATGAATCAAAGCTTGACATAAATTACATTCCGCAAAAGCTGCCTCACAGAGAAAAAGAACATCGTTTGTTAACGGAATTCTTCAGTTTTATTCTGAGCTGCCCCGAAAGGATGTCTCAGAGAGTCATTATGACTGGTGATGTCGGCACAGGAAAAACGGCTCTAGCCCAGCACTTTGGAGCAAACCTAACCTCAGATGCCAACAAGAGAGGCATGAAATTCCGCTATGTTCACGTTAATTGCCGTGAATATCGGGGAAGCCTGAGCCCGATTCTGCATCAAGCCTTAACTGCTTTTCGCCCCAATTATCCAATGCGTGGTTACTCTTCGGAAGAAGTCCTCACCGCACTCATGCAGATTTTAGACGAAGAAAAAGCCTCAATGATACTGACTTTGGATGAATTTGACAGCCTCATTGAAAAAGAAGGCTCAGACGCCGTATACAAACTCACGAGACTCCAGGAAACGCGGCAGGGCAAACCTCAGCGGATCTCCTTTATTTTCATTATGCGTGATTTAAAAGCCCTCGAGCAATTGGATGCTAGTGCAAGAAGCACCCTTCAACGTAGTATCATAATTCTAGAACGCTATGGCAAACAACAACTCTTTGATATCTTAAACGACCGTGTTTCTATGGCATTCGAACTTGGAACTGTAGAAGAAGATGTTGTTGACTTGATTGCCGAACTTGCCTTTAAGGAAACTGGAAATGCCCGCTTCGGCATTGAATTGTTATGGCGTGCAGGAAAATATGCTGACGCACAAGACTCTGAACAAGTTGCCGCTGAATGCGTACGTATAGCGATATCAAATATTATTCCGGGCGTGAAGCGAAGCGATTTGGTAAGGCTGAGTTTACATGAGAAAATGTTTCTGCTGGCAATAGCGCGATATTTTAAAGAGAACGAGCAGGCTTATGCTTCACTGAGCGAAGTCGAGAAAACCTACGGTGTCATCTGCGAAGAATTCGGGGAGACACCGAGCGGTCATACGCAAGTGTGGAATTATGCGCAGTTTCTTTCATCGATTGGGATTTTGAAAACTGAAGTGACGTCCTCATCTGTTCGTGGTAGGTCAACGCAGGTTTCCCTGCTTTCTATTCCAGCAATCGAATTGGAAAAAGAATTGAGCGCCAGCTTAGAAGAAGGAAGAACGTGAAGCTCTATGGAACTTGAAGAGGTTTTTTCATCTAAAACCCGCATGAAAATTTTGAAGCTAATTTACAAGTTGGGCTCACCAAACATTTCAGATATTTCTAGACAAATTCACGCAAACTTTACTGTAACTGCTGAGCACCTAAAACTTTTGGAATCTGAGGGGATTTTGCAAGAGCGGTTTTACGGTAGAGTGCATATGTACAGGTTTAACGAGCGCACAGCTAAGGCGAAAGCTGTACAAAACCTAATAGACGCGTGGGAACAAAGTAAATGAGGCGAATGAATTATGGCGATGGTTGATGTTTCAGATAAGGCGGAAATTTTCCGAGAAGCAACCGCATCAGGAAGCATAAAGCTCAAACCGGAAACAATCAAGTTAATCAAAACTGGAAAAATCGCAAAAGGCGACCCCATCTGTACGGCTAAGATTGCGGCTATACTTGCGGCTAAAAAGACAAGCACCTTAATTCCGCTCTGCCACCCGTTGCCTTTGACAAATGTGCAAATTGACGTTGAAATCCCCAACGAATTCACTGTTGAAGTTTCTGCAACAGTTAAAGCTAGAGCGCAAACAGGTGTGGAAATGGAAGCGCTCGCGGCGGTTTCGATGGGGTTGTTGACGGTTTGGGACATGACTAAGCAGTACGAAAAAGATGCTGCTGGGCAGTATCCGTCCACTGCGATTGAGAATATTCATGTTGTGCGCAAGTTCAAACAGGTGTAGATGATTGAGTGAAAGCTCGAAGATGCATAAGGCAAAGTCGCCTAAGATTTTGAATTTTGGCGTTTACATCTGCAGCACTTCTCGCTACAAGCTGATACAATCAGGCGAGAAAGAAATTAGTGACGTGGGCGGCGACACTATGGTTGAATTGCTCAAAAACGCTGGGCAAAACGTACTCTTCAAAAAAATAGTTGCCGACGACAAAGCATTAATTGCCGATGCAGTACAGCAAGCGTTGGAAATGCCTGATTTGGATGTAATTATGTTTTCTGGAGGTACAGGCATTACACCAACCGATGTCACGATCGAGACGGTTTCGCCGTTTTTTGAGAAGACCCTGCCGGGATTCGGCGAATTTTTTAGACGCATAAGCTTTGATCGAGTTGGTTCAGCCGCGGTTTTGTCCCGTGCAGTAGCTGGAGTGGCAAAAGGCAAGGCTTTGTTTTGTATACCTGGCTCCCCTGACGCTGTGCGTGTCGCGGTAGAAATGCTTATTTTGCCCGAGGCGTCTCACATCGTTAAGCACGCACGGGAATAACGTATGAATTTAACAGACAACTGCGGCAGACCTCTTCTTAACTTGAGGATTTCGATTACTCAACGATGCAACAATCGCTGTTTGTACTGTCACAGGGAAGGCGAAGTGCAAAGGGCAAACGCTTCGGCTGAATTAATGTCTGTTGACGAAATCGTGCGCATAGCAAAAATCGCCATTAGCCTTGGCATTTCGAGGATAAAGTTAACTGGCGGAGAACCGCTCATGCGCAAAGACCTTCCAGAAATTGTCGGAGGCATAGCTAAGGTGCCAGACTTGAGGGATCTGTCTTTAACCACCAACGGTCTTTTGTTGGATGGCGTGGCTAAGGTGTTACGCGAAAAAGGATTAAGACGCGTAAACATTAGTTTGCCCTCTTTGAACGAAGAGACTTACAGAAAATTAACAGGAGGAAACCTGCAAAAAGCGTTAGCCGGAGTCAAAGCGGCAATTGAAGTCGGATTCTGCCCGGTTAAGCTGAATATGGTTCTCCTAAGAGGGATGAACGTAGGCGATGTGCCAGAAATGATAGAGTACACTAGTCAAACGGGCACTATACTGCAACTTATAGAGCTTGACCCAATAAATGTAACCGACACCTACTATTCAACATATTACAAAAACTTAGATGAGCAAGAAGAAATGTTACGTAAGAAAGCGGTAACAATTGAGAAAAGACCCTTAATGCACAACCGCCTAATCTACCACCTGCCAAAGGCAACTGTCGAAGTAGTACACCCAATTGAGAATAGCGACTTCTGCATGCACTGTACACGTTTGCGCGTCACAAGCGACGGCAAACTAAAACCCTGCCTCATGAGAAACGACAATCTAATTGACATTCTAACCCCAATACGTAATGGTGCAAGCGACGAACAGTTAAAACAGCTATTCGCAAAAGCTAACTTGCTAAGAGAACCATACAATAAAAGTTAATAGACCTTAGGCGTTATTATTTGGCTGTTAGATTTGCTAAATTCTTGTATCCCAATTGTTCACTTCTTGTTTTAAATCTCAAGAAGACATTGCATTAGAAAAGGTAAATCGTTTATGAACCTTGCAACACCTAATTACGCCTAAGGTCTAATGATTCTTGTTGCCGATCCTTTTTTCTGTTAAGGAAGCGTGCTAATTAGAAAATTTATCGAGACTAACATATAATTAAGATATTCATTTGATTGAATTCCCCATCGAAATTTGCAAATTGCTTTTTTAATCGCGATGATTGTCAGTTTTTTTTAGAAACTTCAGCTTGGTCACTGTTGATTCCTCGCCATATAATCTTGTAGCCGAGCGATGCTAAAACGTTAGATGGGTCATCTGCACCTTCTTCTTCGACGATTTTTGATGCTTCATTTAGGGGCATTTTTCCCGATTGGCTGATGGCTTCTTTAATTTTTGCGTCGATTTGTAAGAGTATTTTATTGCTGATCAAAATATCAGCAATCGCAACGTAGCCGGAAGGTGGATTGCCCACTAAGAAAGCTCTTGCTGCTTCTGTTGAAACGCCAATTCTACACGCGAAGTCCCTAAAAGAAACTACTGGTTCAGTAAATCTAATCTGCAAACCCTCATAGAAGATTAATCTCCTTAGACTTGACTTCTTCAAACTTGGTTCCCAAATACCTCAGAATCGGGGCAAGAGGAATTTTGTTGCGGTAATAAATTAAGTCAAGCTGTGGACGTTTTTCCAAAGCGGAGAGTTTTTCGCATGCCAAAGCTTCGTTGACCAGGAGAAGCATCTTTGCCTTCACTAACTTTAGTTTCTCTATTTTCCTCATTAAGTACTCTTCTGTCCAGAATCCCACGATTTCTAAATAGATTTTGAGGCCGGCTTTTTCAAGGGAGAAATCGGGAATAATTACATTTTTTCCAGCAGTTACAGGTTCAGGTTCTCTTTTTAATATCCAGCCAGAAGTCAATGCTTGAAATTGGGTCGCGAAATCCGATTCGATAGAGCTATCATAAGTCAAAGTCGGCAACCGTGTTTTCTTCAACAGTGAGGCGTATTTTTGGCTTTCAATTTTGAAGTCGAAGATTTCGTTTGTAAACTTCCAAAGAACCTTTGCCTTAACCGTCCATTCGGGGTTCGCGACGATTATTGGCAACAGCTTGGCTATTCCCACTCCGTATCTTCGAGTTAGCTTAAACAGGCTGCCTGGGCCGTCTATTTTAACCCACAGATCATTATCTCTGTAGACTTCATAGATTAACCCAAATTTCTTTATCGCATGAAAAAGGTCTTGCCAGTTGCCTGAAGCTGTGAAACTTAGCTCTGTGGCATCAAAAAGTAATGTCTGCGTCAAACCTAAATTATACTCACCCAGTAACTCAGAGGCTGAAGGTGGGGTAAACTTTTCAAGAACTAATTCGCTATCTAAATCAGAGTAAAAATTCTCTTCAACATCCCCTATTGATAGAGCCATCTCGGAAGCTACGGTCGCTAGTATTTTTCGTCTTTTTTCAGAAGTGAAAGGTACCCCAAAATTTTCTGTGACTTGAAATATTTTTCTACGCAAATCAACTGGGTTAATTTTGCTTTGGCAGACAAATGTGCTTTTCCGATCAAGGAGTAAAGACAAAGCTCTGACAAAGCGATATTCGTAGCCTTTGTCTTCAAGCTCAGCGACTAAGGCTTTTAGAACTTTCTTTTTTTCTCCAACATGTACCTTGTAAGCTTCGACAAGAAGGTTTGCGGCATCATCGTTACTGCTGGAAGGTTTAGCGTAGCGGGGAAGAATCTCGCCTTTCCTCTTCCAAACTGAAAGCAAGTCGCTTGGAAACATTATGCTGCGTCTCCAGTTTTTTGGTGACGTCTACGACTTGTTCCGACTTCCATGGTTTCTTTAGAGATTATCTCGATTAGCCGGGCTATTTTGCCTTCTTTCTTCCTGAGCAGTCGTCCGAGTCTTTGGACATATTCTCTGTTGCTTCCCGTTCCTCCCAGAACTAAGCCTACTGATGCGTCGGGCACATCTAAACCCTCATCCAAAACCTGAGAAGTCACAACAACAGGGTATTTCCCGTTTCCGAAGTTTGATAATATTTCTCGGCGTTCTTCTAGGAGTCTGACATGTAATCGCTGGGGACTAGAAAGCGCAAACTAATCGTATAAACCAAGTCGTTAAAGAGAGTGAAAATCAGGGTTTTCTCATTTTTGTAAGCCTCTAGCTTCTGAGATAGCAGGTTTAGCTTAGCTTCTGAGTTAACAGCAACCTTAACCGCTCGGTTTCTTGCGAGTAATGCTTCGCGTGCTTTGGGGTCTCTTCCAGTGGTCATTATGAACTTTCGAAAGTCTGCAGCACCTCTCAAAGTGATTTTCCGTTGTCTGAGAAAGCTTCTAAAAATCCCCATCTGGGACTCGTAGATTTGCTGCTCTTTAGGTGTTAGTTCAACTAATATTTTTTCGTATGTGTATGGTGAAAGGTGCTCCCCTGAAAGTTCTTCGATGCCGACTGAATAGACTGGGTCGCCGACAAGTTGGGGAAGAAGAGAATGCCTCTGATCGCTTCTTTCATAAGTTGCAGTTAAGCCCATGCGGTATGGGGCGATATACATCTCGGCTATCTGCATGTAGCCTATAGAGGCTAAATGATGCACCTCGTCGAACACTAATAACATAAATTTGTTGCCAAGCTGTTCCGCATGTATGTAAGCTGAATCATAAGTTGTAACCGTAACCATCCGAACAGTGTTTTCGCCCCCGCCAATAGCGCCGGTTTCCAAGTTAAGGTCGTCTTTAATGCGTTTTCTCCATTGATCAATCAGATCTAAAGTTGGAACAACAATCAACGTCTGTATTTTCAATCGTTCAATTGCTTTTAATGCGATGAAAGTCTTTCCAGCTGCAGTGGGCAATATCAGAACCCCTCTGTTGCGGGCTCTGTACCAATTGTCCAAAGCTTCGTTCTGGTAATCCCTGAGTGCAACATTGCTCTTAATTTGTTCGAGGGGAGGCAAATCAAGAGTATCATCTTCAACCTTAATTCTGCTCTCGGCCAAGTACTCCAAAACATCTCTGTAATGGTAAGCTTTAATTCTATAGCAGCCAACTCTTGGGTCCCATTTACCATAAGGAGTTCCCACTTCGCCCTTCAAAAGTAGGGTGCCCCTGTCAAACCACAAACGTAGCATATCACTGCATCAATTTCAAACCAATTAAGTCTGTCTAATAAATAGTTCAATTCAAGACCATTTTTCACCCTTTAAACGGCCTAAATGGGTCCTTGGTCTTAAACAATAGTTCTGCGACTTATAATTCAATTATTTTTGCTTCATGTTTAGCGGTGTCTAGCACTGCAATTGTGGATTTTCCCGTCAGGTACCCACAGAGTTCTCCCGGGTTAATTGCTAAGGTTTTGTCTTTGCGCTCGATGCTTTTGTTGTGTGAGTGTCCGTGGATGACGGCGTCAAAGTATCCGCTGTCTATTATGGAGTTGAGCAGTTCGGTTTCTGTTCCATGCAGCAGCGCGATTTTGTAGCTTTCCACTTCAATAGATGCGAACTGGTCGTGGATTGTGCAGTTGGTGGTTTCGTTGAAGCGTTTTTTTAGGAGTTCGTGGTCTCCGTCGTTGTTTCCAAACACACCGATTAGTTTGCAATTAAGCACTTTGAATTTTGGGATAACAAAACCTGCAACGTAATCGCCCGCGTGAAGCACCAAGCCTACTTTTTGGTCGTTTAGATATTTTACGGCTTTTTCTATTTGGGGCAAATTGTCATGCGTATCAGATATCAAGCCTATCAACATCTTTTTTCACCTTGGTGTTTTTCACGCTGGCTCACTAAAAGTTTTCTCTCTTTAGGACACAGCTTTTTGAAAAAATCACGAAACTATAATGTTAACTCTAAACAACCAACCAACGTCAGAGATTAAAAATCTAAAAGCAAACTGCACTAATGAGTACTAAGTGAAAGACAACGTCAAACGCTAAGTCGAGAAGAAGCCATCTTGACATCATGTCAGACATACTAGAGATAGCTAAGGAAAGCGCTTTAAAGATCCAAATCATGTACAAAGCAAACCTAGCTTTGCCCAACTAAGCGATTATCTAGCGTTTAGCTAAACAACAATTCACTGAGTACAAGTACGTGCTTCAGGGCGATAAAGAAGAGAAGATATTGCGTTCGGGTTATGAAAAACGGTTGCTACAGTCACGGCACAAGTTAAAGCTGAATCTGTGCACCGTTCCAAAATAGCTATTTTTTCTTTGGCAATAACGGGTTCTCTGGAAAATAAACAGCTTTCTGGGATATCTCTACGCTACAAGAACCAGGGTGAGCTTTGCAGTAGTCTTCACAGTCTTGAGCTATGCTCCTTTCTGAGTATCCAAGACCACAAATATCACAGAGAAAAACTGTTCTATCTCCAACCTTCTTTTCTGTAACCAAAATTAGCACTCCCCTAAAAAATGATTAATTAAGGCGTATTTAAGAAGTTGGCTCTAATCATTGCAAGACTATCAGGCGCGTAATTCAATAACCTCGTTTTTAAAGGAAAAAAAGAGAATTTACGGTTGAAACCTCCCCAGCCTTAGGGTTCGAATCCCACCCTGCACCAATATAAGCAAAACTGTAGGGGTGTTTGTCTTCAGCGATCTCTTCTATGGTTTGGATATATTTAATTCTCCCCGTTTATTCTTTTTCTTTATGTTTTTTGGAGGCGTTTGATTGATTAAGAAAAAGAGCGGAACGAAAGTTGCGATTGTTGGTGCTGGCTTTGTGGGTACAACATTTGCCTATTCACTGTTGATACGCAGTTTAGTTTCTGAGATTGTTTTGATTGATACAGATAGAGAAAGGGCAGAAGGAGAGGCTATGGATTTGAGCCATGGGTTACCTTTCTTGGAGCCTGTGGATGTTCGAGCAGGTGACTACCAGGACTGTGAGGATTCAGACATAGTTGTTGTCACCGCTGGAGGTGCTAGAAAAAGCGGGCAGTCTCGTCTAGAATTGGCAAAAGAAAACTTCACCCTCATGAGGGAGGTAATCTCGAAAATCACTGAGTACAATAAAAAATGTATCTTGTTGATGGTTACAAACCCGCTCGATGTCATGACATATGCCGCCTTGAAGCTTTCGGATTTCTCGAAAACAAAGGTGATTGGGAGCGGAACAGTCTTGGATACCGCTAGACTTCGGTATTTGCTTGGAGAATACTTGGGGGTTGATTCAAGAAACGTCCATTCTTACATAATTGGTGAACACGGAGACAGCGAAGTGCCAGTTTGGAGCCTTGCGAACGTTGCTGGAATCCGGCTGAAAGAGTACTGCCCTCTTTGCAGTGTGCCGTACAAAAAAAGTGTTTTCGATGAACTTTTCGTGAAAGTGCGCGATGCCGGGAAAGAAATCATAAGACGTAAAGGCAGAACAAACTACAGCATCGGTTTGAGCTTGACAAAGATAGTTGAAAGCATAGTCCGCAACGAGAATTCTATTTTAACCGTTTCTTGTTACCTTGAGAACTATCACGGAATAGGAGGATGTGTGCCTAAGCGTACCTGCTGTGGTCAACAAAGATGGCGTGAAGAAAATAATCGATCTGCCGCTTAATGAAAAAGAAGAAGAAGCATTCCGAAAGTCTGCTGAGACCGTCAAGGAAATCAACCAGTCGCTCGGTCTATAACTGGGCGCCTTTTTTTTACGGTACTCATTTTTTTCTCACCTCGGCCATAAATTACAAAGAAAATAAGAGTTTTTGCGAGTGAAATCTCCAGCAGGGCGTAGGATCAAATCCCTCCCCAGCTCCAATGTCTGCGCACATAGAGTTTCAACTCTAACTTAGACAGCACATCAGGGAATGCACTTCTGAGACATTCATTTAGAGAATTCGAGGATTGGGCCATCTACAGCAGACCGATTTATAGAATATTCTTAACCGAATTTCTCATAGTGAATCTGATTAATTCGGCTTTCGATTTTCTGTGACTTGCTGATCAAGTCAATGCGTGCTTTGTTTATTGTTTTCGTGTGCCTCAGAATTCGTATAACTGACATCATCGATAGGACTACCAATCCTTTCTCCGACTGACGTGTTTATCTTCACAGGCAACATGCTCTAATGCAGGCTGTTAAATAAAAATAATCGCGCACGTTGTGCCATAAAAGGATTAGACAAATGATGAGAGAGAATAACATTTGCCATATTTGTGTTCTCATTGTAACTAGTTTTTTAGGCTAAAATAGAAAAAAGGAAATGTGGGTGAAATCTCTTGCAGGGCGTAGGATCAAATCCTCCCCGCCCGATCCCAAGTATTTACTAAACATGTGATTTTTATTTCTTAAATAACAATTTAATAATCCAAACCCACGGTGCCGGCAAAAAACTTTTCAAGGTCAAAGAAAGAGGCATGGATTTCCTTCAAAAACACACTGAGCTGGTTCGCTTGCCAGAAAACTCCGCAATCCAAAGTAAGCCCTAACAGGCTCCAAAAAAAACCGTTGAGTTTAAGATTCATGAATTAATAGATTTATGTAAGGAAATCAAGCTTTTAAGAAAACCGGGAAATTGGTTTCTTAATTTTTTGTTTCGGTCAAGTATTTTTGATTATAAATCCTGAAGCACCAACGGAAGCTCACTTAAATTCTTAATAACTATGTCTGGGTGAACATTCTCAACATCTTTCTCAACACGCCTCTGAACATAAACTGATTTCATTCCAACCGCTTTGGCTCCTTCAACATCAGCATCCAAAGTATCCCCAACAAAAACCGTTTCAGAAGCGTCGACACCAAGCGCCTGAAGTGTTCTCTTGAAGATTTCTGGACTAGGCTTACGTTTGTTAACGGCTCCAGACACGACAACCGCATCAAGCAATGAGACTAACCCGTGAGCTTTAAGCAGTTTATCCACGCATTCAGGAATTGCAAAATTTGAGATTATTCCAAGTTTATATTTTCCATGTAATTCCCGTAACAAAGCTTCCGCATCTTTGTCTAAATAAGCAAATGTCATAAATTCGTTACAAAACTCTTCAGACGCCTCTGTTACTAATGAGCTGGAAATGCCGTAGTTGTAGCCTAAGCTTTTGAGCGTTTCAGAAACCCGAATATTAAAGTGAGGTTCTTCAAGGTTAGCGTTCGCTTTACGTAGAGCTCGTCGCGACTCTTTACATATGCTTCTTGAAATGTGTCAAAGGAGACGTCTACGCCGTTTTTATTTAGGAAATTGTACATTTTCATTAACGCGGGACTGTAAAGATCATGGTTTTTCCTAATCATCACAAGAGTATCGAACATATCAAATAAGACAGCTTTGATCGTCATCTCTGTATTTATCCTATCAGTAAGCTTTACTAAAGCTTAAAATTCTTATCGCAACGTAAAAGGACTTTTTTGGTTTGATTGGTTCAACTTTTTGTGTATAACATAGTAAACTGATCCTGCAAGAAGGAAGACAACGCCAATTATCGATGCTTGTGTTGACGCGAAAAGAATAAATGCTAAGAGCATTATGCAAGTCGCCAGTCCCAGCAAAGGCAAAATCTTATTGAGTTTGCCAGCGCCTTTGAGTTTGAATGCAGCGATATTACATACGCAATAAGAAAACAGAAGAGCAAATGTGCTAACTGCTACAACACTTGTTAAATCCAAAAAGACCAAACCCGCCATCAAAATACCTGCCAACAAAATAGCATAATACGGTGTGAAAAACCTGTGATGCACCCGGGCCAAGAAAGAGGGCAAATCATTTCCTCGAGCCATCGAATAAGCCATTCTTGAAACTCCCAAAATAGCTGTTAACAAAACACTTGCTGTAGCAACTAAACCGCCAACCGAAATAATTTGAACTGCAAGTGAATTACCCGACACTCTCATAGCTGAATCCAAAGGTGAACCAGAAGCCGCCAACCCAGCGGGCTTCAACAATCCAATGGCTACTACCCCAACTAAAACGTAAACCACCATCGCAATAGCAAGAGACAAAACTAGAGCTTTGGGCACATTTCTCTTAGCATCCTTGACCTCCTCCGCAACAACCGCAACCCGTGCAAAGCCACCGTAAGCAAAGAAGATGAAAAATGATCCGTAAAGCACGCCGCTAGTTAATGGATTAAATGGCAAGAAGTTGCTCCCGTTAAAATGTAATGCGCCAAAAGCTACAAAGAACGCCAAAACTGTCAGCTTAATGGCGACTAAAATATTGTTGACTCTTGTTGATTCTTTAGCACCAATTAAATTCAAACCAGTAAAAGCAAGGCACAAACCGGCAGCAACTAAATTGGTTGGCAAACTTGGAAATGCTGCTGATAAATAGTAGGCGAATCCTAGAGCAACTGCGGCTCCTGTGAAGGTGTTAGCCACCAGCCACATCCAGCCTGCCAAGAAACCTGAGAAAGGTGAGATCAGTTGGCGTCCATACTCGTAAACGCTTCCTTCAACGGGTTGCCATGCTGTTAGTTTTGCAAAACTTGTTGCTGTGATAAAAGCGATGATTCCTGCAATAATCATGGAAATGATAAGTCCGGAGCCTGCGTAACCTGCCAAGATGCCGATGACAACGAATATGCCGCCGCCTATAATTGCGCCAACGCTGATGGCAACTGCACTCCATAAACCGATTGAACACTTCAACTTTCTTGGTTCTTGCGTTTCCACCTGTGACCACAGCTAAACGAAACATTCAAACAAATGACATATAAAACCTTACAATCACCAAAACCCTATTTGTCCCAGAATTCTCTTGTGCGTAAATACTGAATCTTCGCCTTAAGCAAATCTAAATAAAACTGCTCCTCCTGCGGATGCATCCTACCTAAAATCCGCGAAGCCGTTTCAGGGCCAACCCCTTTCACCTGCAATGCTCGAATTGCCTGTTTACCATAGCTAAGCACTAAGTCAGCTTTGCGTCTGGCGTTGCTTAGTTCTTTTAGTTCTTCAGGAGTTAGTTCCTTGTCTTCACGACGTTTCCTCAAATCTCCCTTCAACTTTTCTACGTCTTGGCTTGGATAAAGGAGTGTGAGCAAACGTGAATTGCAGTTTTTGCATTGCGGTTCATCAGGCAGGTCTTTTATTCGCATCTGTGTTGTCCATGTTCCGCAGTTCATGCATAGCAGCTTTGCGCTTCGAACTTCAATTGAGTGTTTCATTCTGTCAATGTTGCTTAGGAACTACATGTTCGGGCGCCATCAACTCTGCAGTGTCAGCGTACTGCATCAAAATGTGATATGCAAGAGGCGACGGCTTTTCATGCACAACTGCGCTTACATTTACTTTTCCATTTTTTATTTCTTGTATTATTTCTTTGACTTTTGGCAGATCCACTTTGTCCATCATGGCTTCTCGCAAAGTTTCATCATAAATCGGTGTGCCCTCGAAAGCCGC
This sequence comes from Candidatus Bathyarchaeota archaeon, assembly GCA_963831865.1. Taxonomy (GTDB): domain Archaea; phylum Thermoproteota; class Bathyarchaeia; order Bathyarchaeales; family Bathycorpusculaceae; genus Bathycorpusculum. The sequence goes on along the minus strand of CAWHSP010000032.1, from coordinate 13,741 downwards.
CTTAAGCTTTTCTCCCCGCTCAGACATAGCTAAAGTTTTTCCCCTCGGAATAGCTCCGAATCTTTCAGCAATAGCTTTCATCCTTGCCACGAATGGAAATTTGGAGTTAACATAATTCAAAAAAGCTTCATCAATTCGCTGGTCAGTTAAATCGAAGAGTTCTCTTGGCAAGCCTTCAGCTTCTAGTTTAGAAAGTTTATGAGTGGTTTCTAGCAGGATCCGGTATCCGTCTGTCCACCATCCGGTGATTGCCTCGCGTTCAGACAGAACTGAATCAAAGATTCCGCCTAGTGTTCGGTTAACAAGCTCGCCGAAACATGCGTGAACAACAACATATCGATCCAATGTTTCTATAACTATGCGGTTTTGCGTAGGCAACGGTGTTCCTGTTTTGAGGTGTTCGTCAATTTCCAGTGCAGCTTCCAGAAGTGTTGCTTTGTCAGTCTTCAATTCAACAGCCAATATCGTCAGCTGCATCCTCAGGTTTCTTGCCCTCCTTAAGTCAATTTCCCGATTTTCTCTCGCATTTCCCCTGTCTGCTGCGCTAAACCAAAAGGCACCGGTAGGATTTCTCCATCCCACCCTGGAATTGCGGCTGATGGATCTTCCGCTGGAATAACATGTACTGTTCCTGTTTCATCAATTATCTGGACTATGCGCCAGACTTTTCCCCGCATAATAAAATGCAGTCCTACTCGTGCGTGCAGGGTCATGAATTCGTCGCCTAAAGTGCCGATTTTTCTGTCAGTTAGAACGTTGATTACGGGGTAGCGTTTCTCGTCAGGTATCATTGATAGGTTGCTGTAATAGTATTCGCGGGTTCTTCCTGTTTTCTTCAAGACTTTGTCTTCTTCTTCCAATCTAAGGTTGCGTAGGCTCTCTAAAAAACCAATTACATCCTCAAGCTGCTTAGTACTTAGGGTGCTGTATGGGTAAGCTCGATTGATTATTTTAAAAAGTTCAGTTTGGCTTATGCTTTGTTTATCCATAAGGATGCCTGCAATTTGATGAGCCAAAACGTCCAGGGCGTTTTTGTGTATCAGCACTGGTTCAAGCCTGATTTTGGTGGCGTTTTCTACAGCTGCTATGGATTCTAATGTGTCATCGGGGTAAGCAGTGAGGATGACTCCTTCTGAGAGCCGTTCAAGACTGTGGCCGCTTCTACCGACCCGTTGGATTAAGCTGCTGACTTGCCTTGGCGACATGTATTGAATAACTAAATCTACATTGCCAATGTCAATGCCCAGCTCTAATGTGCTTGTGCAGATAATTGCCTTGAGTGTTCCAGCCTTGAAAGCGTCCTCTATGCTAGTGCGTTCTTCCTTTCGAAAGCGAACCATGATGCACGGATACGTCATTTCGGTTTAGTTGGTCAAATCTGTGCCCGAGCAACTCGGCGATTGTTCGGCTGTTCACAAAAACCAGAGTGGATTTATGGTTGTCTATGAGCTCGGTTAATCGACGGATTCTAGCTGAGGCTTCAGGAGTTGTTTCCAGTTTAGCCGCTAGCTCGTAGTCTTTTTCTGTTGGCGTTAAATATTCTACTCGGTAGCGGTAGTTCTTGGCTAAAACAGCTTGTACAATGTCGATTTCCCTGTGAGTTCCTGCAATAAACTTTGCCACTTCTTCAGGATTGCCTACAGTTGCTGATAAGCCAATTCTTTGAAACTCTTTACCTGTTACTTCAAAGACGCGTTCAAGCGCTATTGCCAACTGCGCTCCTCGTTTGCTTTCAGCTAAATCATGAACTTCATCAATTATTACGTATTGCACATTACTTAGGTGACGGCGCATTTGAGACCCAGGAAGAATTGCCTGCAGTGTTTCAGGGGTAGTAACTAGCATTTGTGGAGGTTGACGTGCTTGTTTTCTTCGGATTTTCATTTCTGTGTCGCCATGCCGTACTTCAATGGTAATGCCTAATTGTTCGCTCCAAAGTGTTAATCGCTTGAACATGTCACGGTTCAACGCACGAAGCGGCGTGATATAAATTACCTGTATACCGGTTTGCTCTTGATTTTTCTCTTCAATTAGACGGGAGAATACGGGGAGAAGCACAGCTTCTGTTTTCCCAGTGCCAGTTGGCGCAATCAAAAGAACATTCTTTCCCTCAAGAATTGGAGGAAACGCCAGAGTCTGGGGTAATGTTGGCTCAGAAAAGCCAAGCTTTGCTAGTGCTTTTTGGACAGGTTTAGCGAGTAATTCGAAAACAGAAGTTGACTTGTCAATCTGCATTTTCTTTATTTAGATAGCTGCAAAAGGAGTGCTTTAACTCTTTAGAATAAAAGCCTCATAATTTTGCCTGATTGATTTGACGTATTGCTCCGTTGTTTTCTCTTGAATAGGGAAAAAAGTTGACAAATAGGTGCAGCTTAATGACTCAAACAAGAAAATCTGATTAAGTGACTAAGTAGCACTTTGATTTAACGTTTGAAAGAAGAAATAAGAAGAGAAATTAGGTAATCATTTTCGACTAGTCCGTACGCTCCTTTTCTTGCAGAGAACTCATCAAACTTTTTGACTCCGTCAGGTTTTAGATTTGGCGATTTGATTGCGAAGGGCACTGGGTCTCTTGAGTGGGTTCCGATTTTTATCGGTGTGGGATGATCAGGCAGTATTGCAATTGCGTATGGCTCACTTATGCCGTTAAGAATTCTGCCGAGCAGTCTTTTGTCTAGGTCTTCGATGGTTTTTACTTTTAATGTGTAGTCTTTGCAGTGTCCGGCTTCGTCTGGCGCTTCCACATGAACAAAAACCAAATCATTGCTTTGAAGAGCTTTCAATGCGGCGTCTGCTTTGCCCTCATAGTTAGTGTCATACATTCCTGTGGCTCCGGGGACATTGATGATTTCCATTCCGGCGTAAGTGCCGATTCCCTTCACCAAATCAACCGCAGATATAACTGCAGATTTCAACCCATACTTTTCTTTCAGAGTCGGCATGGATGGCTTTTTGCCTCCGCCCCAAGGCCAAATTAAGTTACCTGGTCGTTTGCCCGCTTTCTCCCGTGCAATGTTTACAGCATGAGACTGCAGAATATTGCGGGAACCGTTAACTAAATCTCTTAGTAATTGCGCGGTTTTTTCTGCTTCTGGCGACTTGGCTTTTGGCAGTACCGCTGAAACACTTATTCCTGTAGCGTCATGTGGCGGAGTGCAAACGATAAGCTCGGGGTTTTGAAAGTCTCGCAGTATCAAAAAGTGTCTGTAATCAAGACCTGTGTAGAATTCAATTTCGCCCTTTTTCCCAAAAGCGTCATTTACAGCACCTATGAGTTTAGATGATTCTTCAGTTGTTATGTGTCCAGCAGAGTAATCAAGGATGGCTCCATCTTTCTCAGTTATCAAGTTACATCGGTATGCCGCGTCCTTTTCTGCAAGTTTTATGCCTCTGGAAGGTGCTTCGAGTGGGCCTCTGCCAGTGCAGTATATGCGGGGGTCGTAACCTAGAACTGAGCATATGGCGGCGTCTGAACCTGGATTTAACTCGTTAGGAACCGTTTTGATTAGACCGCTTCTGCCTTGGGCTGCGATTGAATCCATGTTTGGTTTGTATGCTGCTTGAAGCGGAGTTTTGTTTCCCAATTCAGGAACCGGGTAATCAGCCATTCCGTCTCCAACAACGAGTATAAACTTCATTTAATTAACTCCCGAGTTGTTTCTTAGTCAGATTAATGCTCAATATCTGATGTAGGTTTTTCTTTGTTTTCAGAAGATATTGTAGTCATAAGTTTATTTGCTTACTGGTTAAACTGAAACTCAAATATTTCTTGCGTTTACCTTTGTTTGTAGAAAGCCTTTCTGAAGATTTTTTTGTACAAAAGAGGATTTGCGTTATCAGGCAACTGTCAGTAAAGTTATGTATCTATTTTGAACAAAAAAAGAAGAAAGATAGTTGGTTTTTTATGCGATTATTTTTGTCTGCCGAATTTGAGCATAACAACTGTGGCTGCAATGATTGTAATGATTATTGCAACTGCTGCTATCGCTATGTAAGTCATCAATGAGGCTTCTGTTGCCACCGCACTTACAGTTGTTGTAGTCGCTGGTGTTGGTGCTGCGGCTGCCGAGCCGACTGTCAAACCTGTCGTTGCGACTGAGCTACCGTAGGATGGTGTTCCTGCGAAAACGGCTGTGATTTTGTAAAGTCCTGCTGTTGTTGGTGTCCATGCGTATTGGAAGGTGCCGGTCATATCGCTTGTTGCGGTGCCTATGTTAACGCTGTTTCCATTTGGGTCTGTGGCTACCAAGTTAACTGGGACTCCAGTTACTGTGACGTTAGTTGGGATTGGCATTTGCATGTAAATGTATTCCATGTATGCGCTCATTGATTCATCAGATACACATGCAAGTTTTGGCTCTGCTTCTGAAGCTGTGCCTGCTGGTGAAGTGGTGGATGGAAGTGTGCCTGGGGATTGATCCATTACGGTTCCTTGGATTAATACGCTTGTTCCGGCTGTTACTTCGGTTTGTGGTGCTGTTACGGTTGTTGCGCTTTTGCTTGGGCCGAAAACGTACGTAAAGCCGTCGTATCCGCTGCCAGCTGTTAGATAGCCGTCGGCGAATGCTCCTGGGGTCATGTATCCGGTTATGTTCCATATGTTTGTGCCAGTGGTAGCGTTAAGTGCGTACATTTTCCAGCCTCTGGTCATGGGTTGTGAGGGGGTGTGTTCGTTGCTGAACACGAAGATTTTTCCGTCTCCGACGCTAACGCCTGCTGATCCGAAGAATGAGTATTGGTTGATGCCGTCAGTTGTGTACGGTGTTTCGAATGCGTAGGGTGTTGGTGATATGAAGTGCCAAGCTATTTTTCCCGTTTTCCAGTCTATGGCGTAGACTCCGTCGTAGGTTTGTGTGTATATTAAGCCGTAGCCTGATTCAGCAGAGTATGACCAGAAGCATCCCCATGGATCTCCTGTTTGCTCACTTACCCATGCTTGTTTGCCTGTTCTAAGGTCCCATGCTGCCCATTGCCTCTCTGTCTGCGTTGATGCTGCGTACATTCCGTTGTCAGCCATTTGGTCTTCAAAGTATGTGAGACTTGAAGTTACGTTCCAAAGTAGTTTTCCTGTTGTTAGATCGACGCCCTGTAGGAATGTTGAAATTTGTGTGCCTGCGGTTGAAACTGTGCCTCTTGTAACTGCTATGCCAGTGTTGAAATCGGCAGTGCCTAAGCTGGCGAATGGATAGCTTACGTTGCTCATTACTCTGGTGCTAAAGTCTGTGCTGCTTCCAGTTAGGTTCCAGATAACTAAGCGGTATGGATCAGCTGTTACCCCTGTGGTTTGTACACTGTAGACTTTCTCGTTTCCCCACACCGTGCCCGTGAAAGGAATGGATACGTTTGTGCTTGCAGCGCCTGTGAATGGATTGTACTTTACTAATCGGTTAGCGCTAATGTAAACTAGTGCTGGTGCTGATCTCCAGTCGGATTCTGCTCCTGCTACTTCTGGAGTGGCTGCTTCCCACATGATTCTAGTTGGTACCATCGTTATGCCTGTTTGTTCCCAGTAGATTTGTCCTGTTCGTAAATCATAGCATTGCCAAACGCTTGTAGGTAACATTACTTCTGAGCCGTTTACTAATTGCATCATTGGTTTTGTTATTGTTTGGTAGCATCTGCCCATGAAGATTATGCTTGGGAAGTTTGTGTCCATGCCGAATCCTCCTCCGCTGTAGATTGATGTTTGAACGCCTCCGCCTCCTCTTTCTGCTACGTCGCCGCCTACAATGCCGCCTAGTTCACCTGCGCGTCTCCAAATAACGTGTGCTGTGTTTGGTGCTGTAACGTATGGTCCTTGGAATCTGTAGTTGTTGGCGTATCCCCATGGATAACTTCCTGCGATCTGCCACCATTCTCGGAAGTTGACTGAAATTGGTCGTGCCCAATAGCTTGTTGGGAGTGGTGCTGTTGGCCATGAGGCAACTAGGTCAGTTTGTACTTCAAAGTTTATTGTTTTGCTTGTTGAGGCTTGATAGTAGGTTGAGGTAAGGTTTGTTCCTCCGGTTGCTGGGGCTCCTGCGAGCCTTGTTCCATTGGGGTATGCGACTAGTACTCCTGCAAGGTAGAATCCGGCTGGTAGGTATTGTCCTGGGAAGGTGAAGGATGCAGACCAATTGCCTATCTGGTCAGGTTCATAGGTGAACCATGCTGTTGAGTCGGCTGGGTATGAGTTTAGCGGGCCAATTGTTTCGGTGGTTTTATCTGGTTTTGTTAAGGGTTACAGTGTAGTCTTTGAGTGATCTGACTGCGTTTGGTGGGGGCTGAATCCACATGTTGACTAGTATTGGTTGAGTTAAGCCTATTTTAGAGGGACTAACACTTAGATAGGATGTTGTTGCGGCTGTTCCGTCTGGTATGATTCCGCTGGGTAAAGGTCCCGTTGTGCCGGTAACAACTATTCCTTGAGGGTTGCCGGCGGTTATTCCTGCTGCTTTAGTTGGTGATGTAAATATTGCGGTTGAAGCCATTAAGAATATCAAAAGGGATATTACTGCAAAGTTTGCTTTTTTTCTTGAAATATTCAATTTTCTCTCTCCATATTTGATTTTGAGCAAGTATTGTATTGCTCACGGAGCTATTTGCCTCAAAATTGCTTATAAGTTTTGAGTAAATTTTTCCTTTGCTGTGAGTAAAGAAAAGCTACTGACGATATGGTTGGACAGCAAGGCAGAAAGCTCTGCTCCTGTGGCGCATTGGGTAGAGTCTGAATAATAAGCGTAAAAACTTGTGTAAGCGAATTTGGTGATGCTTTACAATATTATTTTGGGCGTTTCACGTTTTCCAACTTCTGTAATTAACAAGTTGACAAGCGATTGTGACTGGTAGCGCACAACAACAAAGCTATTTATTAAAATACGGGGTAAGAAATAAGCTAAACAAACAATTCAAGGAGTATCTGTTTAAGAATGCTTGAAGGATGGGAATGGATTATCATCGGTGTTGTTGCGATTGTTATTATTATGTGGGGTCCTGCGAAGATTCCAGAGTTTGCTAAGTCTTTAGGTAGGGCTAAGGGTGAGTTTAGTAAGGCGCAGAAAGAGTTTACTGATGCTGCAACTTCGTCTGCTGCTATGACTAGCTCTGTTGTTGTTGAACAGCGATCTGCTCCTGCAATAAAGAGTAAGGATGAGATGTTGCTTGAGACTGCTCAGCGGCTTGGAATACCTACCGATGGCAAAACTAGAGAGCAAATATCCGAAGAAATATCCGTCAAAGTAAAACTGCCTAGGCGCCGAACAATAAGACTTCTTTCGCTTCAATTTTTTCGAAGTGGAGCGAGTCTAAGTGTGAGAGACCTTGCATACAAAATTATAGCTTATGTATTGATCTTGCTGGTATTTTGGATTTTTGGGCCTGATCCGCTCCTGTTACGGGATTAATCATGTTGGCACCATTTGTTTTTGTCTTTGAAACCGCAACCTAATTTGCTAGACGAATTGCTAGAACTCGCAAAACAAGAAAAGAAGTACAAAGCATCGGAACAACGCCTTTAGTGCATCTTTATTTTTCAGAATCTGCTTGTAGGTTTCAGAAATTCCTGGTTGATCATGGCGCAGTATTTTGTCCTGGATATAGCTGATTGATGAAGTAGATCTAAGCTTAATGATTAAATTGCATAAAGAAGCTATAGAAGGTTTTATTACATGGAGACTCAAGACTTTGGTTACAAGAAATTACTTGGAATCTGAAAAGTTAATTCGAGGTTAACAGAAACTATTGAGAGTTGAAAATATGTTGCTTTTGACAAAGAGAACCCAAACCTGCGTAGTTATTCTTCTTGTTGCGCTTATACTTGCCGTAACCTTTCCAGAAATATCCCCGGTAGCGTCAACATCTCCCGCTGACAGCTGGACAGCAAACACGTGGTTTCACCTTTACTCACCTGCGGGAAAAACCCCAGAAGGCGTAACCCTCGCAACTATAAGTCCAACAGGTTTAACTCCAACCCAGATTCGGAAAGTCTACAACCTTCCTGCGAAAGGCGGCAACGGAACAATTGCTATTAGTCGATGCCTACGATTGCCCAACAGTTCAAAATGACTTTATCACATTCAGTAACCAATTCGGGTTACCGACCACAAACTTTCAAGTACACAAAATGACCCCAAACATTGCAGTGGATGCTGGTTGGGCACTTGAGATATCGCTTGACGTGCAGTGGGCTCACGCGATAGCTCCAAACGCAACAATACTTCTGGTGGAGGCCCAAAGTAACTCATTGGCTGATCTTCTTGCGGCAGTTAGTTACGCCACAAATCGCGCTGATGTGGTTGCAGTATCTATGAGTTGGGGTGGACCTGAGTTTATAGGTGAAAGCACTTTGAATTCCTATTTTACCAGCAATCATGGCGTTGTCTTCTTTTCCTCTTCAGGAGACAGCGGATCTGGTGTAATCTGGCCTTCCTCTTCATCGAATGTAGTCGCAGTTGGCGGGACATCCCTAAGGCTTAACCCTGATGGAACAGTTTCTTCAGAAACGGCTTGGAGCGGCAGCGGCGGCGGCATAAGTGCTTACGAATCAGAACCTCAATATCAAATAACCTATAACATCTCAGGAGTAAATGGCAAACGGGGCATTCCCGATGTTTCTTACGACGCAGATCCAGCATCAGGCTTCCCGGTATATGACACAACTGCTTACAATGGGCAAACCGGCTGGTTCCAAGTTGGCGGAACAAGCGCAGGCGCTCCGCAATGGGCAGCTATACATTCTCTTGGACTTTCAGTGTCAAGCAACAACCTGTACCAAGATGCAAAATGGAACAGCCCAACATACTTCAGAGACATCACTTCAGGATCAAACGGTGCATACTTAGCAGCTCCAGGCTACGACCTAGTGACTGGCTTAGGCAGCCCCATGACCTGGAACTTTACAACCGGAATCGGCTCTGACTTTTCTATTTCATCATCCCCATCTACAATATCAGTGCGGAATGGGTCTTTGGGTAATTCCAACATCACAGTCACATCTGTTAACGGTTTCGCTGGCAAAGTTTCTCTTTCAGCGTACCCTCCTTCAGGTTGGACTGCATCACTCAATTCATCTTCGGTTGTTGTTCCTTTAGGTGGTTCAAATAAATCTGTGCTTTCCGTGACTACATCCTCTGGGGCTAAAGCAGGAACATACAACGTCACCATAGTAGGCTCTTACGGCTCACTAAATCATAATGCGTCATTAACAGTAAACATTACGACTGGAACAACTTCAATCACGGGTTTCAATGTTCAGAGTGGTGGTAGTGGTTACACTACTCCTGCTGTAATCATTACGGGCGGAGGCGGATCAGGCGCTACGGCTACTGCAAGAGTTTCAAATGGCGTAATCTTTGGCATAGTGCTTACGAATCCGGGCAGCGGTTATACTTCATCTCCTACAGTTAGCATTAGAGATCCTAGTCCAAGAGCCAAAGGCGCTGCTGCCACGCAGTACTATCGTCAACATGAGGAAAGAACCTAATTACCTAAATTGTCAGCACCCGCAAATAACAGCGGACTAACAATTACATCTAAAAAAGTCTAAAGAAGCCCCAAATCAGGCGTAAAGACAAATATGGAGTGAATGATTATTTTAGGGCATGGGTAAGCAACATTTTAATATGGGTTAAAGTTAGGCCACTAGCTGAATCGGCTTATTCTGATTATTTTGTTATTCAACTTGCGAAAACATGATTTGTTAGTGACTTGCGCCCTTTTGACTACCTTTAGTGCAGAGATGCCTTGCTTGGTTGTGGGTGTCACTTGACAGTCACATATTTTAAAATACGTAACGGGAAAAGAATCTAAGTTAGAGGATACTTTTCATGTCGAACCCCCAAGAATCCGACAAAACTGAAAAAAATGTTTCAGAAGGGAATTCTTCAAACGCGGCGCTGCAGCAGCAGGTGCTCCAATTCGTGAATTAACACAAAAACCACCAACCAAAAGAGTATTAGGACGACACAATTCAACATCTCACTCAATGTCCCGACGCAGTTTTGTCAAGGTAGCAGCAGGCGGAGCGGCAGTTATTGGAGTGGCGTTTGCAGTTTCTAAGTCTGGTATTAACACAAGAGCTGATTCTTCGGATGAGCCCAAATTGAATTACAAAGGCAAAGTAACACCTGCCGATAGATTGGCAGCTGCGGCTGCTAGGGATAAATCAATAGTTATTGCGCCTACTGTAATTCCAGCTCAAGGCGGTACGCCTGACTATTTTGGCAATACTCCCAATTACGCCAACAGCCCACTTCCCACAGTTACAGGTGGTTTTGGAACTGGAATTACTCTTAATGGTTTTTCTGTTACAAGTGGGGGATCGGGATACACGACTCCAGCTGTTATTCTTTCAGGAGGAGGGGGTGGAACAGGCGCTTCAGCCACGGCAAGAGTTTCGCAAGGAGCTGTAATAGCCCTAGTACTTACGAATGCAGGTACAGGGTATACTTCTGCACCAACTGTTGCCCTCAGGGATCCTAGTCCAAGAGCCAAAGGTGCAGTTGTAGCTGCAACTTTCATCAGCAATGCTGGAACACCAGTGATTACAGGTGGAATCCGCAAATTCGTAGATTCTCTGCCTGGTCTTGGACCAGCGGGGCAAAACAATCTTGGGAAGTACATCCCAGTTGCCGTTGCAGACACAACTACATACCCCGGATCTGACTATTACATAATAGAGCTATGGGAATACTTTGAGAAAATGCACTCAGACTTGCCTCTCACCAAATTGCGTGGCTATGTTCAGGTTGATAGTACCGGTGCCCGAGTTGCTCCGATTCATTATCTTGGACCAATAATTGTTGCCTCAAGAAACCGCCCCGTTCGAGTTAAATTTAGAAACAAACTCCCAACGGGCACTGGAGGGAATCTATTCATACCAGTCGACACAACGTACATGGGTGCTGGTGCAGGACCTGCAGGAGGTAGCTACACCGAGAATCGTGCCACTTTGCATCTTCACGGTGGTAACACAATTTGGATCAGCGATGGAACACCACATCAATGGACTACTCCTGCGGGAGAAACCACCTCTTATCCCAAAGGCGTCTCAGTACAGTATGTACCTGACATGGATGGTGGATCAGAACCTCAGGGAGCATTAACATTTTTCTACAGCAACCAACAAAGTGCTCGACTAATGTTCTACCACGATCACGCCTACGGAATAACACGCCTCAATGTTTACGCAGGAGAAGCAGCAGGCTACGTACTAACTGACGCAGTGGAACAAGATTTCATTAACCAAACTAACAACTCCGGTGCAAACCCAACACACGCAAAAATTCTTCCTGGCGTCAATGGACTTGACGTTGGAATTCCACTGATAATTCAAGACAAAACGTTTGTGGACGCCACCACATTTTATTGCAAGATCCAACATGGAACTGGGGAACCGGCACACCGCCCCTTAACTGGCTTCAGACCTCCGATTACAGGTGACCTCTGGTGGCCACATGTATACATGCCAAACCAGAATCCTAAAGACGTGACGGGTGCGAATGCGTGTGGCAGATGGGATTATGGTCCATGGTTCTTCCCTCCATGGACAGTGCAAATCTTACCACGACCTAACCCCTACGTCGGTACTGCGCCTTGGGAAAACCACGTTATTCCTGGAACTCCTAATCCGTCAGGTGTACCTGAATCTTTCATGGACACACCTTTAGTTAACGGAAATGCCTATCCCTACCTCATAGTTCAACCAAGACTCTACAGATTCCGCATCCTAAACGCATGCAACGACCGTTTCCTTAACCTGCAAATCTATCGAAGCCACCAGCATCGTTAACGACATCAACATTACTGGAGGCGGAAGTGGATACTCATCATGCTCCTTCTGTAACGATTACAGGCGGCGGAGGAACGGGTGCACTTGCAACAGCAACCGTGACAGGTGGAGCTGTAACAGCAATTACGCTTTTAAGCGTAGGCAGCGGCTACACTACAGTTCCAGCAGTCACTATTTCACCACCCACAGGTATAGGCGGCGTAACTGCAACTGCAACAGCAACAATTTACACTGCGTCTAACTGAAGTTGGTATGCTTCCTGCAAAGTCCAGGCTCCTGGCCAGCGGACTATCCAACAGCAGACGGCTAGAGCAGGCGGTTTCCCAGATCCAGCACTTAGAGGTCCAGCCATGATCCAAATTGGAACAGAAGGCGGATTCCTACCGGCACCAGCATTAATCACCAACAGACCAGTAGGCTACGACTACAACCGCAGAAGCATAACAGTATTGAACGTCTTAGAGAAAGATTGCTTCTTAGGGCCAGCTGAAAGAGCTGACGTACTTGTCGACTTCACCAATTTCGCTGGTAAGACTCTTATCTTATATAACGATGCACCCGCACCTGTGCCTGCATTTGACCCGCGCATTGACTACTTCACTGGTGATGGAGATCAGACATCAACTGGTGGCGCTCCAAACACAATTCCTGGATACGGTCCCAATACTCGAACCATAATGCAAATTCGAGTAGCTGCAGGCGGTATCCTCGACTGCTCCACCTAACGACTACAACCCTGCAACTTTGACAGCGCTTACAACAGCTTTAGCTAACGCATTCCGCATCTCACAAGATACAATCATCTGTCCAGAAGCTCGCTACAATGCAGTCTACAGCGGAAACTTCCCAACGACAGATCGGCTTATGTCGCAATTCAAGATACCTCTCATACTTTCACCCCAGTTGGTCAAACAACCCCACTAACCATGCCTCTGCTTCCCAAAGGTATCCAAGAGCTTTTCACAAACGACTACGGACGAATGAACGCACTACTTTCCTATGAAATACCCAACACCAACGGCACAATTCAGACAACGATAATTCAAGCATACGTTGACCCGCCAAACGAAATCATGGCACCTTCACTCGCCTCAACTCCTATAGGATCGGCGACTGATGGCACACAACTTTGGAAGTGGACCCACAACGGAGTAGACACACATGCAGTACACTTCCATCTGTTTAACGTACAGATAATAAACCGCGTTGGATGGGATGGAGCAATAAAACCGCCAGATGATAACGAACTTGGTTGGAAAGATACCGTCCATAATGAATCCACTCGAAGATATGATAGTAGCACTTAGACCAATCGCTCCTACAAATCATCCGTTCAAAATTCCAAACAGCGTCCGACTACTTGACCCATACACAACCACAAGGCGGCACAATGAATTTCACCAACATCAACCCATTAGGTAATCCTGTAACGATAACTAATCACAAACAAACTTCGGCTGGGAATACGTAGACCACTGCCACCTACTTGGACACGAAGAAAACGACATGATGCGACCCATGTGCTTAGCAGTTCCACCAGAAGCTCCATCAACTTATCCGCAACTGTTATCGGAGGCGGTATCCGATTAAACTGGACAAACAACGCAATAAACACGACAAGCCTAACTATCCAAAGATCAACGACTCAGCCTTCACAACCTATTGTAACATTTACGCCTTCAACACCAACAGCTACAACATTCACTGATAGCACTGGCACTTTAGGTCAACAGTACTATTACCAGAGTGATAGCTTCAAACACAGTCGGCAGCACCGTAGTAACAGGGTACCCAACAATGACAGCCAACTCTGATCCATCAAACGTTTTCCCCATTGTGAGATAACGGTCAACGACCAAATTCCCCTCTACCTTTCTCTTCTTTTTTAACAAATAAATTCAGGAAATTAGAATCAAAACAGGATTGTCTCAAGGCAATTAAATAAACGGAAGACTTTGAAAATGGCTGGAAGAT
>CAWHSP010000031.1:0-26349 GCA_963831865.1 Candidatus Bathyarchaeota archaeon | reverse complement strand
ACCAACAAGGCTCAATTTGCTCCTTCTTTCAAGTAGAGCACTTGGTACATACAGTGCTCTCGCGCAGATTTAGAAAAAAGATATAACCAATGATTTAGACACCAAAGACCTTGGAAGCTGAATAGATGAAAGTGAAGTCGATAATAGTGATTGGCGCAGGCCTTGCTGGCTTAGCTACCGGTTGCTACGGGCAAATGAATGGTTACACAACCAAAATCTTCGAAATGCAAGACAAGCCCGGCGGCGTTTGTGTTTCATGGAAACGAAAAGGCTACACCTTCGACTACGCAGTCCACAACCTTTTTGGGGTTACTCCAAATTCAGTAAACAACCATATGTGGCAAGAACTGGGCGCACTCAAAGGATTGGAAACCTACAGCTTCAAAGAGTTCGTCCAAGTCGAAGACCCAAACGGCAAAGTCTTCACTGTCCACACAGACCTCGAAAAACTCGAAGAGCACATGAGAAAACTCTCGCCGTCTGACCAGAAACTCATTTCCGAATTCATCAAAGCAGCACGACGATTCAGCGGATATGACTTATTCGCTGCAATGTCAGGAGGCATGGGAACAAAGCTAAAGATGCTCCCGCTAATCGGCTCCCTAATGAAGTACAGCAAGATAACCCTAAAAGACTACGCAGAACAATTCACTGATCCATTCCTCCGCAAAGCATTTGCCACAATACAATATGACATCCCAGAAGTGCCAGTAGTGCTTGCCCTAATTTTCTTGGCGACCTTAAACAACGGAGATGGCGGATGGCCAATCGGAGGCTCCATGGCGCTTTCAAGAAACATCGAAAAACGCTATTTAGATCTTGGAGGAAAAGTCGCCTACCACTCAAAGGTAAAAAAGATAATCGTAAAAGACAACACAGCCGTAGGCGTGCAGCTTGAAGATGGATCAGAACACTTTGCCGACTTGGTTGTTTCGGCAGCTGACGGATACTCCACCATATTCAACATGCTGCAAGGAAAATACATGAACGACGCTCATCCAATCGTACTATAAGGCGTACCCAAAAACACAGGTTTTTGGACTTGAAGCGTGGTATGGAGTTGGGCAAGACTTCTCCAAAGAACCACACGCGATAGTGCTATTCCTTGACCAACCTATAACCGTGGAAGGAAAAGAAAGAGATAGGCTAGACATTGAGAGTCTTCAACTTCGATCCGTCATTGGCACCTGCAGGCAAAACTGTTGTCAAGGTGGTCATGGAATCAGACTACGACTACTGGAAAGAGTTGTCCCAGAACCCTGAGAGATACCGTGATGAAAAGCAGAAAGTCGCAGACCTCATCGCGGAAAAACTAGAAAAACGGTTCCCTGGATTAAAAAGCCAAATCGAAGCCACCGACGTGGTTACTCCAGTTTCAGCAGAGCATTGGACAAGCTGCGTACCACGGTTACCAAACCTGGGGCGCGCCAAAAGAATACGCCAAAGAAATCAACAAAAACGGAATCAGCAAGACACTTCCAGGTCTGCAGAATTTCTACATGGTGGGGCAATGGTCAGTAGGCATGGTTGGACTAAACACAGCTTGCCTAACGGGTCGCAATCTTATCCGTGAACTCTGCAAGAAAGACCAAAAGAAATTCTCGACAACAATACGATTAGCAGACCAACGAGAAAAAACTCCATTAGCCAGACACATTGGAGTGAAACTTGCATACCTGCTCTTGAGCTCGATTTCGCAGCAAAAGAATTTAAGAAACTCCAAAGAGAGCGCATTTAGTAAGTCTTTTAACAGTCAATCATAATAGTGCTCTCAAACAATGGCTGGGGAAATAGAAATGGTTGAATTAACTTTCTATGGAGGCGTGAACGAGATTGGCGGTAACAAAATTCTGCTCCAATCTCACCAAGGCTCCATATTCTTCGATTTTGGGTTATCGTACAAGCAGCAGGGAAAATACTTCGAAGAATTCCTGCAGCCAAGAACCAACAGCAAATTCTACGACCTACAAAAACTAGGCTTGCTCCCAAAAATAGACGGAGTATACAGAAAAGACGCCCTTCAACCCCAAGGACTAAACAGCAGCTGCACCCCCGACATGCAGTACTGGGAAAGCGGCGCTCAAATGCTATGAGGAAAGCTGCCAAGAAAACACATGGCACCCAGACGGCGTCTTCATATCCCACGCCCACGCCGACCACATAGGACACGTTCCCTTCTTGGCAAACCTTCCAATCTACTGCAGCGACAAAACAAAGAAAATCATGAAAGCCATCAGCCAAATCGGCAACCTAGACGGCTACGACGGCGACTTAACCAAAATGGAACCTCGACAAATCGCACAGTCAGGGCCAAAAGCATGTTTCCCAGGATCATACACAATCGATAAGCAAGAACCCGTCGACAGAGAATTCAAAGTCCTAAATTCAGCAGCCACAACAAACGTAACCGATAACATGAAAATCACTGCTTACGACGTTGGACACTCCATTCCCGGCTCAATGTGCTGCGTAGTCGAAGCAGACGGCAAACGAATCTTGTACACGGGAGATTTGCGTTTTCACGGAAGAAACCAACCAGACCTAACCGCCCTCAAAGACTTGCGACCGGACGTTATGATTTCTGAGGGTACAAGAATAGATCAAAAGGTTCCCGACGACGAATTCACCGTTGAACAAGACCTTGCATGCCTTGCCGACGAAACCAAAGGTTTAGTTATGGTTGGGTTCGCCTGGAGAGACCTAGAACGCTACGAAACGGTAAAAGAAGCCGCAGAGCAAGCCGGTCGAACACCAATATTCGATCCCCGAGTAGCGTACCTTCTTGCAAGGCTTGGAAAAGACATCTACGCGGAAGGCGGCGGCGTTTTTCTGGAAAGAACAAACAGCCTACTCTATTCACCCTCAGACTACATGAACGCAAAACACGACCTTGGACCAATGGATAAAGACGAATGGAACACCAAAGAAAAAATTGTCGACACAACCCATCTCACAAAAGGCACGAAAGCAAGCGACATCAAAAAGGCACCTGACAAATACGTTCTCCATCTGGACTATTATCGCTTCAAAAACTTATTAGACCTTGACCCGCCAGAAGGCTCAATCTACGTTAGAGCTCAATGCGAACCCTTCGACCCAGAAATGAGGTTCTCAGAAAATAGGCTAATTAACTGGCTAAGGCACTTCAAAATCAACCAAAAGAACAGCTATAGACCTTACCAAATCCACGCAAGTGGCCACGCCAGCGGAAAAGAACTGCTGGAATTCATAGAAAACGTCAAGCCAAAAAACCTAATCCCAGTCCACACCGAGAAACCGCAGCTGTTCAGGAACAAAACCAGAAAAGTCACCAGAACCAAACCAGGCGCAACGGTTAAAATCTAGTTACTAACCAAAACACGCTACGGCATAACTCTTACTCAAATCAGATTCTATTCAACGTAGCCTTTTTGTCTTTCCGTTAATACTGTATTGACTATTGTCTAAGAAAACGAGGATTCCGTTAGTTGAACTCTTTTCCTTTTTGGCTTTTTGCTTGAACCTCTGTTAGTACTTTTTGAGTTAGGAACGCGTTTGGTTTTGCTTGAGTGAAATGTGCCGGCGGAAATTCTTTGTTTCCCCTCCTCCATATATTCTACCTTTAGGAGCATTTGTGCTTCCTCGTTTGTTATCCCGAATGGAAGGATATCCTCATGGAAACTTTCAATATGCGACTGTATCATGGCTACCGCGACGTTCTCGCTGCTTGACGTTTCAAAAAAGAACCCGCAGGGACACTGACCGGCTATTTTCTTTTTCAATTGCACACCCCGTTGAACAGGTTCGGTGACATATTTAATATGGACATAAGATATTAACTTCTGTGTTTACACCGCCACAGTCACAACTGCCCGGACAGGCTGCAATGACCTTCACCCCAATAATTTAGCCATAAGAAACGCCTCTGTCGCCCTTTGCCAACCTCGATAATCAATTCCCAAACAGAAAAACCAACTTGATGAATCTCGCGCAATAGACATAAAGGCAAGAGAGAGCTATTAAGAACCTGATAAACCAAAGCTTCAGAGTCTCAACATATACTTTCCCCAATTAGACTGATTGCTGAAAATACAAACGAGTTAATCTTGAGAAAGCTCCGGCGACCCTCAAGATCGCAGAATGGGACTTCTTGGTGATAAAACAGTAGAAAGAGATGCAAATATGATTCGACGATTTTCCTCCTCGGACACTATTCAAAGCCGCGTTGCCTATCTAAGCACATATCCTCCACGAGAATGCGGAATCGCCACATTCACAAAAGACCTCATCGACGCCACAGATGAAGTAAACGGGTTTAAGCCATCAGTGCTTGCGATAAACGAGAAAGGAGCAATCTACGATTACGACAGACGAGTCAAATGGACCATTGAGCGCGATTCCGCAGAAGACTACGTTGCGGCAGCAGAATACGTCAACTCATCCAACATTGAATTAGTAAATCTTCAACACGAGTTCGGCCTTTTCGGAGGCGACTGGGGCGAACACATCACAACATTCATGGAAAACGTCAAAAAACCAGTCGTAACGACACTTCACACCGTACAGCCTAATTTTAGCCAGAAAGCTCTAGAGGTCTTGAAGATCCATAACAGACAGAAGCGCATCAATTGTTGTTATTGCACACTCTGCGATTAAAATATCTAAGAAATCAAGGTATTTCATTCAGAAAATGCGTTGTTATCCCACACGGATGCCCAAATATTGAATTTGCCGACAACGAACCAATTAAAGAATCATTAGGTCTTAAGAATCGTTTAGTTGCTTCCACCTTCGGACTGATGAGCAGCGGCAAAGGCATAGAATATGCCATTCGCGCTCTTCCTTATGTTGTGGAAAAAGAACCTCGAATCCTCTACTTGATTATCGGACAAACTCATCCGGAAGTAAGAAAACAAGAAGGGGAAAAATACCGAAATAAGTTGATGAAGTTAGTAAGCGAATTGGGTTTAGATGAACATGTTAGATTCCACAACAGATTCCTTTCTAAACGTGAATTAACAAAGTATCTCCAGGCAACTGACATTTATTTAACCCCGTACATCTCGCCCAACCAGATTAGCAGCGGCACGCTCACATATGCTCTCGGTGCAGGAAAAGCCGTGGTATCCACACCTTACCTTCATGCCAAGGAAATACTAGCTGGGGAACGAGGAATACTGTGCAAATTCAAAGACCCAATCTCAATAGCAGAAGGCATGAACAAACTTTTAGATGAAGGCTTTCGCAAAACTATTCAAAAAAGAGCCTACCGTTACAGCAGACGTTTCCTTTGGACAAACGTGGCAAAAAAATACGTTGACCTCTTCAAAACAGTAATCAAAAACAATGGATGACATAAGTTGGCTTATCCGCCTATAAAACTCGATTTCCTCAAAGTGCTAACTGACGACACTGCACTCCTCCAGCACTCAAAATACGCAACTCCTACACAGAAAGCAAGGATACACGACAGATGACAACGCAAGAGCCCTGATTGTCTGCACCAAACATTTTTCACTTTTTGAAGATTTTACTGTGAAAAAACTGATAGACACCTACCTTAGTTTCTTATTCTACATGCAGAGAACAGATGGCAAAATGCGCAATGTTCTCAGTTATGATCGGAAATTCATGGATGAAATAGGCTCCGAAGACTGCATGGGACAAACATTATGGGCATGTGGACAACTGTTTGGATCTAAAACTGCCCGATGAAACAAAACTACTCTCAAGAGATATTTTTGACAAAGCTTTCAAATGGGCTCCAACCTTCACTTCACCCAGAGCAAAAGCATTTTCGATAATGGGTTTGTTTCATTATCAGAAAGCCTATCCAAAAGACCAGAATGCTATTTTGAGCATGAGAATTCTCGGTGATCAACTGCTTAGACAATTCTTGCAGGAATCGTCGAATGGGTGGGAATGGTTTGAACCCTACCTAACTTACGTTAATGGCCGATTATCTCATGCACTTTTTCTCGCCTATGAATGCACAAGAGAAGAAAAATACCTACAAGTTGCCTCCAAGTCTATTGATTTTCTGCTACGTGTTCAAATGATCGATAATACTTTCGTGCCTATAGGCAACCAAGGCTGGTACAAAAAGGGCGCAGACAGGGCAATCTATGACCAACAATCCGTTGAAGCATCTTGCATGACGGAAGCTGCCTTAGCCGCTTTTCGCAACACTGGCAAAGAGAAATACCGCCGCGCAGCCCACCAAGCTTTCGATTGGTTCTTAGGCAGAAACCTCAAAGGTTTGATGGTTTACGATCCAGAAACTGGCAGCTGCCATGATGGAATAACACCATATGGACTCAACCTAAACAAAGGCGCCGAATCCACTGTTGCCTACCTTCAAGCTCGCCTAACCTTAGAAGAAACAAAACTCCAAAAGATATTTAGCAACAAAAGAAAAGTCAATCGCCAAATGCCACAAACCCCTACCAGACCAATTCTATACAGGCAGCGTCAAAGCTGATTTATTAATTTGAAAGAATAGAGTAGAATCAGGAGAGCCGAATAGAATGTTGACTCAACATGTTATGACGAAAGAGGTAGTTACAACGACAAAAGACGCTTTAATTCAAGATTGCATCGAACTGCTTTTCAAAAGACATATCGGCTCAATAATTGTTGTTGATGATGAACAGCGATGCGTAGGCATATTCACAGAACGCGATGCCATCAGAGTCGTGGCTCAGAAAGTGCCGCTGAATGCACCAATCGAAAAAGTCATGACAAAAAACATCGTCACAGTTAACGAGAACGCAACTTTTGAAGAAGCAAAAAAGATAATCAGCATTCACGGAATCAGGCATCTGCCCGTTACAAATTCGGATGGAAAACTGGTAGGCTTAATATCTGTCAGGAACATATTAAACGAGTTCTTCGGAATTTAGCCAAAACAGTGCTCTGGAAGTATACGATGAAAAGATACCCGCATAACCCAATACTTGAGCCCATAGGTACTCACGCTTGGGAGTCACGCCTCGTTTTCAACGCCGCTGCGTTCGCCGCCAATAACCGCGTCCATATTCTATACCGTGCAATGGGAGATGACAACATTTCTAGGATAGGATTGGCTTCTTCCTCCGACGGCTACAACATAGATGAACGACTACCTCTACCTGTTTTCAATCCATCAAACGACGCTGAAAAGGATGGATGCGAAGACCCTCGTTTAACATTGTTCGACGACACTTTAGTCATGGCGTATACAGCCTACGGGATCCACAGCCAGCACAGTGTCTATCAAATCGGTTTAACTTCTATACGCAAGGATGATTTCTTAGCTAGACGATGGCAATGGGACGAAAGGCTCCTGGCTTTTCCAGGAATTCACAATAAAGACGCAGTTCTGTTTCCTGAAAAGTTTAAAGGCGATTACGTAATGTTCCACCGCATAGAACCTGATGTTTGCATAGCTCGTTCAGATGACCTTCGACGCTGGTACGGGCTGAAGTTCGTCATGGGACCAAGAGAGAGAGGCTGGGATTCTTGGAAGGTTGGCGCTGCAGGTCCGCCGATCCTGATTAATGAAGGCTGGCTTCTGATTTATCACGGTGTCAGTGCGGAAAAAGTCTATTCCTTAGGTGTAGCGTTGCTTGACAAGAACAACCCTGAACAAGTCATCTACCGCTCCGAAGAGCCTATTCTAACACCTACAGAGAACTATGAGCGTTTTGGAAAGGTTCCCAACGTGGTTTTCAGTTGCGGACAGGTGATGATGGACGATCAACTCCTAATTTATTATGGCGGCGCCGACACGGTGCTATCCGTGGCCACCTGCGAGCTGGGTGAACTATTACCAAAAAAGTAACATTTTCTTCTCAGAAGGCAGCGACTGAGTTCTTAGCAATAAAATAGAACTACAATTCTCAAGCAATGAAAAATCCGAGAAAGCAAACGCACCTCATTCAAGGAAAGAAGATGACCTAACCGAAACTGCATGACTAACGGGCACAATGCATTTCCTAAGGAGTGAGGCTCCCTAAGAATATTTACCAGTCAAAGGGAACTATACAGTGGCGCGCATTCTGGCAAGCTGTTTGTGTTCGCGGGGTATAAGAAAAGAAGAAGAAAATTCAGACGGCTCTCATTCGGTTATTTCTTGGGTTATGTTCAACTTCAGCTAGTCCCAAAGCTTCCAAGATTGGCGGTATATAGTTTGCAAATCGCCCGCGTAAACCTTTTTTGAGACCATACCATCCGCCCACGGGGTTTTTGGGTGACCTACCCCAAGCTTCAACCGTCCCTTCCTCGGCTAGCTTCTGCTCATCTGCGCTGCCTAGCGGCATCCAGTCTCCTTTTGCCTTCAACATTTTATGCAAGATCGTCCAGGCAGCGGAGGTGGTATCTGAGTTCTGTTTTACCAACCGAAACGACCACTGCTGGCGGCTCAGCAACCTCGTCCCGATACGCTTTGAATTCAGAAGTGCCAGGAGGAGTTTTGAGTATCCAAGGATCATCCTTTGTTCCTTTTTCTTTACTTGGCAAAAAATTCACCTGTTTGAAAGGAGCATTTAAAAGCATTTTAACATTTCGGTCATGTCTTTGAATCGTATTTATATGGCGATTAACACGTCCTTGAAAGTAGTACGCTTCACCTGAAACTTGGAGAGTTGGAAATAAGACGCATTATTTCTATAAAACGCACTACGAGAAGAAGCAAGAATTCTGCCGCTTCATGCCCAACATACCAGTAACCCTTAATTGCAGCAGAAGACATAAGACCAACAATCAACTTAGCCATTAGCAGTTAAGCAGTTTTAACGCAATATTATCAAACGCTTGTGAGGCGCTTAATCGTATGGCAACAGAAAACCAAAAAACAAGTAACATCGAAATTAAAGTCACAAAAAACGGTCCATACATCGTCAACGGCAAAGTCCCGCTTTCCGACCAAATAATAGTCGTAAACGAAAACGGGATTCCAACCGAATGGCAAACAGGAAAAAAATATCCTTCTCAGGAAAAATGCGGCCTTTGCCGATGTGGTGCAACAAAAAATAAGCCGTTTTGCGACGGAACCCACGTAAAAATCGGCTTCGATGGCACTGAAACAGCAAACACTGAACCCTACCTTAACCAAGCCAAAGTCATTGAGGGCCCAGAGCTTAAGTTAACTGACGCCGAAGACCTGTGTGCCTCAGCGCGTTTCTGCCACAAATCAGGCGATATTTGGGACCTCATCCCAAAATCCGACAACGCCGTCGCGAAAGACGCCGCAATCGATGAAGCCTGCAACTGCCCCTCAGGCCGCTTAGTTGTCTGGGACAAGAAAGACCGGAAAGCCAATCGAGCCAACACTCGAAAAATCAATCGGACTAATCGAAGACCCTCAACTCGAATGTAGTGGTCCAATTTGGGTGCGAGGCGGCATAAAGATTACCTCTGTAGAAGGCAAAGAGTATGAAGCCCGAAACCGCGTCACATTGTGCCGATGCGGCAAATCCACAATTAAGCCATTCTGCGACAGCAGCCACTTTCCCGAGCACCGCTATAAAGAACTAATGGCTCAGAAACAAAAATCTCACAACCCCAGCCAAACTTGAAGTTCATTCAGAAAGCTGTAGATAACGGATTGCCAATTTAAGAAAAGTTTACTGGCTGCCCCATCAATCCAAATTAGCTAAACAACCTGAGTCAACCAGAAAACATTAAACTTTCCAAGGCTCAAATGAAGTTCTGCTAAGGAATTATTGTAGCCTTCACTAATGTGACGGGCTGAGCTGGTTGGGAATTCTCTCCATAAATATTCC
The DNA here is from genome assembly GCA_963831865.1 of Candidatus Bathyarchaeota archaeon. Taxonomy (GTDB): domain Archaea; phylum Thermoproteota; class Bathyarchaeia; order Bathyarchaeales; family Bathycorpusculaceae; genus Bathycorpusculum. Next base: position 16,606 of record CAWHSP010000031.1, on the reverse strand, counting down.
GTGTCACATGCACCTGCGAAATCTTAACAACGACTTCCATGCCATCGATTACCTTACCGAAGACTGTGAAGACGGAATCGAACCTGGTGCCTGATCGGTCAATTATGTTGTTGCCGTTGTCTGCCACGTTTATGAAGAACTGGCTGGTTGCCGAGTTCGGCTGGCTGGTTTTCGCCATGGCTATCGTGCCGACGACGTTACGATTGTCGGAACCTATTTCATCAGGAATGGATGCAACATCGAAGTTTAGGTTCTGTCCACCTTGAATCATAAAACCTGCAATAACTCTGTGGAACAACGGTGCCATCGTAGAAGCCCTGTTTAACTAAATTCACAAAATTCTGCGCCGTCACTGGCTTGTCGTCCCTCATCTGGATAGTTATGTTGCCCATCGATGTTTGGAAGAGGACAAGGATTCCTTTTGCGCTGAACTCACCTGCTGGCGAAGTCAAACGCGCCGTTGGCGACTGCAAACTATCCTTGAATGAAGATGCGGAAGATTGGACCGAAGGTTCAGTTTTCATTTCACTGCTCACCAATTTGTTTCTCTTTATGAAATCTGGTCAAGAAGTAAATACGTTCCTATTTATTTTAAAGACTCTTATTAAATTAGTCCAGTGTGAATAACAGCAAGAAGAAAACTAGGAAAAGAACTGATCCTCGAAAAACGGTAGTTAAAATCCGCTCTTGCAACGGAACATGCAACTACAACAATTAACACTGCGGAAAGTGTTGGCAAAGCAAAAAAATCAACATCCAAAATGACATTGAATCGCTCGAAAACAGCACCTCAGAAACAGTCCTTCAAAAAAAGCAGATAATCATAAACGAAATCAGTGTAGTGACGAGGGAGGATGAGTTAGCACTTAAAGTTGGGTTCAGGCTGCTTCCTTCAAAGGCCGCATTTTCCAAGGTGAAATTGGATCTGTCGTTTGACGGGCAACAAATCAGCTCTGTGTCCATCAGAGTAATTCAGAGTCCGCTGGCTAGAGACGATTTCGAGTTATCGCCTGTGCTGGACATGAAAGGAATACCTGCTGGATCCCACATCATTAAAGTGGAAATGTACGAGTTGTGGTCGACGGGCGAGAGACTTTGCCAAGCAGCCAAAGAAGTGTCTGTGGATTATGTGCCTCAAACCAGAGAATCAAGGCTCATTAAGGTCCCAATCGTGAAAAGCGTTGCAGGCGCGAATTTAGCGGTTGTTTCCGAGTCGGAAAAGGACATTTATCGTGAAATAGAAGAAAACATGAAAAAAGAATTGGTCAGCAAACGCGATGAATGGTAAACTTTTCGCGCTGAATTTGCTTGCTAACACCTTGTTCTAAACTGTTTCACAAAATGCTAAACCTGTTAAATCTTTTAATTTACGAAAAAGAAAAACTGGAGGAAATCTTTCCATCCAGCCATTGTGTGCTCATTAAAGTCTCGTGCCGCATTCGCCGCAGAAGCTTGTGCCTGCTGGGTTTTTTGCTCCACATTTCGGGCAAACCTTCAAGCCGAGGGGTGCTCCGCAGTTATTGCAGAATTTACCTGATCCAGCTGGTTTTCCGCATACTGGGCAGATTGTTTGTCTCTGCGTTATTTCGCCTGTGTAGACCTGCGTGGACTCTGCCTTTTGCTTAATGTCGGTGACCATTTTTTCGGCTCTCGCAGCTGCGACTTCGGTGCTTTCTCTTGGAGCGTCTTCTACGCATAGGCCTTCTTGTTCGTTCCAGTCGTTTTCGCAAACGTATTTGTGGCATCGGGGGCATCTCTGGAAGTGACCTTTGGCTTCGTTTTGTGCGAGTTCAAAAGCTTGCTCATGTTCCTTGTGCCATTCTGGCGTCATGCCGTGGAATCGCTCACTCATGGCATCCGCGCCTCTTTGAAGCGTGTAGCCTCCGCCCCGTCCAGCTATTTCCGATCCGATGGAAGCGACCTGGCCTATGCCCTTCCAGAATCCTTTTTTCTTGTAGGTTTTGCTTTGGATGAAGTTTGTTTTGTAGCCGTCGTTGCATATGTCGCACATTGAAGGTAAATTGGAATCCAGCTTCGGTGCTGTTGTCTGCGTAGTTTCGAGTAAAAGGTTGAAGTGGCATTTTCTCATTTCTCCATTATGTTTAAGGGTTTACCGCATTTTATGCATTTCTCTCCCAGAGGCGGCTGCTCGGTTTTGCATTTTGGACAGACAACCGTTAGCCTTTGACTGCAGTTTTGGCAGTAGTCTCCGAAAAATGTTGGTTTTCCGCAGTGAGGGCAGTTAATTTGTAGTGATAGGCCGCAGTTGCTACATTTGACTTGTCCGGTTTCTATTGGGTTTCTGCATTTAGGGCATCGTTGGGGTCCGACAGGGTTGACTTTCCCGCAAAACGGGCATACATTATCGTCTGATGAGACAAGTTTTCCGCAGTACTTGCAAGGGTGTTTGTATCCTGGCATTTCAAGAGTCTCCTTTCTTCCATTTTTCTGTATCATCCAAGCTTTTAGCGTTAAAGGCTAATAAGCTAGTAACATCGCTGGTCCATTGTTCGGGTGACGAGTGAATCACTCTTCCGATGAACAGACTTCTCAAAACCTTGAGCGAAGGCATTTTTGCGATGGCAAACCGATATTGAACGTATTTGGGGCTTTCAAGCTGATCTTCGGAGAGGAATATGGGTTCTCTTCTGAAGTTTATATCAATCATGAAGCGATTAATAGTCTTGATGAAATTCTCCAGTTCCCTAGTCAAATCTTCGTCTTTGGTTTGTGCGTATTCTTTTCGTCCCATTATCCTGAAGAAGTAAGTGGCACCTGCCGCGGCGGATGCTTGGTCTTCGGTTGAGTTTTGTTCGCTTTTTTCTTCTGGTTCCAAGTTTTCAGTTGCCGTTCCCGGTTTTTCGTTTTCTTGCTTGTTGCTTTGGGTGACGAATGCTTCTAACGCAACTGCGTTGCTTAACCTGCTAGTTCCGGCATTGTTAAGCGGAAACAGGAGCCAAGTATAGGAGCCTGTTAAATCACCCATGAGTCCGCGCTTTAACCCGACACACACCTGTTCCTTTGCCGCACGTGAATCCAGAAAGGCGTATTCTGCGCCAATGCCCGCTTCTTCGATTCTTTTTGCTAAGCGGCGCCAGAAATCGGGCAACAGGGGTTCGATATCTTTTCTTTCGGCGGCTCGCCCATCCTTCATCAAAGCTGCAAGTTTGCGCACGACGGAGGGGTCGTCGTCGGGGATGAGTTCTTTGATGTTTTCTGTTGTCCTGAGCATCATTTTGTTGAAAGCGTCCGAGAAGGCTTTTGCGAAGGGGTCAAATTTTTCTCCGAGCATTGAAAACTCTATTTTCTCCGCAAACTCGCTGGTTACTGAAAGCTTATAGTCTGTCTTGTTTACTTGAGAAATGTAGCAATATGGAAGCCGAATCGGTTCGCCTTTCTGCGGAAGAACCACCAACGCGGTATCGTAGAGACGAATCTCACAGTTTCCGGCTTGATCCATTGTCCCGTCTGCAATCAAGCCTTGTGAACCGTGCTTCAAACCCTGCTTGAAGAAGGGATTCTTCCATAAGCAAATACTTGAGCAGAAGCTCGTTGCGAAGCTTAAACAATTGAAACAAGAAATCTTCGTACTGGTATCCTAAGCCCCACAGATTCAGCTTTTCCTTTGGAGGTAAGTAACAGGTCAACCTTGTAGTCGTGATCAGAAATTCCGATAATGTCGGAATAAGAGAATATCATCGGCTCTCCAAACGCGACAAACAGAGTCAGGTATTTCTCGTCGAGAACAGCTTTCGCTTCCCCTAAAGATTTCACGTTTGACTTGTCGTCGCTTAGCCTGTAGTTAACTGCAAACTCCAAGAACATCACCCTTTTGTAATGACTCAATATGTTCTTTAGTGGCTTATGAAATTTTGCAAATTAGCTTTCTTTTACATGCAAAAACTGGAGTAGAATAGCATAAGGTTATACCATGCGGTGACAAGTAAGGACCCTGTGCTTAAAGTCATCTGCACAGATAGTAGAAGGAGTTGAAAACTAAATGTATAACAAAGAATCACACAAGGCAACATGCGCCGACTGCGGAAAAGAATGTGACGTTCCTTTCAAGCCAGACGGTAGCAGGCCAGTGTATTGCCGCGAATGTTACGCGAAACGTAGACCACCGCGCCGATATTAAGCTAACAAATTAGCTTACTTATTTCAAAAACCTATTTTCTTTTTGTTATCGTTCACCTTCAGAACTATACCTTTTAGGTTTTCAGAGATTTTTGTTCAAACGTTTTTCCTAGCACTTTAAGTTCTCAATGTTGGCAGATCAGGGCACTTTAATATAAATGGGAAAACCAATTAACAAGTAAACATATGTTAAACCATATGGATGACGACGCGCATCTTGATTTTCTGATCAAGGAATTTGTGAATGTTTACAGCAAAATGACGGATATTGGTTTGGATGTCTTCTTAGAACCGCCCCTATGGTTTATGCCAATCGAAAGCAATGCAGCGAAGAAGGAAGCAGCAAAGTATTTTCTCTTGGCAGTGTCCTTGTTCGATTCTGAAGTCACGGGGAATTCGAGAAACGTCCGCATATTACTAGATGATTTCCACGACGTCTTTGGACCAGGACTCTACAACATAAAAGACCCCAAAACACTCGAAGTGGAAACACAAAAATGCGAAAACAGCTTTCAGTTTTTCGACCAGATGGGTCCAAGAAAAAACGAGATTCCGAAAATAATCTGCGAAGTTAATACTTTCGTACAGGAAAAAGCCCAAGGGGACCTAGTCGAACACGTCAAAAAAATGATCTTAGCCGGCAAAACGCCAACTGACTTGTTTGAAGAGCTCTGTGAAATTTACAAAACTGACAAACGGCACAGAGGCAAATTTTGGATTTACATACTTTGGATGGTCAGGAAACACCCGGACCTTGGGCTATTTGACTTCAATCCGAAAGATCTAATGGTACCTTTAACAAATCCAACATTACGCGTGGTTGCTGCCAGAGAGCTAATAGACAACAAACTCGCACAAACGCTAAAGTCAAAGGAAGAAACTACGAAACTATGGGAAAAACCAGAAACAATGGAAACAATCCAAAAAGCACTTAACAAATACGCCCAATCGCTGTCCCCTGAAGATCCAGCCAAAGTTGATTTCCCCTTTTTCCTACTTGGCAAATGGCTCAACGGGTTTGACCTAAACAAAGAATTCTTGGAAAGAACACTTACATTTTCTGCTCGACAAATACCACAAAATTGGAACTTGGCCTATTCGCTTCCTAGTTGAGAGGCGGCACTTTAGCAGATTTTCCTGCGACTTTAACATAGGCGCCCAAAGCCAACTGGAGCTGCCAGTTGCGGATTTCTTGATAAGAAACAATGTCAGGTTCGAGTTCGAGCCGCTTCAGTTTTGGTGGGCAAAGGAGCACGGGATAGTTGCTATTACTCCTCCATATACCCCAGATTTCCTCTTGTCACTAAAGTTTAGTAACAAAAAAGTGCTCATGGAGCCGCATGGAGTATGGGATGATCTGAAGGAGTATCTAGGTAAGCTTCACGTATTCAGGAAGAACTATGGAGAATTTTTTTATCTCATCCTAATCGTCCCAGAAAACTTTGTCACCTTCATCCAAAACGCGGATCCTAAACAAGAAGCCTACGACCAATTATGGACGATAAGCGAGTTTCCGAGAAGAATGCACGACTTTCGCGCATCCTGCCAAACATACTAAATCTCCAAAACGAACCAAAATGGCAAAATATACAAATTCGGAATTTCAGCATCTCGAATAGCTTGAAATGCAGATTGAACTGCAAATTAGCACTCAACTGAAAGCTGCTACCAAACTCTTTTCAGGTACCGTTAAAAGCAACAGGAATCAAACTTTTGGTGGTGAAAGTCCATTTGGAATCAAAGCATAAACCGTTAAGCGGCATTCAGAAGGCTGTGGATGATTGGATTGGCCAGTTTGAAGAAGGCTACTGGCCGCCTCTGTCGATGCTGGCAGCCATGGTTGAAGAAACTGGCGAGTTAGCAAGAGAAATAAACGACCGAGAAGGTTTCAAGAAAAAACGCGCACCAGACAACGCTGATTTGGGCTTAGAGCTCGCCGATGTGCTCTTTAGCTTGGTTTGCATCGCAAACTATTACCACATAGATTTGGACAATGCCTTCAAAGCAGTTTTGAAGAAATATACGAAAAGAGATATGAACAGATGGACTAAAAAGAATAAAAACACCAACTAACGCACTAGTACACTGCAAGAAGGTATTGGTTTTTCTCAGTCTCAAGTTATTGAAAAACTTTTATCGGTTTTCAATTTTATGAAAATTGCCAGCCGAAAACTATCTTATTTTAGCTATAGCGTTAGTCAAGTTTAAATAGCAAATATTTCAGTTTCGAGTACAATGTTTTTTTTACCTCTGAACTTCGTAACCTGAGTATTCCTATGTTCGAATGGTTAATATTCGATCTCGATATTCGGGGGAGTCACCCTGAAAAGTTCCTGAATCTTAAAGTTTATTTGATAGAACTTAAGAAGCATCTCTATCTGGGATTTCGTAACGTCCGCGTCTTCAAGCAATGCTTTTCCAGGAAAATAATAGTCTGTCCTGCAATAGAGATCAGTTCCAGGAAGAATATCCAGAACATTAGGCAGAACTCTGCCAGAAGGCTTTGTTTCGTCAATGAAACGCATCATTTCTTCTAAAGACTCATTATTCTCTCCGGGAAGCCCAATTATGAAAGAAACATGTGTCTTCACCCCGAGTCTCTCGCACAGCTTCACCGTTTCTCTGGCCTGTTGAACCGAGAACCCCTTTTTGATGAAATCAAGAACCGATTGAGAGGCTGATTCAATTCCGAAGAAGATGTTATTGCATCCAGCGTCAACCATAATTTTTAAGAGGTCTTCAGGCAGCTGATCCACGCGGCTACTGCAGCCCCATTTGATTGAGATGCCGCGCTTTTTCATCTCGTTGCAGAGATCTATAACGCGGTCTTTCTGCATGGTGAAATTGTCGTCTACAAATGAGATGTTTTCAATCTTGTATTTACCAATAAGATATTCAATTTCGTCAACCACGAGAGAAGTTTTTCAGTACGATACTTGCGACCATGAAACGCAGAGGTTGAGCAAAAAGCACATTCGAAAGGGCATCCTCTGGTCGTAATTATTGGAAAGTTTCTAACTCCATAAAGTTTTATATAATCTTCCACTGTTGGCTCCAAGAGGTCAAAAGCTGGATAAGGTAATTCATCTAGGTTCTCAAGTCTACTTTGGGCGGGTGTGGACAGAATCAAAGCGCCTTCGCGGTAAGTCAACCCTTTGACTTGATTAAGCGAGGCCTTTTTTTCAAGCGCATTCACAAGATCTCCCAATGTAGCTTCGCCTTCGTTGCGAACAACAGCGTCAACATCCGGAACCGACTGCAATATCTCCGAGTGCATAAAAGTTGCATGAACGCCTCCCATTACCACAAAAACTTTGGGGTTCCAAGCTTTAACCGCTTGAGCAACCAACACCGCATTTGAATAGTTACACGTGAAACAAGTGATTCCCACAACATCAGGACTATTCTGGGCTAGTTTTTCCTTCAACTGATCCATTGAAGTTTCTGCGATGTTCATGTCAAGAACTTTCGACTGAATTCCTTTTAACTTCAACGCCGCTGCAATATAACACAATCCAAGAGGAATGCTAGATAAGCTAAAGTAACCAAGAGGTTTTTTGTTTCCCGTCCAATACGAAGGATTAATCAGCATAACTTTCATAGCAATCACTCATTAAACTCTATGAGACCAAGTTCTTCCATCAGTAGCAAAAATTTGAGCAAATCTTTAATTATGATTTTATCAGGCATGGATGGCCACTCCGTTTTGAGGTCACCAATTATATCTCTTACACTATGTTCGCCGTCGCAGAGTTCGCAAACATCTGAACCTATTGGGTTCAAAAAAAAGGGTAAATATGTTTCAGGATGAAGGATAGCTATTTGCGAAGAACCTCTCACCCAATGACTGCTATGCCTTCGAACTGGATGCTTTCCGATGTAGTCTTGAAGCTTAATAGTTAACGGTTTCTGAACCGGCTGAGCCCAATTGTTACCTATTAAGCCTTTTTCTTGAAGAATACCGCCGACTTTTTCAACAAGGTCAATTTCTAGGTCTCCCGCATACTTAGATCTGAGGGGAGAAACAGTTCCAATGCCTGGTGAATCATACTCGTTTTCTTGGATTCTATCCCGTTTTTCCTGAGTCACAATTTACCACCTTCCAATTGATTTGTTCTTCTACATTTGTCCTGCATAAGGTTCCCACAAGTATACTTGGTACGGTATCCAATAGCGTGGAATCCAGTACTGAATAATAATCGGATACCAGTACGGGAAGAGGGTAGCAATCTTGTCGGCTGGAATCTCCCTAAGTTTGTCCGCAACGAGTTTCGTAACTCTCTCCTTAAGTTCGACTTGAGCCACAACCTTGTCTTTAGGGTCAACTTGCGTTGACATCAGAAATGCTTCAGCGATTTTCTTTGTCAAGTCAGCATCCTCAGCAATATCTTCGTCATCGCAGATATTGTCTTCAAGTCTTCCATTCGCTCTTTCGATATTTTGATGTCGGGAAGTTTCCTTGCAGGAATTTTCTCCGTCAACATTTCACCTCCAAAAAGCCGCAAGAGACTTCTGTTATAATCATATTTAAGACTATGATGTTTCACTAGTGAATACACTAATCGCTTCAGCCTATTGCATGAACAATGAGATCCTCAGCGACCAATTTTCTTCATCAACACTAGTAAACCTTTGAGGATTTCTTTGGGAGAAGGCGGATTCCCAGGAAGCTTCAAGTCAACCTCAAAAACACGTTCTGCACCACCCAAAACTTCGTACGAATCATTAGTAACCAAGTTCAATCAAAATTACATTATTGAGAAAGCGGTACATAGTTATGGTTGTTCTGGGTACATAATGACTCTTGATGGAAAAACATTAACTTAAGCAGAGCAAATTGCATCCATCTAAGAAAAACATTCTGCAAGCGGCCATATTTTAGGAAAAAGAGGTCTACAGGTCGCCTTTGGCAATGTGAGCTAACTCGTGTTCAAGAATTTCTTCAAGGCGATGATAAGGGTTCTCGCGAACCAGAATAACATAGTCAGAACCAGTTGATTCGTCAACGTTGAATACAAGAGCATCGGTCTCTTCAGTTGTGAGAATCGTATCCCATTCCTTGAGTTCGCGAAGTTCATCCTCTTCGCATCGCCTCAAAGTTACAACACGGTTAAAATCGTCATCTTTCAATTGAAGAGCCTTAACCCTTGGAAAAGGTTTCTGAGTGAGCGTTTTCCAAGCCAAGACGAGTTGCTTCTTTGGAATACTTTTGGCCTTTACTTTGATTCCTTCAATGGTAATCACAGTAGAGTCACATTGTAACGTTTTCGTTTCAGCTATTTGAGTTTTTTTAAAGGGACATGAACCTTTTAAAACTATGAAACGCGAACCAAAATAAACAACGATAATCTGAATATTCCTGAATATGCGAACCTATTTAGTGTCTTGTAACAGGAGAACCGTCAAGCTATGAAGTGCGGTCAATGTGACGAAGAAATTCAGCTTCCTTTCCGATGCAGCTACTGCCAAACTTACTTCTGCCTCAAACACAGACTCCCAGAAAACCACAACTGCCCTGGAACTCCGGCAAGAACCCCGCTTGGAAGCAGCCAAGCCAAGAAAGAGATGGCAATTCTGCGGCTGGAGAAGAAACGGCAACCAAATAAATCACCCTCTCAAGAAAGCCGCACTTTAGGTGAAAGGGAACTTCCAACGTTTAGGTTTAACAGCAAAAGCCGAAAGAAAACGACTTTACACTTTCCCAAAAAAAGACGAAGAAGATAACCAAAGAAATTCCTCTTAAACCAGTTATACTCGTGGCTATTGTGGACTTACGAGTATGCGTGACCTGCAATCCTGGCAATTCTTTTGGTAATGCCGTCCAAAACGTTTAGGCCTAAAGAGGTTACCGCAAACTCGACATCTGGCCTTAAAACATTTTTCGGGGCAAGCAGTTTTCAAACGCTTTCCGACTTCTGTCTTAATTTCCGAATCACTTTCCTTTCGCAATGACTTGGACAAGAGTCTCCTAGCTACGGGTACACTGTCTTCACCAAAGATTTTCCTAAAAGTTGAATGCCCATTAACTAAGCTTTGACCCTGCGGTAGCACGCAAACAAAATTCAAAGGGTAGTCCTTGGATGCCTCTGAATCAATGATTACGAAATGGACCTCTGTTTTCGGATTTTCAGAATTCCTGCCTAAATCCCTTTTTAAAACGTATAAACTCGGCTTCACATAAATTTCCCCTAAAGAAACTGGTCACAGCACATTCTTGCTGTTTCTTCTTTATTTTCTTGTTGCCACAATTTCTGTTAACCCATTGACATGTCAAATCATCGGTTTGGACGGAAATGTCAAATTTCGATGAGTGGAAAAAGATTTGTGATGGAAAAATGAGCATAATTTATGGGAGCTATCGTCTCACGTGGGCTTTATAGTCGAAGCTTGCCCAAATAACCGAACAATTCGGATTATTTTTTAAGATTTAGCGTAAACTTCGATTTTGACTTCAGAAGCCGTTTTTCCTAGAAAATCAGATAAGAGTTCCCTTCCACTGCGGGGTTTCCGTTTGCCGTGAATCCTACCGTTTGTGCAATGCCTCGCCATAGAAGCGCTTTGTCGTAGTCTTTGGCGTCTTGGGGCATAAACTGGAAAATTGATTTGCTAGCAACAATCACGATTTTCTTTTTCATTCGTGAAATAGCCACGTTTATGCGGTTCAGATTAAGCAGAAAGTCGCTTTCGCTTCGAACGTAGTCAGGGTCGCTTACAGTGGAGGAGATAATTATGAAGTCTGCTTCGCCGCCTTGGTACCTTTCAACCGTGTCTACTCTAACGTTTTCGTAGCCTTGCGAGAGCATGTTCTTCACAAGTCCTCTTTGGGCGTTGTGCGGCGTAACTATGCCTAGACTGTCCGATTGACGTGTTCCGGACTAAAGCATCGATGATTTTGGCTTCTATCGGGTTGGATTGGAAGCTCTCCGTTTCGTCATGAACAATTAAGAACAAATACGTTCTCAGGTTTTAACGCAACCTTCAATGCTTCAGTAGCTGGATTCACTGCTGACAGGAGCGCCTTTTGGTCAGATCGAAAATCAATTCCGTCTTTGTGGTATACCCATTCCTTTAGGAAGTCTGCGACGACCTCATGGCATCGGTGGGTTTCGCAAAGCCTCTCTGCCGGAATATCGCCTTGTGCTGGCACTCAACATGTTCAATACCTAGGTCTTCTTGCCGAAGCAAGCGGAGGAAATCCTGCGCCGACAAGAACGAAGCCATTTCCTCAATAGTTCGCCGGTCCTCTTTTTCCCAGTCATGTGCCATTATCGGAGGCAGCTGCCGATGGTCGCCAGCAACAAGAATCTGAGCGTTCTTGCTTATGAAAGCTCCTGAAAGGATTAGTTCAGGAAGCCGCATCATGCTGGCTTCATCCACGACGAGTAAGTCAAAAAAGCCTTCGCCCCATGGAGGTTCGCCTTCGCCGATTTTCTTCATTAATCCGTACATGCCTGGAGGAGTTACGCACAGAAGCAGAGGATTCAAATCGGAACCGTCTGAGACAAGTTTCTCCTGATTTACCAAGCAATCTCTCAATTCCTTTACGGCGACTTCATCCTCATTATAATTAACGTAATGTGACCCCATCAATAGCTTTGGCGGAGGAAGCGTTACTGCTTAAAACGCGGTAAATTCTAAGATCAGCTAAATCATTGCACCCTTGTTCGCAGTAACTTCTCCAAGTCTTAGCCAACTTGCTTACGAACTCGTGAATTGCTTTGTGAGTAGGTGCAACCATCAGCACACGACATCTCGAAGCTCTATGCGCGGCCAAATGAGCCAGCACAGCCAGCTGCAAAGTTTCAGTTTTGCCTGTTCCCGGAGGACCCTGAAGCAAAACGATTTGTTCTGAACCGAAAACACGTTCGATAAAACGGTTTTGCTCAGGTTTTGGAGGAAAACTCCTGCTGCCAACCCAACGCAAGAACTTCGAAGCAGTCTCTTTAGATAAGCCAACATGTTTAGAAGGTTCATTCTTGCCTGATAAGAACCCATGATAACAAGCGGTACAGTGCGTTGCTGTCAGTGTAATCGAGGCATTTGGCAGCCCTCTCAGAGATGATATCGTCGGCTAACTCATCTAATATGTAGGTTCGCCCCACCTCAAAAAGCTGCATGTAGCGGCTTGTTAGCTTTCTCTGGGTCGATGGTGGGCAGATTATGCCAGGCACTGTACTTTCTGCTTTTGCCGCTTGGCCAACTAACTACCTTAATGACTAGCTCCATTTTGCGTAAGTCAACTTTGTCGACGATTACGCGTGCGGATTTCTCGACTTCCGAAGGCGATCGTTCCTGAGCTTCCTCAAACAATCCCTGTTCATTACGCTTAACTTCGGTTACAACCAGCCAATCGCCCGAGCTTGACCCATCAGACCCTTTGAGTCTGCAAGCGTTGGCAACGCAATCCACTTTCGGCAAGCCAATGCCCTCGTAGACCAGTCTTCCGCGAACCAACAAACTCGCGTTCACTCTGCTCTGCGCCTGTGCACTCAAAAATTACTGATCTGCCAGAAGCCACCCGTTGGTAAGGCAACAACGCATAATGCTGGTACATGTCTTGGCGCTTCGCAAAGTACTCCAAGTCAAGGAATTCCCTGCAGCTTCTCTCCAGAGTTGCCGGTCCCAACGTGAACTCAGCAATCTTGGGAACGGCTATGGGTTTTTTGCCAAGTCGTCTATTCCGCATCGGTCAATGACCGTTCTATGTGCGCAAGAGCCAAGCAAAGTTTTGCGCCCATCAGGGTTAGCTCTTCGTCGCTAATTCGTCTTGTTTTATGCGGGTAATCGCACCACATACGCTTTTCAACCAAGACTTTAGCGTAGCCTTTCTCGTCGTTGTTGTCTAGGCGTCCTTTTGCAGCCCACACGTACTCGATTGGGATTTGATTTCCAAACCGGGCACGCGCTGGATAATATCCATCTTTTCGTCGGTCATCTTCGACTCCGAGTACAAACGAAATTGAACCATCTGGATTTCTATTGTACGGCAAGGAGTAATTGAAGAAGCCGTCACGGAAAACCGTTCGAAGATCTACCAGGGACCCGTCCAAGCGTGTAGCCATCCATTGATTTCTGTCAAAGTAACCGCACTGCTCAAGAACAGGCAGAAGCCCAGTACTGTGGTACCCGACTGCTTTCCTCATTAAGACCTCATTTTGAACAATAGAGAACATAGGCTGGTCTATTGCCTGCCTTAGACCAAGCAGGTCTCGCACCGCTCGAGCACTCATCAGCGACGGCTGACGCCGCACAGCCTCCATAAGCACATCACGCTCATGCTGTGTATAGAAATAAAGGTGAATTGGAGCCTCATCTGGGCTTCCAACTTCCGTGGCAATTTTAGTTATTGCTTTGGTCACTTCTGCGAAAAAAGCCTCCAGCATAGTTCTTTCTTCGTTTACGCATTGTTCCCGATTATCTGGAAGACTATTGATAATCTTGGATATGCTAATCGAATCCCCGTGATAGCGGGTGCAGCTTACCCGAGCGCTGACCAAAGTAAGAATATCCAGCATGTAGTCCCATTGAATATGGAAGTACACGCGAACCATCGAATCGGGCCTAAACAAAAGAGATGTTTCTGCACCTTCGAAGGCGCTGTCCTCGGGGAGACTGCCATAGCCAGTTCCAGTTAACCAGGGCATCCACTTACTCTTGTTCACAAACGGACTATCCGGCCGTATTCCGCCAAGCATGAATTGAGCACGCTGCACTATCTTGTCAATTTTGGGTCCGATAACCAGATCGGTTGAAAGCGTCTTGACTTTTTCTGCATCTCGAGAAGGGATTTCCTTGAAATTGTAAGGACGTTGAACACTCGCGTCAGGTACAAACTTCAACTTTGCAAGGTCTTCCAATCGCTCAATACCATATAGCCCAAGTGCGTTCTGCTCGCCCCGACTTAGATTAAGCAGGGCAACGCTCTCGTTCTCTATAGCGCGGATAATGCAGCATTCGTTGAATCCGCAGTTGTCGCATCTCCAGCAAAGCTGATACTCGACTTTTGAAAGCGATGTTTGATGAATTCTGTGAAGCTCGCCCTCTTTGCAAAGGAGCCTTTCAACATCTTGGATAAGTGGTTCAAGTTTGAACTTCGGAAGACTCTCAGAATCGAGCTTCTCCAAATCAGATTCTTTGTTAATCACCCCACCCTCGAAGTCAACCCTCGAAGAGAAATTGCATAATCCCTGGGAAAGCAGCAGTGCGTAAATTGCAACCTGAATTCGGTGAGCCGTCTGCTCTTTCCATGAGGCTTTGATCTCAAAAATCCTCACTTTTACCTTGCCATTGTTGCAGGGCCAAACTGCAATAAGGTCTGCGCGACCTTTAAGATCCCAAACGCCGACATGTCCAGTCATGGGAACTTGATAAAGCAAAACAGGTTTTGAATCGCTCTCATCGTGAGTTGAAAGCTGGCTTTCAATAACTTCCTGAAGTATTTCCAAAGACTTTTCCCAAGCTTGGTCCCAGGTTAAGTGGCGCGTATCGATGGAGGTCAAATCATAATAGTTTGCAGCTTTCTCTTTCAGCTCTGCCACTTTCTCGGCTTCAAGTTGTCTACCTGCGCCGTAAAGCAATGGGCTCAGCGGCTTAAAGGCCTCAGGCCACTTACGACTTTTTTCCTCGCCATCACCCTCGAATCTGAGTTTAAAATAACGCGGACAACAATCGAAGCGGATATACTCAGCAATCCCAGAAGCATCTATCGATGGCAAATTAAAACCCGCACGACTACCTTCCGTACCCTTGTTTGAAAACGCTGAACTGTAACTGTTGCCGCTCAACTTGCTTGTTTCCCCTCGTTGGTCCTTGGAGCCTCAGAGCTCGAAACGAATTCGCGAGATAGAATCTAAATAACATGGTCCAAATTAAAAGCAATTGTCTAAAATGTAGCAATTCTCACCCTGGTTATCGGAGCATTTGCTATATGCTTGAAATAAATTTTCTTTAATTAGACGTTCAGGTTGGATGAGAAACTGAAGCAATCAACTTAGCTAACGTCAAGTTTTTGTTTCGAGCCAGAAAGGTTTCCCAGAGAGAAAGCCAGTCAGGAACTCCCCAAACCCATTGTTATAGATGTAATGTTCTGTCACTTCTTCGCCAACTAATATCAAAAAGTTTTCGTGCAGAGCTTTTGCGATTAGTTCGGCCACGCCAACGTCTCTGCCCCCGAAACGAAGTTTTGTCCTGAGTAATTCGGCGGCGTCGGTGAGTTTTCGAGGCAGCTCAACTACCCAACGGCCACCGTCAATAAAAGGTCCAGCCACCAGGTCACGACTCGCTGAGTACTTCTCCAGGAAACTCTCGCATTCTTTCTGGAACTCCAACGGCGGGCCCAGATGTTTTTTAGTAGCGGGTAGAATTTGAGCTTCAAGCTCAAAAACGAAAATCGAGTCAGCAGAGTTGTCTTCGCTCCAAACTGTGTCCCGCATGACTTCGAAGTCTGCCAGTTCAAGTTGTTTTCGGAGCGCTTTTCGTGTGCGGTGCAACTGACCCCAAAGTACGTCGGGTACTGCTTCGATTTTGGGGAAAGCTAGAAAAATCAGCGTTGAACCGCGGTTCTTCAGCGTCTCGCGCAATTCTTCAACGCTTAGCGGGTGGGTTTTCAGTGGGGAAAAGAACTCGGCGCTTGGCTCTTTCAGGAAAGCTCGGGCTGCAGCGACGAACGTGTGGAGTTTTTGGGGTTGAACGGCGGAGGCTACGTTTCTTGCTTTGTCAACGGGGTCGATTATAATTAGGGGTTCGGGAAAGAGGAGTTCCAAGTCCCGTTGCCTATTGAAGTAATAGCCTTCGATGTCGATTACCCGTCGCGGCATGTGCTGGGCAAATGCCTGCAACGTTTTGCTAAAAGATCCAAAGTGTAGAACTAAAAGCTCGCAAAGGTAACCGCTGAAGCCTCCGATTTTTATCTCCGCTCCATAAACGCCTATGCCTTTCATGAACTTTTTGAGTAGTCGAACGTCACCCCGCAACGTTTTGTTCAAGTGCTCGTTGACGTAGTCTGTGTGAAAGGGCGTGCGGTCTGTCGCGCTTAACCATTCACCAGGGCAGTGCATCGTAGCAGGGCACAATGTTCAATCGTATCCCATCAATGAAGGCTTCTAGGTAAGGGTGCTCGGCAAAACGTTCAATCTGCTTTGATCCTTCAGTGGCTCTTCGAGCGATTTTCAAGGCAATTTCCCCAAGGGATTTACGCGGCACCGTCGCGGGCAACCGCATAAAGACGTCAATGTCGGGGTCTCCTTGCAACCAAGTATCCTTAGCCAGTGAACCCTCAACCCGAACAATGGCTTCAACACCGAATTCCTCGCATGCGGCTGAAACCTTAAGCTCAAGCGCTTTAGCTAGAGCCTCCATTTTGGCTCTGTCTGCTGGTGTGGGAGTGATTTTCTCCAGAACTTCACGGGTTACTTGGTCTATTTTCGGTTGCACCATGCCCAGGTATTCCCCTCGGATTTTTCCTCAGGAC